>JBASXE010000544.1:0-1905 GCA_049276875.1 Roseovarius sp. | reverse complement strand
GCCAGATTCATGTGACTAAGACAATTGAACCAAGGCCTCTGTGGTGGCTGGCCGATAAGCTGTAAATTTATGGCTACACCATGTTGCTGAGCGACAAAGTCAACTTTGGACTTCAAAAAATCACGCTCGCCTGGTCTTTCCACGGCAATCCCGCACACTCGGACATCTGCATCACGGTCACAGCTGTAACCTCCCGCCCAAACACCAGCCGTTTCAGCACCTCTGGCGCGAGGTAAGCCAATCGCAGCTGCCTGCTAACATGGCGCTCCGCGAGGTTCACGGCGATGGCCAACTCGCGCACCGTCCCAACCTCGCCGGCTTCCATCCGCCGCCGCCAGGCCCAGGCGCGGCCGATTGCGCGGAGTACCGCAAAAACCGCACTATGCTGCCGTTGAAGCGGGTTCGTCTGCTCTCGGTGCAAACAGAGACATCCGAAGGCGGCGTGGTTGTGCGGGGTGGCGCGAACTTCAGGGCGGGGTCAACCTACTGGCCCGAAGTCGAAACGGGCGGAAAGCGGACAGACGCAGGCTCAGCGTCGGGGAGTTGCTGCAGGCGACAAGCGGAAATTCGTCACGCTATCGAGGCTGCCCTGTCGATCCGGGCACCTGAACGTCTATTGGTCAAATCTACAGTTATCTGCCGATGAGCTTGGCGACTGCCGGTCATGTGCGCCGCGCGATCGCCTCGCGCGGACCAGCCCAGCTCCCGTTCGTGGCATGGAGTGGAGCGTACCAAGGCGGCTGCGACGAACGGTCGTCCGGGTTGTCCACCGGGGAAATGGCGACGGCGCAATTCAGAGGCTTATCGGTGTGGGCGCGAACCTATGGTTGCCCTGCCCAAGAGCGGATGATGGCGCTGATCTAGAACAGACCGTCGTCGTGCTATCGGCCTGTGTCACTCCGAACAGCGGCGGGCAGTCCGCATCATCCAGAAGAATAAGCAAGATTTGCGAATGCGGGGGCAAGCTCTGGTGCTGCCACCAGTACCGAGTTTCCGACGGCCCAGCATTCGGGCGACCAGTAGTCCGACACCTGCGCCCCGGCGGCCTCTGCGATGGCCAGCCCGGCGGCGACGTCCCAGGGCATGATGCGTTCTTCCCAAAAGCCGTCCGTCCGCCCCGCAGCCGCCCATGCCAGACCTAATGCGCCGGACCCCATGAAACGATAGAGGCAGTCGTGCGATATCAGCTTGCCGATCAAGGCGGCATGGCGGGCGCGATCTGCTTTCAGGTTGAAGCCAATGCCAAGTGTCGCTTCCGACAAGGGGCGTGCGCTGCCGACCCTTATTGGATCGCCATTTAGCCATGCACCTGTGCCCACCACCCCGGTGAAGGTCTCGTTTAGGTTAGGGTCATGAATCACTCCCAATACCGGGCGACCCAGATGCAAAAGGCCAACAGACAGGCACCAGTGCGGCATACCGCGGACAAAGTTTGATGTCCCGTCGATCGGGTCCACGACCCAAGCCAGATCTCCCACCGTGCCGCCGCCTTCCTCACCAAGAAAGGTCGTGTCTGGAAAAGCGTTTGTCAGCGCGTCGCGCAAGCTGGCCTCGGTCGTGCGGTCGACATCTGATACAAGATCCTGCCGCCCCTTGGCACTGACCGTGAAATCGCGGCTGCGGAACCGGCTCAGGGCCGTTTGCCCGGCTGCGTTCACGACCGCCGCGACCAAGCGCAGCCGGTGCATCAGATCTGTTGCCTGCATCGTTCTGCCCTACAAAAAGAAATGTGCCTTGAGCGCCTTAAGTGCCGCGCCGGTCGCAGCCGGTTCCCCATTGGCGGAACAGGCCAGAAGGCGCGCCAGGGGCAAGCCCGCATCGTAGCGCGACCGGGTGGGAAAGTGGACCCTTGCGTGTTAATTTCCACTGAGAAGTGACCCGGGTTTTCCATCGAGAAGTGACCCA
>JBASXE010000543.1:0-1717 GCA_049276875.1 Roseovarius sp. | reverse complement strand
CTGCTTGAACCAATCGGATACATTACACCAACTGAGGCAGAGGAGGCATACTATGCAAACATGAACGCATTCGATAAAGTCGCTTGAGACGAACTAAACAGTCTCCGGTAAAACCGGGGCGGTTCAGCCCCCCTTCCCCACCCCAATCACGCGTCGTTCCTCTTGCCGCAGTGCAGTATACTCTGCCCCCGCAGCGTTCGACACGTGGCGCAAGGACGAGGGAACGGCGCATGGCGCATATTATTGTCGTGGGGAACGAAAAGGGCGGCGCGGGCAAATCGACCGTGTCGATGCATGTGGCGACGGCGCTCGCGCGGATGGGGCACACGATCAGCGCGCTGGATCTGGATCTGCGCCAGAAAACCTTCGGGCGCTATGTCGAGAACCGCAAAGCCTTCATGGCCAAGTCTGGCGTCACCCTGCCCAGCCCGCATTACCACGACCTTCCCGAGGTGGATCACGCCAGCCTCAGCCCCGGCGAGAATGTCTATGACCGCCGGTTGAGCGAGGCTGTGGCCGCGCTGGAACCGGACAGCGATTTCATCGTGATTGATTGCCCCGGCTCGCATACTCGCCTCAGCCAAGTGGCCCATAGCCTTGCCGATACGCTGGTCACACCGCTCAACGACAGCTTCATCGACTTCGATCTGCTGGCCCATATCGACGCGGATGGGCGCAAGATCCTGAAGCCATCCGTCTATTCCGAAATGGTCTGGAACGCGCGGCAACTGCGCGCGCAGGCTGGTCTCAAACCCATCGACTGGATCGTTTTGCGCAACCGTCTTGGCGCGCAGAACATGGTGAACAAGAAGAAGATGGGCGAGGCGCTGGAAAACCTCGCCAAGCGGATCGGGTTTCGCACCGGGCCGGGCTTTAACGAGCGGGTGATCTTCCGCGAGCTTTTCCCGCGGGGGCTCACCTTGCTGGATCTCAAGGATGTGGGTGTCAAACAGCTCAACATCTCGAACGTGGCCGCGCGTCAGGAGTTGCGCGACATGATCAAGGCGCTGCGTCTGCCGGGGGTCGAGATCGACTTCTAGCGCCCGCCCTGAGCGCGATCAGGTTGGACGCGAACAGCGCAGTGATCACCACAGCCCCACCGACAAAAGCCCATACGCCCGGATTCTCGCCGATCACAGCCCAGACCAGAAGCGGCGCCAGCACTGATTCCAGCAAGATCAACAGCGACACCTCCGCCGAGCTGATATAGCGCGGGCCCAGTGTGAGCAGGCATGTGGAGAGCGCGATGAGCGTGCCATGCGGGATCACGAGGTGCCATTGTTCGGGCATCACGCTCATCGGTTCGGCGAAGAAGAACATCACGAAGGCCGCGCCCAGATAGGCCACGGGAATGGCCGGAATCATCGAGGTCGCCTTGACCATACGGACGGCCGTCAGCGCCCCCGCGAAATTGATCGAGACGATGAGCGCTATGAGATCGCCCTTCCAAGACGAGATCGCAGATGCGTGGCTGCCATAGGCGATGATGGCAAGGCCCGCCATCACGGCGGCCATGGTTATCACCAGCCGCTTGCTGATCGGCTCACCAAGGAATATCCGGCTGAAAATACTGGCGAAAATCGGGATGGAGGCGAAGATGAACACCACATTCGCCACCGAGGTCAGCGTGATCGCCATGACAAACCCCGGCGCCGTGAGGCCGATCAGCAAAGTGTAGATCAGCCCCGGCTTACCCGTGCGCAATACCGCACGAAAC
>JBASXE010000542.1:0-1548 GCA_049276875.1 Roseovarius sp. | reverse complement strand
GGCCAGCAGGAAGTAACCGGCCACACTCATCGCAACGACACCAAGGCCTATAAGGTACTTCATTCCACACCGCCTCGTTTTTGCGAGTTCGGTTGACCGTGATATGTTTCGCGGCAAGGGGCAAGCCAAGAGAGCAAAGGCGTTCTTTAGGCGGCCTTATCGTGCGGCTTTACGCCGATAGAAGTTCTGGCCGACGGCTGCTCTGGGTGTTTATGATCTGGCTTGAAGGTAGGTCCAGCGTAATCGCGCTCAATCGAAAAAACGCACTAACGGGCGCGCGGCGCAAAAAATCTCGATCAGCAGGTCGATTACTTCATCTTCAAGCAGGAGAGCTTCCGGTATCTCTTTGCGGCATCCCAGCCCAACCATTTTCAGGTAGGGCGCTGCGGGATCGCTGCTTAAAAACCCATCAGGTACCACGTTCAATTCCCTTCGTGTCGCCACGCCGTCCGGGAAAACTGATTTGAACTCAGGATCTGCCAAAATGCCTTGTAGCTCCACCGGATCATCGACGAGACGCGCCCGCAACCGTGCAAGCGCCGCCTTGGATGGTTGGAAAAGCGCCGCACCTGCATAGCAATTTCCTGGCTCGATATGGAGGTAGTATCCAAAGTCCTCCTGTGGATGACCAGCATTGGCAAAAATGTCCACGTCCGCACGATAGAGAGAGCGTCCAACGCGGTCGCGCGGTTCTTGATACAATTTACTATAGCTTTGCTTCGGTTTGATCTTCGCGTCAGCCACCGATGGATCAAAACGATCGGCATAGTCGTGCAGTGTCATGGCAATGCCAGTGAAATTGCGACGCGCGTCATCGAAATCGGCGCGGTGATCGTCCATCCAGGCTTTTCGGTTGTTCTTTGCGAGGTCCGCAAGGAACGTGAATGTCTCTGGTTCCACCATGGCGGCAGCTCCTGTTTCGCAGTGACCGCAATAGGTGATGGTATCACAGGATCAAGGCAGAGCACTAGGCCAGCCAGATTGCGTGCCCCAACGGTGGCCACGTTTTTCGTGACGCCCGGCGCAACTGCCGCAAACGCCAAGAAGATCTGCTTACCCATGTTCAGGTCGACAAAATGCTATGCTCTGCACAAATGGCGGCGATGAGGGACCAGGCTGCAGCGTCAAGAAGCTCCGTTATCTGCTTTCACAACGTCACCAGACGCACTAGGCATTCATATCTTCGCAAGTCTGGGAACAATCATGGCGCAAAAAGCCACTATTTATAAAGTTGAGCTGTCCGTCTCCGACATGGATCGTCACTATTACGAGACTCACAAACTAACCGTTGCCAAACATCCCTCTGAGACGGATGAACGGTTGATGGTGCGTATTCTCACTTTTGCGCTGAATGCCCATGAACAACTGGAAATGACGAGGGGCCTTTCGACGGATGACGAGCCAGACATCTGGCAGAAAAGTCTCAGCGGCGAACTTGAGCTGTGGGTCGCATTGGGACTTCCCAGCGAGAAGATCGTTCGTCAATCCTGCGGCAAAGCCAACGAGGTGATCATCTATTCCTACGGCGGCAGGACGGCTGACATGTGG
>JBASXE010000541.1:0-5800 GCA_049276875.1 Roseovarius sp. | reverse complement strand
CTCACCCGAGATACCGCCGCACCCGAGGGGCACCCGATGCTGCAAGTGTTGCGCGAGGGGCAGGAGACCGCTGCGCGTCCGCGCCGCCGTGGCGGCTGGAAGTCGCGCCCGCGCGGCTAGGACCGCGCCGCGCCGACCAGCGCCTTGGCACCACCTGACTGCCCCAAAGCGATCCCGATCTTACCTTGGGATTAACGATGTTTTGTCTAAAACCCGCCCCATTTTGGCGTGATCTTCTTTAGCAAGTATAGGGCAGAACGCCCAAGGAGGATCACGTAATGAAACCGCTTCGTTTGATCGCAGCCATGATGATGGGTCTCGCCGTTTCGGCCTGCGCCACACCAGACACCGCTTCGCGCAACGCGCCGTTGGAGGCGCCTGAGCGTGTGGCCCCGATAGCGCTTGATGTGCAAAGCGTCACGGTGACCGTGCCCGAGACGCTCGAAGTATCCGAGAAAAACCGCTACTATCCCGGTGGTGATATCGTGTGGCGCGGCGACGCGCCCGGCAACCGTCACGCACAGGTCCAAGCCTTGGTGCAGACCGCAATGGAGCGCGGCACGGCTGATATGACCATTGGCCTTCCCGTGGCTGTTGAGGTTGAAATCACCCGCTTTCACGCGCTGTCCGAAAAGGCGCGCTACACTGTGGGCGGGGTGCATGACATTGAATTCATCCTGACTTTGAAGGATCCGGTGTCCGGAGCCATCATTGCCGCCCCGCGCGAAATCAAGGCTGATCTTAAGGCTTTCGGTGGCACCCAAGCCATTCAGGCCGAACAGCGCGGCCAGACCCAGAAGGTGCGCATCACCGGCCACCTCGCCGAAGTGATCGCGGCTGAGCTCAATGAGCCCGGCAGCTTTCAATCCGCCAATCTGGGGATAATGGGCCTGATCAACGAGCTGTGATCTTTCGCGCAGCAAAGAAAGCCTTTAAGGGGGTGGCATGCAGCCATCCCCTTTTCCCGTTATTCGCCTCAAACCCAAAACATCCCCGCGGGCCCTGCGCCACGGGTTTCCTTGGGTTTATGACAATGAACTTGTAACCGACAGGCGCACGAAGGCGTTGGAGCCGGGCTCCATGGCCGTGCTGGAGGACGCAAATCGCGCGCCCATAGCCCTCGTCTCGGTGAACCCCAACTCGCGAATCATGGCCCGGGTGATGGACCTTGATCCCGCGGCACAAGTGGACGCGGCTTGGCTGAAGGCGAAGCTTGCCCGCGCCTATGCGATGCGCGCACAGCTCTACCCTGCGCCGTTTTACCGCCTCGTTCATGCGGAGGGGGACGGGCTTCCCGGTGTGATTATCGACCTTTTCGGTGACACGGCGGTGGTGCAGCCCAATGCGGCATGGGCCGAGGCGATGATTGACGATCTGGCGCGCGTGCTGGTGGACGTCACGGGCGTGACCAACGTGCTGAAGAATGCCGCAGGCCGTGCGCGCGGTCTTGAAGGCCTGGATGATCAGAGCGGCGTCTTGATCGGTATGGCCCCTGAAGGCCCCGTGCCTGTGCCGATAAACGGGGCCATTTACATGGCCGATCTGACCGGCGGTCAAAAGACCGGGCTGTTTTACGATCAACGCCCCAATCACGCCTTTGCCGCAGCCCTTGCGGCCCCGATGATGGCGGGCAGTCCGGGTGCGCGTGTGCTTGATGTTTTCACCCATGTGGGCGGTTTTGCATTGGCCAGCCTCGCCGGTGGGGCGGTCTCTGCTCTGGCCGTGGACGGATCAGCCCCCGCGTTGGACCTCGCGCAGGCCGGAGCCGAGGCGATGGGTTGCCAAGCACGATTTGAGACCCGCAAGGGGGATGCGTTTGACGTGTTGACGGCGCTGGGTGAGGAAAAGGCGTCGTTTGATCTAGTGGTGTGCGATCCGCCCGCATTTGCGCCGAACAAGAAAGCGCTGGACGCCGGGCTTCGCGCTTATGAGCGGACAGCGAGACTGTCCGCGCCCTTGGTGGAGGCGGGTGGTTATCTGGT
The DNA here is from genome assembly GCA_049276875.1 of Roseovarius sp. Lineage (GTDB taxonomy): Bacteria > Pseudomonadota > Alphaproteobacteria > Rhodobacterales > Rhodobacteraceae > Roseovarius. The sequence continues at coordinate 3,818 of JBASXE010000541.1, read as the reverse complement.
GCTGTGTTCCTGCTCTCACGCGGTGGACCTCGATGCGTTTCGCCGCGCCTCCATTCGCGGCATTGGCCGGGCGGGGCGGCAGGCGCAGTTGATCCATACGGGCTTTGCGGGGCCTGACCATCCGATGCATGCGCATCTGGCGGAAACGGGCTATCTGAAGGCGTTGTTCTTCCGCCTATGAAGGCCCTGCTCGACACGTGCGTGATCTATCCCACCGTGATGCGCGAAATGCTTCTGGGGGCGGCGCGCATGGGGGCATTTTCTCCGCTCTGGTCCGAACGCATCATCGCTGAATGGGTGCGCGCGGCGCAAAAGCTCGGGCCAGCAGGCGCGGCCCAAGCAGCGGGGGAGGCGGCCCTATTGCAAGCTGCATGGCCCGGGGCTGTGGTCAGCTATCCGCCCAGTTTGGAGGCGCGGCTCTGGCTGCCTGATCCGGCGGATACCCATGTTCTGGCGGCGGCCATTGCAGGATCTGCGGATGTGATCGTCACGCTCAACGCCAAGGATTTTCCGCGCTCTATTCTGGCCGAAGAGGGGCTGAGCCGCGTTGATCCGGATGCGTTCTTGCATGGGATTTGGTTGGCGCAGCCTGACGCCATCAAAGAAGTAGGAGCCCGCGTCTTGGGCGAGGCGCGCCGTCTGTCGGGCGAAGACTGGCAGATGCGGGCGCTTTTGAAAAAAGCGCGCCTGCCGAGGATGGCCAAGGCTTTGGGCTAAGGCGGTTTGAGGCGCGCTTGCCTCACGCGCTTGTCTCGAAACGCCCTCAGCGTTGATACCTTAGGCGGCGTTTCGCCCTGCCTCTGTCTCAGGTGTGCCGTGACATGCTTTGGGCCGTCATCCCCATTTTGCCTCATGTCTTTCGATTGCAGCAATACGCTCGTCTGTTTTGGGGTGGCTCAGGAGCCAGGCTGGAGCAGCACCCGCGCGCTGTTCGGTCAGAGCCTCAAGCTTTGCAAAAAGTGACTTTTGGGGCCCCGTGCCCAGCCCGGCCTTGATCATCAGTGCGGAGGCGTATTCATCGGCCTCATACTCGTCCCCGCGCGACAGACGCGCGGCCATAAGGGACATCACGGCACCCGCGATCCATGGCCCGGCAAACGGAATGAAACGCCCCAGCACCATCGCCAGCGCGGTGCGCAGGGCGTTTTGGCCAGAGAAGTCTATCATCCGGCGGCGCGAATGGCCCAAGGCCACATGACCCAACTCATGCGCGATAACGCTGGTCAGCTCCTCGGCAGTGACCTCACCAGATTGAAATTTGCGGTAAAAGCCGCGGGTTATGAAAATCCGCCCGTCGGGGGCGGCGAGGCCATTTACAGGGTCGATCTCATAGATATGCACACGGATGCGCGGCAGATCGAGCGCCTTCGCCAGACGGTCGGTCATGGATTTGAGCTTCGGGTCCGCCAGCTCGGTAGATTTATCGTTCAGCTCGCGCGTGGTGCGCCAGACGGAGAAGCGATACATCGCGATGGCGTAAAGAAGCGCCAGAAGGATCGGGGTAAACTTGATCATGAGTGTTATATAGGGCGGCCCCCGAGCCTCATCCAGCCCTTGCGGGCTGTCTTTGGTCTTAGGCGGTGAGCATGACGAGCGGATGGCGCGAGAGGCGTTCCACGCCGGTCCCGGTGACAAGGACCGAATGGCCGAGTGTCATGGCAAGGCCGGCGTCGCTATCCATCAGAATCATGTGCAGAAAAAACACCTGACCTGCCTGCATCGGCAGGGGGTTGCCCTCGTAGAACATGGGGAAATCCACCCAGATCGGGTTATAGACCGCGCCCATACCGTAGCCGCAGGCCTGAAGGCGTGCGTGGCCCAAACCGCGCGCGTCGAACACTTTTGCATGGGCATCAAACACGTTGCCCATCGGATCACCGGGGCGGATGGCGTCTTCGCAGGCCTCGATGGCCTCTTTGGCGGCATTGAACATGTGGGTTTGGCTGGCGTTTGGTTTGCCCACCACCACGGTGCGCATCATGGCGGCGTGGTAACGGGCATAGACGCCGGACCACTCAAGGGTCAATTGGTCCTGGGCATCCAGCGTGCGGCGGCCGGAATAATATCGGCACAAAAGCGCACCGGGGCCCGAGCCAAGGATGAACTCATTGCCCGCGTAATCGCCGCCGCCCTTGAAGACAGCCCCTTGCATGGCGGCGAGGATATCACCCTCGAACGCCCCGGAATGGGTGGTCTGGATAGCGGCGTCGAGCGCGTCATCCGACAGCGCGGCGGCGCGGCGGTGCATTTTGATCTCGGCGGGTGATTTGATCCGGCGGAGCGCGCGGATGAGGTCTGAGGCATCCGTGAGGCCGGGCAGGGCGGCGCGCAGGAGTTGGCCATTGTAATCGGTGAGACCGGCGGTCTGGCTCTCGAACCCGATGCGCTTGCCGCTGAGACCCATGCGCTCCAGCAGGTCTTTCAGATGCACGGCAGGGTTGCTGCCCTCATGTTCGGGCCAGATCGTGATCTGATCCTCGGCCAAGGTGGAGGTGTGGCGGGCTTGTCGCAGGTCGGGCATGCGCGTCATCAAGTGGATGTCGCCATCGGCGCTGAGCACCATGGTTTGAAACATCGCAAAGCCAAACGTGTCATAGCCTGTGAGCCAGAGATGGCTTTCAGGTGCAAATAGGAGGATCGCATCAAGACCCGTCTCGCGCAGGGCGGCGGCAGCGCGGGCTTGGCGGTCGTCGAATTCTCGTCGCTCGAAATGGATGGGCATGCGGTATCCTCGCTTGGGTGCCTCCGGCGGGGATATTTGAGGCAAGAAGAAGCGGGGGCGCAAGCTTTATTGCGGGGTCTTACGCGGAGCAGCTGGCCCCGCCGAGGACGCAGAATTTGGCGCAATGGGGGTGGTTGAGGGCCACGTCGCACTCAGCTTCCTCCAGCGTTCGACCCAGCTCGAATTCGGGCGCGTATGGCAGCAGGGTGCAGGCGAGAACTGCGGGGGCGTCCGCGCCCTTGCGTTTGACGACCATACGCGACGAGGCGCACATCACGTCATTGGGGGATTTGCCCAATATGTTCCAGCATTCGGTGGTGATTTCGGGCACGTCCACGCTCTCGTCCATCTCGGGGAAAAGCACCGTTTCCGCGGGGTTGCTTGCGTCGATGGCATAGCCGCGCGTGGCAAAGAGGGCGGCATAACCTGCGCGGCTGGCCGCGTCGCTGTCGCCCCAGACGGTGCGACCTGCGACGGCCATGCGCGCACCGATGGACTGGAGCCAGTCCATGCCTTCGAGCGTGCGTTGAAACGCACCCTTGCCACGCTCTTCGTCATGAAGCGCCTCAGAGTAGTGATCGACGGAGATGCGCAGCGTCAGGCGGTCGCCGAACTCCGCCACCAGCGCCGCAAGCCCGCTCTGCACGGATTTGCGCATCATGGGGCGCATGGCGTTGGTAAGAATCAGCACGTCGAACCCGGCCTCAAGCGCGCTGCGCGCCATTGTGTTCATCTCGGGGTTCATGAAAGGCTCACCGCCGGTGAAGGCGATCTCGCGGATGGGCCATGCGCGGTCCTTGATCTGGGCAAGGTAGTCGCGCAGATCGGTATCGGTGAAATAGACCAGACGATCATTTTCGGGCGAGCTTTCGATGTAGCAATTGGCGCAGGTGATGTTGCAGAGCGTGCCGGTGTTGAACCAGAGCGTCTCGGGGTTGCTGAGCGCTACCGTGGCGCGCTTTTCGCCCTTGGCCGTACGCACGGGGTCTTGAAATTTGCCCGTATTCACCGGGGCTTCTGTGCCGTCTTTCATTCGTGTCGCCCCTTGCAGTCAACATGGTGCTCATGCCCTAGCCTGTCCGGGCGTCTGAGAAAA
>JBASXE010000540.1:0-2449 GCA_049276875.1 Roseovarius sp. | reverse complement strand
CCCGCCACGAGCAGGAAGACGAAACAGAACTCCAAGCCGAACTCAGCCACCAGAGGGGCGGTCGAGTTTGGCAGGATTTCGCGCCGGATAAGGTATCCGGTCCCTTCGCCGCGCAGCTTTGCCGCCTCGATATAGTCCATCACGACCACGTTGCCCGCGACCGCCCGCGTGAGGCGGAAGACGCGCGGAGCATAGATGATCGACACCGCGATGATGATGACGGGCATGGAAGGCCCGAAGATCGACAACATGAGCAGGGCGAAGATAAGAGACGGGATCGACATGATCACATCCGCAAACCGGCCCATGAACTGATCGAACCAGCCACCTTTGGTGGCCGCCAGAAGGCCAGCGCCCGCGCCCATGATGAAGGCCGCACAGGTCGCGGTGAGCGCGAGGGCCACCGAGTTGCGCGTGCCATACACGAGACGGCTGAACATATCGCGGCCAAGCTGATCGGCCCCCAGAAGCAGGTTCTCATCAGCAGGTGCAAACGCCGTGGTGATGACCTCGGCCTCGCCATAAGGCGCGATCCACGGAGCGAAGATGCCCGCAACCGCATAGACGAAGATCACGAACATCCCGAACGCCGCGGTGAGCGGCGCTGTGCGCAGTTCCTTACCGAGCTCGTGCCCGGAGATCGCGATCAGGAATTCGCGGAACGCGTAGGAGACCATAGCCGCAAGAGCAAGCCCCCCTGCGCAGATCGCGATGGCCCAAAGCGCGCCGGACCCACCCACAATGCCGACGATGAAGGACACCAGCGTGAGCGAAAAGAGCATCAGGAATGCGGAGCGATGGTTGAAATAAGCCGCAGCGCAAGAGGCTGCGAGAAGAAGGGCATAATAGCCAATGACGAATACACTCATGTCTATCCCCTTACTTCGGATGCCGCAGGCGCGGGTTGGTAAGAATGGCGCCAACATCGGCCGCGAGATTGAGCAGGATGAAGGTCGCCGCGAAGATCAGACAACATGCCTGCACCACGGGGAAGTCCCGTTTTGACACCGCATCGACAAGTGCCTGTCCCACACCGGGATAGACGAAGACCACCTCCACGAGCACCACACCGGTGATCAGGTAGGCAAGGTTCAACGCAACCACGTTGATGATCGGCGCCCATGCATTGGGCAATGCGTGCTTGACGATCACCTTCCAGGGAGGCGTCCCCTTGAGGCGCGCCATCTCGATATAGGGCGAGGCCAGAAGATTGATGATCGAGGCCCGTGTCATACGCATCATATGCGCCACAACCACAAGCACCAGCGTCAGCGCGGGCAGGAATGTGCGGTTCAAAAGCTCTCCAAAGCTCATGCCGTCACTGATGCTCGCAATCGCGGGGAACATGCCCCATTTGACCGAGAAGAACAGGATCAGGATGTAGCCGAGGAAAAACTCAGGGCTGGAGATCGATGTGAGCGTCGCCACGTTCGCCACACGGTCAAAGATCGTGTTGCGCAGGAGCGCCACGATCACACCAAGAATGATGGCGAAGGGCACCGCAATGGCCGCCGCATAAGACGCAAGGAAGAGCGTGTTCATAAAACGCTCGCCAATCACGCTGATAACGGGCTCTTGAGTCACGATCGAGCTACCGAAATCTAGCAGGACAGCGCCGCTGAGCCATTCAAAATACCGCACGAGGGCCGGCTTGTTGAGACCCATCTGCTCGCGCATCGCGGCAAGGTTTTCCTCGGTTGCACCTTGGCCAAGCACCGCCTCGGCGATATCGCCAGGCAAAAGCTCAACCATGAAAAAGATGATGACGGAGATGATGAACAAAATCACCAATCCCAGTCCGAGCCGTCTTGCAACGAGCCCCAGAATATCTCCCATGTGTCCCTCCTACTGTCTCTCTTGACGCCGCCTGATTATGTCGCGTTGGTCGGCATACGAGAACAGATATTTTCCAGCACGTGCCGGTTATCCGGCTTTTCTGGCTTGGATCGTGGCCTTGCGCACCCCGAAGGGCGCCAAAGAGCAGCGAAAAAACCCGGCGCAGGGGACTGCGCCGGGCCAATCTTGGTTTAGCCTTCGAACCACCAACGGCTGGCGGCGCGGCCGCCGTCCATCGGCCAGCTGGCCGCGAGACTGTCGCCGGTTTTGACGTTTGTGCGGCGGGCATAGACGAAGTTCGGGAAATACGGAATGACTGTTCCGCCATCGTCGCGGGCAATCTGGCCCATTTCCGCATACATCTCCGCGCGCTTGGCATCGTCAAGCTCTGCCTTGGCCATCAGCAGCAGCTCGTTGAAGCGTGCGTTCTGCCAATTGCTCTCGTTCCAGGCCGCATCGTCCTTGTAGGCCAGCGAATACATCACGTCCGGCGTTGGGCGCGCGCCCCACTGAACCATGCACCACGGCTTTTTCAGCCAGACATCCGAGTAGTAGCCATCGTTCGGCTCGCGCACGACCTTGATGTCGATGCCGGCCGCTTTGGCCTGCTCGG
>JBASXE010000539.1:0-2219 GCA_049276875.1 Roseovarius sp. | reverse complement strand
CGGTGTGGGCAAAAGCTGCGTGATTGATCCTGCCGCCACCGTGCTGCACCAGTCCGCAGGCCAGGAAGACATGTTCCCCATCGAGATGGATCTGAGCCAAGTGCGCCGCCAGCGTGAGACCGGCATGAAGGGGCTGGGTCAAGTGCTCAAAAGCTTCCGAGATCGTCCCGCCGATTTCCCGGTCTATGATCGCACCAGCGGCACGGACAGCTATCTTCACCGCCTCGGACCCTTGGAAATTCCCAAGCAGGGCAGCCGTGCGGGCCTGCATGTGGACATGCCAAGCGCCTCCACGCCGCAGCCTTCCGCCGCAACCGTGGAACCAAACCAGACCCCACGCGTTTTGGCCGGCACGCCGCCCAAAAATGCGCCTGCCCAGAATCCGCCTGCCCTGACCGACCATGCGACAGACCAGCGACCAACAGCCAAGGAGGCGAGCACCCTCGCCCCCTGAGAGCACATAAAAAAAGTCCCCGGTGCTTCGGCGCCTCTGCGGGCCACAAAAAAGACGGGGAGATCATCATGCTGTCCATGGCAGAGTATTATTCAGCGGTGCAGCTACGCGCCGATCGCTGGAGCGCACTGCGCGAGACGACAGAGGCTCTCTCGCGACCGAGAGACGGCGCCGATACCGACAAAACCAAGGAAACCGTCGCCGAACTTTTGCAACAGCAGGCCTTGATCGAGGCCTACTGGGCCTTTCCCGGCCTGCCCGCATTCGACATGCTGCGGCGGCAGTTTGAACATCGCAAATATGATGATCTGGCCTTCTCGGTGCAAAGGATTGCCCGCGCCCTGACCACACCAATTTCAACCTGCTCGGTCTCGATGAATGGTGCAAGAACTTCAAGTATATCTGCTACATAGATTGCTATGACGGCAAGCACCCCAACACGTTCGTTCCCTCCGAGCAGCCCCATGCGGAGTTTCAGTCGATCGAGGATATCAACAATTATCTGTTGCAGCACAAAGAGGTCATCGACCTGATCAAACGGCGCGGCGGCAAGCCGAAATTCGTGTTCTTGATGTTTGATCAGGAAACGGAGCGGCTCTCGAAAGAGCTGGGTGCAGAAGTGTGGTTCCCCAAGGCAAAACTGCGTCAGTCGATGGACAACAAGATCGAGACCGTGCGCATCGGCAACAAGGCCGGCGTGCCATCGGTGCCCAACACGCTGAGCGTGGTCAAGGATTATGACCACCTGCGCGAGGTGTGCGAGAAGGCGGATCTGGGCCATGATCTCGTCCTGCAATCGGCCTATGGCGATAGCGGCCACACGACGTTTTTCATCAAATCCGAGGCTGATTTTCGCCGCCACGAGCATGAGATCGTGGGCGAAGGCGAGATCAAGATCATGAAGCGGATCGATTGCCGAGGGGCTGCCATTGAGGGCTGCGCGACCAAAGAGGGCACGATCGTTGGGCCCTTGATGACGGAACTTGTCGGCTTCAAGGAACTGACCCCCTATCGCGGCGGCTGGTGTGGGAATGAAATCTTCTCAACCGCCTTTCCACCCAAAGTGCGACAGAAATCGCGCGAGCTGACCTTCAAATTTGGCGAGCAGCTGCGCAAGGAGGGGTATCGTGGCTATTTCGAGCTGGATTTCCTGATCGACAAAAAGACCGGCGATATCTGGCTGGGTGAGCTGAACCCCCGCATAACGGGCTGTTCATCCATGACCAATCACGCGGCCTTCGCACACGCGGACGCGCCCCTTTTCCTCTTCCACCTGCTGGAGTTTTCCAAGAAGAAATTCTCGCTCGACGTGGATGAGCTTAACGCACGGTGGTCGGACCCCAGATGATCGACAGCTGGTCGCAAATGGTCATCAAGCACACCGATGATACCGTCGATATCGCCGAGACCGTGCCAGAGACGGGCATCTACCGGATGCGCGAGGATGGCAGCATCGACTACAACCGTTTCGATTATCACCGCCGCGCGGTCGAGAGCGAGAACGAGGCGTTTTTCCTGCGCATCCTGCAACCGGGCGACTATCGCTATGAAGGCGCCGATATCGGTATTCTGGTGACACGTGGACGCTCGATGACCAACGGGTTCAAGCTCAACGAACGGGGCAAACGCTGGATTCACGGTATCAAGCAGGGCGTCACGGGCCGCCCCATGCCACAGGCCGAGGCAGGCCCCGCGCTGGCCGATCCGGCGTTCAAGATGCTCTAGGATGAGGATGGACTGGCGCACCATATCCGAGGAAGAGCCC
>JBASXE010000538.1:0-1551 GCA_049276875.1 Roseovarius sp. | reverse complement strand
GGTTCAAATCGCGGATAAAGGCCAGTCGATGGCGTAGTGGGTCCCAAACGGGCTTCAAACCATCTCCGCTTGCTATGCCGTCATGGCCATACTGTTCAATTAGGTCAGATATTGTCAGGGGTCGTAGGATTGCATCTGCCCTATCGTGGACGTCCTGAAGCGATTGCTTGTGCCCTTCAAGCGCCACTTGGTAGTGGGAGGTGAGCTTTGGAGCAGGGTCCATAGCGACCCACTCGACGACTGTGCCGAATTGTCGTCGGAGAATAGCAGCGCGGAGTTGGTTCTTTTTGCTCACTGGCTTTGGCAACAAAGTGAAAGACAGATTGTTAGTTTGCCCGCAACTTGTCGAGATAACCAGCCCACCAATCCGCCAGCCTGACACGTTCGTCCCAATGCTCGCCCCGCGCATAGGCGCGGCGCACTGCGTTGCCTTCGACATGCGCCAGTGCGCGCTCGATGGCATCGGGGTTCCAAAGCCCGCTTTCGTTGGCCAGCGTCGAAAAACTGGCCCGAAACCCATGCGCTGTCATCTCGTCGCTAGAATAGCCGATCCGGCGCAAGGCAGCGTTCAAGGTGTTCTCGCTCATCGGGCGTTGCCATGATCGCAAGCTGGGGAACAGATAGGTGCCGCTGCCGGTCAGGTAACGAAGTTCTTCCAGCAAGGTGATCGCCTGATCCGCCAGGGGCACGCGGTGCGGACGGCGCATTTTCATGCGCGCGGTTGGGATGGTCCAAATCCGCGTGTCCGTATCGAACTCGTCCCATGTCGCGTGCCGCAATTCGCCGGGGCGTTGCACCAGAAGCGCCAAAAGCTGCAGCCCGATGCGCGTTGTGGCCTGACCGTGAAACGCATCGATCGCCCTTAACAGGCCGCCCAATTCAACTGGATCAAGGATTGCCGCCCGCGGCGTGACGGTTGGCGCAATCAGCGCACCGCGCAGCGCATAAGTCGGGTCGGTCTCGGCCACCCCATTGGCCACGGCATAGCGAAACACTGCGCCGATCTTTGATCGCAACCGGCGGGCGGTCTCATAGTTACCTTTGGCCTCCACGCGGCGCAGGCAGTCGAGGATCATCGGCGGCGTGATATCGGTGATCGGGCGTGCGCCGAATGCGTCGTTTGCCATGCCCAGCAACCATTCCGTTTTGTCCATCGTCGCTTGCGCCTTGCCCTCGCGGCGGGCCTTGTCGATGAAGGCCTCAGCCTGCGAGGCAAAGGTGATGCCACGGCGTTCGCGGTCAGCGCGCTTGCGTTCCTGTTTGATCTCGCCAGGATCACCGCCCTCCGCGAGCAAGCTGCGTGCCTCGTCCCGTAATTGGCGGGCACGGGCGAGGCTGACGGCGGGATAGGCGCCGAAAGACAGGCGTTTCTCACGACCCGCAATGCGATACTTCATATGCCAAAGCCGCGAACCGGTCGGTGTGACCGTCATGTAGAGCCCATCGAAATCCCCGACCTTGTAGGGCTTTGCCTTGGGCTTGAGGTTCCTGAGTTGAATATCCGACAGGGGCATGTTGGGGGCATCCTGTTTTGCGCGCACTCGCGATGCC
>JBASXE010000537.1:0-6786 GCA_049276875.1 Roseovarius sp. | reverse complement strand
CTGAGGGGGTGCTGCCGCAAGTGGGCACGCAGCCAGTTTATCTTCTGGTGGGGCTCGACGACAGCAACGTGATCCGCTTCAAGCCGCAAAACCTGGTGACGGGCCTGCCTCTGATTGAGGATACAGGTGCTTTGCCCGCTGCGATGGGGCGCGCCTGATGCCGCGGGAGGTTCTGCGCGTGGCGGTGCTTGGCGTGTCGCATCCGCCCGCGAATAAGTGGGCGGTGCGCTGTACCCGTCCGGCGGCGCTTATGGCGGATCTGCCTGCGCTCACCCCCGGTGCGCTTATGGCTGAGACAGGGGATGTGCGCACCTACTATATGGGCGATCACGCGGTGGTGCTGCATTCGGGCGAGACGGCGCATTACATCGACAATCTGCGCGCCGCGCGCCCTGCGATATGGGTATCATGCGATGCGGGGGCGGTGACGCTGGTGACGGCGGACCCTTATGAGGGCGAGGCGATGGCAAGCGACCCTGAACGCCTTGTCGAAGCGCTCGATATGCCCGCTGCGATTGCGCGCCGGATCGAGGTATTTATCGCCGCACACCATGTGGATGAGGTGTTTCACAAACGCAAACGCGTGCCCGCCACATCCAACAAGGACCCGCGCGCGCCGAGAATTTTGCCGCCTGAGGAAAAATGGTCGGTGACACGGGGCAAAGGCACATTGCCGCCGAAGGGGAAGATATGAGCGAAGAGGACGAAAGCGGAGGCGGCTTTCTGAGCGCGTGGTCGCGCAGGAAGCTTGCGGCGCGACAGGCGGAGCAAGCCGAAGCCGAAGCCGAAGCCGTGCCGGAGGAGGTGGTCGAGGATGACCTTCATTTGGACGCGCGTCCCGAGCTTGAAAGCGTGGATGCGGATCTGATCGCCTCCCTGCCGCCGCTCGATGAAATCACGGTCGGTTCGGATATCACACCCTTCATGGCGCGCGGTGTCCCGGCCCATCTGAAGAACGCGGCGCTGCGCAAGCTGTGGACGGCCAGCCCTCTGGTGCGTGATTATGCAGACCCGGCAGTGGATTACGCGTGGGACTGGAATGCGCCGGGCGGCGTGCCGGGGGGTGGAGGCGTGCTGTCTGAGCAAAGCGTGGCGAAGATGGTGAAAGACCTGATCGGCGGGCGCGACGCCGAAGAGGTCGAAGTGGCCGAGGAGGTGGAAGGAGAGGCGGCAGAGATCCCTGAGGTCTACAGTGGGCCAGAGGGCGATACCCAAAGCGAGCCGCCCGAGCCTCTCGCCGTCCGCCGCAGCGATCCTGCCCAGAGGCCTGAGCAATCCAAGCCTGAGCCGGATGCGGAGCCAGCAGAGCCCTCCGAGCGCCAGAACCATGCGAGCCTTGCGCCGCCCCGCCGTCATGGTGGTGCCGTGCCGGAATAAATGCGCGGTGAGGTGCGCCGTGGTATTCGGTAATGATTGCCAACTACGCAGAATTGTGGGATGATACTTCTTAGCGCTGGATGAGCATCGCGGTTTTAAGAACATGACGAGGTGGGATAGTGACCACAGCCAGCACGGCAGATGCCGCGCCAGCCAGATCGGAACACGACGTTCTAAGAGCCCAGCAATGGGCTCTCATTTCAGCGCTGTTGCTCAAGGCTCCGGATCGCGACACGCTGGATTTGCTGGCCGGATTGGCCGGGGATGACACGGCATTGGGCCAAGCCTACCGGGTTCTGGCCGAGACCGCCGCGAGCGCGGATGTGGACACCGTGTCCCGCGAATACTTTGAAGTTTTTGTAGGGGTTGGGCGCGGTGAGCTGCTGCCCTACGCGTCTTTTTATCTGACAGGGTTCCTGAACGAGCGGCCTCTGGCCGATTTGCGCCGGGATCTGGGCATGATGGGGATCGAGCGCGCCGAGGGCCGCTTTGAGCCCGAAGACCATATTGCGACTATCGCCGAAGTCATGGCCGGCCTTGCGGCGGGTGAATTTGACGCCAGCGTGCTGGGCTGTGGAGCCGCCGGGGAGGCGGGGTTCTTTGCACGGCACCTTCAGCCTTGGGCGGCACAGTTCTTTGACGATCTGGCCGTGGCCCCAAGCGCGCGATTCTACCGCGCCGTGGCCGAGGTGGGCCGCATTTTTGTCGATATCGAAACACGCGCTTTTGCCCTTGAGGCAAACGCGCATCGCGCTTCGGGAGCCGGGGTGCGCGGGCTTTAGGAATACCCTTCGCAGGCGCTACGCCCGGAGGACACATGATAATGGGAGGACAACATGGCTGATAGCATGAAGAAAGATAAAGGGATCGGGCGACGCGGCTTTTTCGGTGCCGTTGCCGCCACCGCCGCGACCGGCGTTGTGGCGGGCGGTGCAACACCGTCTTTTGCCGAGGAAGTCGGCGATGAGCGGACCAAGGCACGCTATCAAAAGACCGAACATGTCGAAGCCTTCTACCGCACCAACCGTTACTACAAGGGGACATAAGCCATGCTGGTCAAACGCAGATCAACGGATGCACGTCGCAGCGGGCTTGCCGCTTTCGCACAAAACGTCTCGGCCAAACCGGTCGACCGCCGCAGCTTTCTGAAAACCTCCGGCCTTGCCGTGGGTGGCCTTGCAGCCTTTGGCGCCATCGGTGCCAGCACAGTGCGCAAAGCCGAAGCGGGTAACACGGATTTCAGCCAGCCGATTGAGGTCAAGACCAACATGTGCACCCACTGCTCGGTGGGCTGCACGGTCAAGGCCGAAGTTCAAAACGGCGTCTGGGTGGGCCAGGAGCCCGCATGGGACAGCCCGATCAACCGCGGAACCCATTGCGCCAAGGGCGCGTCGGTGCGTGAGATCGTGCATGGCGATCGCCGCCTAAAATACCCGATGAAGAAAGAAAACGGCGAGTGGGTCCGCATCTCGTGGGATCAGGCGATCGACGAGATCGGCGACAAGATGCTCGACATCCGCGAAAAGAATGGCGCGGACAGCGCGTATCTGCTCGGCTCGGCCAAGTTCTCGAACGAGGGCGCGTATCTCTTCCGCAAATTTGCGGCTTTCTGGGGCACGAACAACGTCGACCACCAGGCGCGCATCTGCCACTCCACCACCGTGGCGGGCGTGGCGAATACATGGGGCTACGGCGCCATGACCAACAGCTATAATGACATCCGCAATTCCAAGACCATCATATTCATGGGCTCGAACGCGGCCGAAGCGCACCCTGTCTCGCTCCAGCATATTCTGACGGGCAAAGAGACAAACCGCGCCAATGTCATCGTGATCGACCCGCGTTTCACCCGCACAGCGGCCCACGCGACCGATTACATCCGGATGCGTCCAGGCACGGATATCGCCATCATCTGGGGTATCATGTGGCATATCTTCGAGAATGGCTGGCAGGATCAGGACTATATCGACCAGCGTGTCTGGGGGATGGATCAGGTCAAGGAAGCTCTCAAGGAATACACGCCCGAGAAGGTGGAGCGTATCACCGGCATTGGCGAGGCGGAGCTCAAGCGCGTTGCACAGACCTTTGCCACGCAAAAGCCCTCGACCTTCATCTGGTGCATGGGCGGCACCCAGCATACGGTCGGCACGGCCAACGTGCGGACCTATTGCAACCTGCTGCTGGCCACCGGCAATGTGGGCTCCGACGGCACCGGCGCCAACATCTTCCGCGGCCACTGCAACGTGCAGGGTGCGACGGATTTCGGCCTCGATATTGGCTCATTGCCTTGCTATTACGGCCTGTCCGAAGGCGGCTGGAAGCACTGGAGCCGCGTCTGGGACGTGGATTACGATTACTTCGTTTCGCGCTTTGATGCAGTGCCTGCCAAAGGCGGGCGCGATGCGCGTGACAGCAAAGCCAACATGTCGATGGCGGGTATCCCGTCGACCCGCTGGTTCGATGCGGCGACGCTCGATTCCGAGGACGTTGATCAGCGCGACAACATCAAGGCGATGATTGTGTTCGGCCATGGTGGTAACACCGTGCCGCGTATGGGTGACAGCCTCAAGGGTATGAATGCGCTCGATCTTCTGGTCGTGGCCGACCCGCACCCCACGACGTTTGCAGCACTTCATGACCGTCCCAACAATACATATCTGCTGCCCATCTCGACGCAGTTCGAGTGTGCCGGCAGCCGGACCGCCTCCAACCGCTCCGTGCAATGGGGCGAAAAGGTCGTGGAGCCCATCTTTGAAAGCGATAACGACTATGCGGTGATCTACCGTCTGGCAGATAAGCTGGGCTTTGGCGACGAGATGTTCAAACCCTACGAGATGGTGCAGGGCAAGTTCTCCATGGAGCCGACCCCGGAATCGATCCTGCGCGAGATCAACCGCGGCGGCTGGTCCACCGGTTACACGGGCCAGAGCCCCGAGCGGATCAAGGCGCATATGGCCAATCAGGACAAGTTTGATCTGGTGACCCTGCGTGCGCCTGCCGATGCGGGTGAAGTGGGCGGTGATTTCTACGGCCTGCCATGGCCTTGCTGGGGCACGCCCGAGTTTGGCCATCCCGGCACGCATATCCTTTATAACCCCAACGTGGCCGTCAAAGACGGGGGCGGGGCATTCCGTCCACGCTTCGGTCTGGACCGCGATGGCGAAACGCTTCTGGCAGAGGGAAGCTTCCCGGTCGGATCGGAGATTGAGGATGGCTACCCGCAGTTTACCTACGGCATCCTTCAGACCCTTGGCTGGGATACGGACCTCACAGTAGACGAGCTTGCGGTGATCCAGCGCATCGGCGGCAATGACCCCGAAGCAATGGCCGCTGTCAGTTGGTCGCTGGACCTTTCGGGCGGTATCCAGCGGGTTGCGATCGAGCACGGCTGTGTGCCCTTCGGCAACGGCAAGGCGCGCGCGGTTGCGTGGAACCTGCCCGATCCGATCCCGGTGCACCGCGAGCCGATCTACTCGCCGCGCCCCGATCTGGTGGCCGATTATCCGACCCGCGAGGATGGACGCCAGTTCCGCGTCCCCAATGTGGGCTTCTCCATGCAGGCCTCCGCCGTTGAGCGGAACCTGGCGGAGACCTTCCCCATCGTGCTGACCTCCGGGCGGCTCGTGGAATATGAAGGCGGCGGTGAAGAGACCCGGTCCAACCCATGGCTTGCGGAATTGCAGCAAGACATGTTCGTCGAGATCAACCCCAGTGATGCAGACGCACGCGGGATCGTTGATGGCGGCTGGGTTTGGGTCATGGGCCCCGAAAATGAGAGCAAAGCACGGGTGAAAGCCCTTGTGACCGAGCGTGTGGCTTCGGGGGTGGCGTTCATGCCCTTCCACTTCGCGGGCTGGTTCCAGGGTGAGGACCAACGGGGCAACTATCCCGAAGGCACCGACCCCATCGTTCTGGGCGAAAGCGTCAACACGGTCACATCTTACGGATATGATCCGGTAACTGGCATGCATGAAGGCAAAGTCACACTTTGCCAGATTACAGCGGCATAAGGGAGGACAAGAAAATGGCACGTATGAAATTCCTGTGTGACGCGGATCGATGCATCGAGTGCAACGCTTGCGTTACGGCCTGTAAGAACGAGCACGAGGTGCCATGGGGCATCAACCGGCGCCGTGTGGTGACCATCAATGACGGCCTGCCGGGCGAACGCTCGGTTTCGATGGCCTGTATGCATTGCACCGACGCGCCTTGTGCGGCGGTCTGCCCTGTGGATTGCTTCTATACCACCGATGATGCGGTCGTCCTGCACTCCAAGGACACCTGCATCGGCTGTGGCTATTGCTTCTACGCATGCCCGTTCGGCGCGCCGCAATATCCCAAGGTCGGCAATTTCGGCACGCGCGGCAAGATGGACAAATGCACCTATTGCGCGGGTGGCCCAGAGGCAGACATGACCGAAGCCGAGTATGTCAAATACGGCTCCAACCGTCTGGCAGAGGGCAAATTGCCGCTCTGCGCCGAGATGTGTTCGACCAAGTCTCTCTTGGCGGGTGACGGTGATATCATTGCCGAAATCTACAAAGAGCGCGTTGTGACACGCGGCTATGGCTCCGGTGCATGGGGCTGGCGTAGCGCTTACGGCGACTCGATTACGGTCTGAGCGGGAAATAGGAAAATGAACATGAAAAATTTCGCACAACGTCTGGCGTCAATCCTCGGTGTGGTCGCGATGGTTAGCGTCGCAGGTCTCGCTCTGACACCTGCAGCACAGGCCCAGCAGATCAACCCGACCGAGCAGTCGGTCACGGAAGATGCGCTCTTTGAAGCATTGCAGGGCGATGAGAAGATCGCCGGCCGCGTCTCCATCCCGGATGAGCTGTCATCCGGTCTGATCAAGCCCGGCAACAAAGGCTGGGCCGATACCCATACCGGCACGGTGCGCTTTCTGACCATCCTTGCGGTGGTGGGCGCTGTCGTCGTGCTGGGGGCCTTCTATCTGATCCGTGGCCGGATCAAGGTCGATGGTGGCCTCTCCGGTATCCGCATCTTGCGCTTCACCTCGATTGAGCGTTTTGCCCACTGGCTCATGGCGGGCTCGTTCATCGTTCTGGCGCTGACGGGTCTGAACCTTGTGCTGGGCCGCACGATGATCCTGCCATGGTTGGGGGAGGGTGCGTTCTCCACGATCACCACATGGGGCAAGATCGCGCATAACTATGTCGGTTGGCCCTTTATGGCGGGTCTGATCCTGTCGTTCCTGGTCTGGGTGTCGCACAACCTGCCCAACAAGGTGGATGCGGAATGGATCGCCCAAGGGGGTGGCTTGCTGAAGAAGGGCGTGCACCCGCCCGCGAAGAAGTTCAACGCGGGTCAGAAGATCATCTTCTGGTCGGTCACGCTGGGGGGCGCTGCGCTGTCATTCACCGGTGTGATGATGCTCTTCCCGGT
>JBASXE010000536.1:0-7093 GCA_049276875.1 Roseovarius sp. | reverse complement strand
CGGCAGGGCGGAGGGCGCGGGCAAGCGCCGTGATCCCGCGCGCAGCCAGAGCAAGCAGGACCAATGCTCCGAGGATGCCTCCGGCGGTCCAAAGCGTAAGCATCAGATTGCCCGAAAAGAACGCCGCAGCGGCGATAAGCAGCACCAGAAGAAGTGCTATGATCACAAGGAAGGGAAACGGTGGCCATGTCCGCTGGGACGCGCCGCCATCGCGGAACAGACGCGCGGCGCGGATGTCCTGAACCTTGGCGAGCGGGATGAGCGTGAAGAGGAGGGCCGCCAGAGTGCCGTAAACCGCCGCTTCCAGCATGGGGCCGGGATAGAAGGCAAAACGCGCAGGCACGGGCAGCCGTGCCTCCAGAAGGGGGGCCAGAAGCACAGGGATACCCGCGCCCAGCACCGTGCCGATGACGAGGCCAAGGGCGCAGAGCGCGCCAATCTGCATGAAATACGTGGCAAGGATCGTGCCACGTCCGGCGCCAAGCGTGCGCAGGATCGCGATGGTCTCGGTCTTGCGCGCCAGATAGGCGCGCACCGCCGCCGAGATGCCGACCCCACCCACGGCCAGCCCGCTGAGCCCTACCAGAACCAGAAACGCGCCTAGACGGTTCACGAATTCCGTTACGCCCGGCGCGCCGTTGCGCGCATCGGTCCAGCGCAGGCCGGACGCCTCGCTTGCCGCTTCGGCCTCCGCTTGCAGCGCGGCAAGGTCCGTGCCGGGCGGCAGGGTGAGCCGGTAGCGCGTCGAGAAAAGCGTGCCGGGTTGTAGCAGGCCGGACGCGGCCAGCGCCTCGGTTCTCAGGAGCGTCCGTGGGCCAAGGCCGATGCCACCGGTGGCGTTGTCCGGCTCGCGCGAGAGGGCCGCCATGAGGATGAACTCCTGCGTGCCAAGCGCGAACCTGTCGCCCGGCGCCATGTCCAGACGCGCGATCAGAACTGGGTCCATCACCGCACCGGGCAGGCCCTCTGCGCCGTCCAGCGCTATGTCCAACGGCATGTCAGGCTCCAGCTGCGCCATGCCGATGAGCGGGTAGAGATTGTCCACCGCCTTCACCTGGGTCAGCGCGCGCTCATCCCCCGCCACAGCGA
Source organism: Roseovarius sp. (assembly GCA_049276875.1). GTDB lineage: Bacteria > Pseudomonadota > Alphaproteobacteria > Rhodobacterales > Rhodobacteraceae > Roseovarius. Next base: position 6,004 of record JBASXE010000536.1, on the reverse strand, counting down.
GAGAGCGGAAATCGACCACCTCGGACACGGCCAGCGCGGTGCGGTCCATCCATGCGCGCTCGGGATCTGAGGCAAAGCGGTAGGTCAGCTCAATCTCGGCATCACCGCCAAGAAGGGCGGCACCCTCGGCTGTCAGCCCCGCGGTGATGCTTTCGCGGATCGTGCCCACGGCGGCGATTGCGGCGACGCCGAGGATGATGCAGCCCAGAAGAATGCGAAACCCCGCCAGCCCACCGCGCAGCTCGCGCCGGGCAAGCCGCGCGGCGATGCGCAAGGTCATGCAGCCTCCGCAGTGGCGATCTGTCCATCGCGGAGCGCGATCACCCGATCACAGCGGCGCGCAAGCTCCATGTCATGGGTCACCAGAACCAGCGTGGCACCATGCCGTTCGCGCAGGCCGAAAAGAAGCTCTATGATGCTGGCCCCGGTGGCGGTGTCGAGATTGCCTGTCGGCTCATCCGCGAGGATCAGTTTGGGGCGTGGGGCGGCGGCGCGGGCGAGGGCCACGCGCTGCTGCTCGCCGCCCGATAATTGCGCAGGGTAGTGCCCGGCGCGGGCGCTGAGGCCAACAGCATCTAATTCGGCCAGCGCGCGTGCCTCGGCATCCGGCGCGCCGGCCAGTTCCAAAGGTGTCGCGACATTCTCGAGTGCGGTCATGGTGGGGATAAGGTGGAACGACTGAAACACCACGCCCATATTGTCCCTGCGGAGCCGCGCCAGCGCATCCTCGTTCATCGCACCAAGATCCTGCCCAAGCGCCATAACCACCCCGCCGGTTGCCTTCTCGAGCCCGCCCATCAGCATCAAAAGCGAGGATTTTCCCGAGCCGGAAGGTCCCACGAGCCCCACCGTTTCACCCGCATGGACATCCAGCGTGATCCCGCGCAAAATCTCGACCAAACCTGCACCGGCCCTAAGTGAGAGCTGTGCATTTTGCAGGGAAATGAGGGGAGAGGTCATGGGACGCCTGTGTTTGCGGGATACCCTTGGATATATCGGCGCGGGCTGGCGCGGCAAGGTGGCGGCGGGGTTTCTTTTGCTGGCCAGCCCCGCATGGGCCGAACCTGTGACGGTTCTGGCGCTGGGTGATAGCCTGACGCAAGGCTACGGCTTGGTCGAGGCGGAGGGGTTCGTGCCACAACTGTCGGCATGGCTAGAAGCGGCGGGGACCCCGGCGACCTTGATCAACGGCGGCGTGTCGGGTCAGACCACGGCAGGCGGGGCGGCGCAGGTCGCTTGGAGCCTGACGCCCGAGGTGGACGCGATGATCGTGGCGCTGGGCGGAAACGATCTTCTGCGCGGGATTGCGCCAGAGGAGGCGCGCCAGAATTTGGAAAGAATCATGCAAGAAGCAAGCGCTCAGGGGGTTGAGGTGCTGCTGGTGGGCCTGCCCGCGCCAAGCAATTATGGGGCGGCGTACAAGGCGGAATTCGACGCGATTTATCCCGATCTGGCGGCGGAATACGGCGCCGCGCTGGCCCCTGATTTCTTCATAGGTCTGGCGGGGGAGGAGAACGTGCGCGCACGGTTTTTTCAGCCCGACGGTATCCATCCGAACGCGGAAGGGGTGGCGCGGATCGTAGAGGCCCTGGGGCCTGCGGTCGCAGACCTGATCGCGGCGGCGCGAGACGAGGCGCAATAAAAAAGGGCCCCCGAAGGAGCCCTCTTTCGAATTAGATAACAGTCGCTTAGACGAGAACGATGTTCGCGGCGGACTGGCGGGCATCACGGCCCTCTTCGATGTCGAAGGTGACTTTCTGGTCATCCGCGAGGCCGGTCAGACCGGCACGCTCGACTGCAGAAATGTGCACGAACACATCTTTTCCACCACCATCGGGGGCAATGAAGCCGTAACCTTTGGTGGCATTAAACCATTTCACTGTGCCATTGGCCATGTGAGTGTCTCCTAATAGTTGCTACCCGCGTAGGTGCGGCAGCCTGGCTTATCGTCGCAAGATCGAGTGACTGAGCCGTTAGGAGCAGGTGGTCGATAGAGGTCGGGTCGCAGGCCTCATATGGACGTAAAGGTGCTATAATGCAAGAGTTGTCTTTGAGCGCGCGGTGCATTGGCGGAAATTTGCGCGGTGGATTTTGGGCGGTTTTGGTGGGTTGTGGGTTTGGTTCGATCTAGCGGTTTCTTCCGTCGGTCGGGGTGCGAAGCGGCCCGGCCAGCCCCCGACCGCCCCCATGGGCGGGGGCTTCACCCCCACCCGCGGCCGGGGGCTGGCCTACAGTGTTTTCACAACTGCTAGAATTTGACTGACAAGAGTTGGTTAGCAGAGTGCTGTGAAAGAGAATGCCAAAACGAGAGCGTATTCGGTGACGGCACTTTTAGAAATCGAATATATGCGCGTCCACGCCTCAAATTTGCTGAGAGAAAGATTGCGTTGAAATTTTCCATCGCGGAAAGCGTCCTCCGACAGTTCTGGTTCTGGTTCAGGCTGGTAATTTCTACTGTAAATTTTATCTTCAATTTCAGAAATTTCGGCTTTTGCGCTCTGCTCCCATTTTTTCATGTTTTTTTCAGCCGTTTGGATGCGATCTCCAACAGTGTGCTCACAGCATGCAGTGAGAAGATAACTAATAGAAACAGCACGCTAAGCCGCCCCAAAGCAACCAAATCAGCTTGATCGAACCCCATCTTCAGGCCGAATAGGTCCAACTGACCGCTTTGAAAATCCGCATTGGCGACAACGAGTGTGTAGATCGACGCAATAAACAGCGATTTTCAGGTTTTCTGAAGGTCGGGTTGGTCTGCCAAGTTTTTCAAGCGTTACCCCCTCAGACATCCAACTCCTCCACAAACCGCGCATTTTCCTGAATATACTGGAACCGCAGTTCCGGCTTTTTGCCCATCAGACGCTCGACCAGATCGCCGGTCTCGCCCGGTTCGTCCTCGTCGATCGTCACGCGGATGAGTTTGCGGGACGCAGGGTTCATCGTGGTGTCCTTGAGGTCCTTCGCGTCCATCTCGCCCAAGCCTTTGAAGCGGCTCACGTCGATTTTCCCTTTGCCGCCAAGGCCTTTCTCCATCCACATATCGCGCTCGGCCTCGTCGAGGCAGTAGACGCGCTTCGCCCCCTGGCTGAGCCGGTAGAGCGGCGGGCAGGCCAGATAGAGGTGGCCAGTGTCGATCATGGGCCGCATCTGGCTGAAAAAGAACGTCATCAGGAGGGCCGCGATATGCGCGCCGTCCACATCCGCGTCGGTCATGATGATGATCTTGTCATAGCGCAGATCGTCGATGTTGAAGCGGCTCCCGAGGCCCACGCCAAGCGCCTGCGTGAGGTCTGAAATTTCCGCGTTGGAGCCGAGTTTGGACGACGCCGCCCCCAGCACGTTGAGGATCTTGCCGCGCAGCGGCAGCAGGGCTTGGGTCTTGCGGTCGCGCGCCATCTTGGCAGAGCCACCCGCGCTGTCGCCCTCCACGATGAAAAGCTCCGTGCCCTCGCGGGTGTTTGACGAGCAATCGACCAGCTTGCCGGGCAGGCGCAGCTTCTTGGTGGCGGTCTTGCGCTGCGTCTCTTTCTCCTGACGGCGGCGCAGACGCTCCTCCGCGCGCAGCACCAGAAAATCAAGGATCGCGCCCGCCGATTTCGTGTCTGCCGCGAGCCAGTTGTCGAAATGATCGCGCACGGAGTTTTCGACCATGCGCTGGGCCTCGACCGTGGCGAGGCGGTCTTTGGTTTGGCCGACGAATTCAGGCTCTCGGATAAAACACGACACGAGCGCTCCGGCACCGGTCATCAGGTCCTCGCGGGTGATCGTGGCAGCCTTCTTGTTCGACACCAACTCGCCATACGCCTTGATGCCTTTGAGGATCGCGGCCCAGAACCCGGCCTCATGCGTGCCGCCTTCGGGGGTGGGCACGGTGTTGCAATAGCTTTGGATGAAGCCATCCCGGGCGGGGGTCCAGTTGACTGCCCATTCGACCTTGCCGGGGACTTTGAATTTCTCGAATGATACGGATCCGGCGAAGGGCGCATCGGCGTAGGTGGTGGCCCCTGCGAAGGTTTCGGACAGATAGTCGGAGAGGCCGCCGGGGAAGTGAAATTTCGCCTCCTGCGGGGTGTCGCCATCATTGATCGCGGTTTTCCAGCGGATTTCGACGCCCGAAAAGAGATAGGCTTTGGAGCGGGCCATTTTGAACAGGCGCGAGGGTTTGAGTTGCAGCGAGCCAAAGATGTCGGGGTCGGGATGAAAGGTTACGGCGGTGCCGCGCCGGTTCGGGGCGGTGCCGATCTTTTCCAGCTTGGTCTGGGGCAGGCCGCGCGAGAATTCCATGGCGAAGAGTTCTTTGTTGCGGGCCACCTCGACGCGCAGATGATCGGAGAGCGCGTTTACCACCGAGGAGCCGACGCCGTGCAAACCGCCGGAGGTTTCATAGCTGTCGCCAGAAAACTTGCCGCCTGCGTTCAGGGTGCAGAAGATGATTTCGAGCGCTGATTTCTCAGGGTCCTTGGGGTGCGGACCGGTGGGGATGCCACGGCCATTGTCGCGCACCGAGACGTGGCCGTTTTCGTGCAGCTCGACCTCGATCCAGGTGGCGTGACCCGCGACCGCCTCATCCATGGAGTTGTCGATGATCTCGGCCACCATATGATGCAGCGCGCGGTCATCCTTGCCGCCGATATACATGCCGGGGCGCAGGCGCACATGCTCCATATCCTCAAGGACCTGGATGGAGGAGGCGTCATAATCGCTCGGGCCTGAGGCCCCGCTCAGAAGGTCATTCATACCGCTGCTCTTTGCTTTTGATTGTGCCCGAGTATGGCAGGGCACGGGCGCGGGGAAAAGGAGGAACGCGCGGTGCTAGGGGGTAATCTGTCTCAAATATCGGGCGCAACCGATCAGCGCGGCGGTATCATCGTGCAAGATGCGAAGCGGAATGCCCGCCGCGATGGCGCGGTAGGGGCCTTTGGCTTGCGCGGGTTTGGTGAATTCGGGGCGTGTGAGATGCGGGGCGAGCGCACGGGCGAGGCCGCCGATGAGGGTGATGCCTTCGGTCGGCAGATGGGTAAGGGCCAGATCGCCGACCACATGGCCAAGCACATGAAGCGCGATCCGGGTCGTGTGCGTCTCAGGGTCCTGCAGCAGGCTTGTCAGATCCGCTTCTTCGCCCAACCAAAGGGCGATGCGCGCAAGTGCCGGGCCGCTCAGCACGGCCTCGATCGGCAGGTGAGGTGCGGCCGCTGCCAGATGCTCTATCAGACCTTCGGGCAGGTCTGGCATATGCGGCAGTCGGGTGTGGCCGGTCTCGGAGGGCGGCACGAAAAGCTGTGCGCCTGCGCGATAGACCGCTGAGATGTTGCACCCGGTCCCGAGGCCAAGGACGAGGCGCGTGCCTTGCACAGGCCTGCCAGGCAGGACCTCGGTGATGCTCTCCGGAGCCAGATCATCCAGTGCATAGCCCTGCGCCTGAAGGTCGTTGATCAGATGAACCATGTGCGCATTTGTCAGGCGGGCGAGCTGTGCCGCATCCAGATGCCAGTCGATATTCGTGAGCTGCGCCGCTCCCGCTTGCACCGGGCCCGCCACGCCTGCGGCGATGGCTGCAACGGGGCGACCCTTCAGATAGCTCTCGATCAGCGCCTCGGGGCCGGGGTGATCGGCGTTGCGGAAGATCTGCACGCTGGCGGGGTCAAGCGCGCCGTGATGGCTCAGGCCGAGGCGGGTGTTGGTTCCGCCGATATCCATGAGAAGGCTTGGCTTGGTCATGGGTGGCTCCTTTCGGAGCTTTTATGCACAGAGCGACAGGCGCGCGCCAGTGCGGCGGGCTTTACAAATGCCGCCTCTCGCGCCAGAGCTTGTGCTATGAGCGAGCATATGAAGGGCATATTGATCACGGCGCTGGGCGTTATGCTCATCGTGCCAGATTCACTTTTCGTACGGGTAATCGACGCGGGCCCTGCCACCATCACGTTCTGGCGCAGCTTCATGGCGGGGGGATTGATCCTCATCGGCCTGCTGATGTTTCAAGGCGTCTCGGGGTTTCGCGCGGTAT
>JBASXE010000535.1:0-4288 GCA_049276875.1 Roseovarius sp. | reverse complement strand
CCCCTTGGCCGAGCAGACTACAATGATCGCGCCCGCAGACACCGCAGCCCTCGGCATCACCGCGATGAATGCCTTCGGCCACACGCCCGGCCACATGGCCTACCGGGTTGAGAGCGAGGGGCGCAGCCTGATCCTCGGTGCGGATTTTGCCAATCACTATGTCTTCTCACTGGCCAATCCCGAGTGGGAGGTGACGTTCGACATGGACAAATCCGCCGCCGCCCAGACCCGCCGCCGGATGCTTGATATGCTGGCCGCAGATAAGCTGCCATTTGTGGGCTATCACATGCCTTTCCCGGCGTTTGGCTATGTGGAAACGGCGGGCGACGGGTTTGCCTATGTGCCCGAGAGCTATCAGCTCAGCCTCTGATCCGACCCTTCCCTTCCGGGCGGCGGCGCGCCATATCTGGCTCATGACGCCGCCCGATACGCCTGATGAAAGAACAGACACCTCGCTAGAGGCGATTGAGGCCATGGCCCGCGCCACGATAGAGGATTTCCCCGAGCCGTTCAGGGGCCTCGCAGGCGCGGTCGTGCTGCGTGTTGAGGATTGGCCCGATCCGGGTGTGCTGCGTGAGTTTGGCATCACGGACCCTCTGGAGCTTACCGGCCTTTATGACGGCGTGCCGCTCACGCAAAAGTCGCTCAGCGATCCCGCGCCTTACGCTGATGTTGTCTGGCTCTACCGCCGCCCGATCCTGTCAGAATGGTGCGCACGCGACGGCTTGCCTCTCGGCGATGTCGTTGCCAATGTCACAGTCGGACATGTTCTTCCGTGAACCCCGATCGCTTCATCGTCTGTCTCCTTTGCAAGGAACGGACCAACCCAAAATCGCGAACCTTTCAGGGGAGCAGGTCACCACTTTGGGGTTGGGATAATCAGGGTACAGACGAGCGCCAGCATCCGGGCAGCTGCGTAATGCCTGCGACGGATGGCGGGACGATGGTTGTGTATCTGGGCCGGGACTGGTTAAAGACACGAAACATCCCCAAGGATATCACCGACTGGGTCAGCCATTGAAAGCTTGTGTCGGAACCGTGATGCGCCAACCCAAGTTGGCCTAAAGTTGCTCATCTATTAGAAGAGTCCCGTTCGGTGTAATATAAGACGTTTCAGCTTTGCCTTTATCGCGCGCCGGGTAGCCTGAGCAAACGGAGCTACGCAACGGTCTATATGCTCTCGCATTGCCCGTTTCAGTAGCCGCTCATCCGCAGACTCAAACCTATATTGAGATAACTCCGTGAATGCTATTTGACTGTATAACTTTCTCGCTAACAACTTTTCTTCGGGGGGGAGGATATACGTAGGCACACGGACAATATTTTGCTGAAAGACCGCATCGGTATCTTCGCTAAACGTCACAGCTCCGCGTAACAGTGTTGGAAGCATTTGCATGTGATCACCAGCCCACAAATATTTGTATGCACTTGCCATGCGCCAAATGTCGTCAGTGGCTCTGCCACGGCGCCACATTCCATAAATCCAGGTTGGATGGCACCCCCGCAACAGTCCATCCACTCTAGAGGGCAGAGTGGTACCATTTATTTTGGGGAGTTCTATCCTGGTCTCTTCAAATTCAGTGCGCCTTATCAACGCCGAGACCGCAAGGTCTGCCTCCGGTGATCTATCAAGCGCTTTGGCGAGTGCTTCGATATAAACCGGCGAAGACAGATCGTCATCCGCGCGCCAAAGGAAATATGGAGCATCGGTTGCATCAAACGCGCGTTTGAAATTCTCGATTGGCGGAACTGTGACACTGCTTCTGATATGTTGGATCTGTGGAAAATTTTTCGCGTATTCTGCAGCGATAAAGGGCGTTTCATCGTCCGACGCATTGTCACAAACTACAATATCAATCTCCGAGTGGGTTTGACTTGTTAGGCAATCCAAACAGTCCCTAAGATAAGTCGCCCCGTTATAGGTCGGCAATCCGACAGCTACCCTGGTCATGTGCGTCTCTCAATTACTCCATTAATTAGGACATTAATAGCACCATACATTGACTTGCAACAAGCATGAAGCTTTGGCTGCTTAGCCTCCCAGTAGCTTGGCAACAGAGCTTGAAAGGAGCCTTAAAGTGGTTCATGTTAATGTCATGAAAGCGGTTATTCTGGCCGGCGGGCTTGGCACGCGGATCAGCGAGGAATCCCACCTCAAGCCGAAGCCGATGATCGAGGTCGGAGGGCGGCCGATCTTGTGGCATATTATGAAGCTCTATGGCCACCACGGGATCACGGAATTCGTGATTTGCTGTGGCTACAAGGGCTATGTCATAAAGGAATACTTCAATAACTACTTCCTGCACATGTCCGATGTCACCTTAGACATGCGCGACAACGCGATGGAGGTGCATCACCAGAAGGCCGAGCCGTGGCGCGTGACTTTGGTAGACACCGGAGAGTTGACGCAAACCGGTGGGCGCTTGAAGCGAGTTGCCGAGCACCTAGAGGACGAGGCGTTCTGCCTGACATACGGCGACGGCGTCTCGGACATCGATATCGGCGCTTTGGTGGCGTTTCACGCCGCGTCGGGGACGGAGGCCACGGTGACGGCGGTTCAGCCGGCGGGTCGCTTCGGGGCGATCGAGTTGGACGGCCCCCGTGTAAGTCATTTCGTGGAGAAGCCGGAGGGCGACGGGCGCTGGATCAGCGGCGGATATTTCGTCTGCGAGCCGTCTGTGCTGCACCGAATCGAGGGCGACGGGACGGTCTGGGAAAAGGGGCCACTGGAGGCTTTGGCGCGGGACGGGCAATTGTCGGCCTACAGGCACAAGGGCTTCTGGTCGGCGATGGACACGCTGCGCGACCGCACCGCGCTGGAGGCGATGTGGGCCGGTGGGCAAGCGCCATGGCGGATCTGGGAGTGAAGGTGGAGGCCGAGTTCTGGGCCGGAAAGCGGGTGCTGGTGACCGGGCATACCGGTTTCAAGGGCGCGTGGTTGTCGCTATGGCTGGCGGATATGGGGGCGGAGGTGTTCGGGTTGGCGTTGGCCCCCGAGACGGAGCCGTCGCTTTTCGAGCAGTTGGGGATGGCGTCGATGATCGACCATGCGGTGCAAGATTTACGCGATGCGCCGGGCGTTGCCGCGCGGGTGGCCGAAGCACGCGCCGATGTGGTGTTTCACCTGGGCGCGCAGGCGCTCGTCCGGCAGTCCTATGTGAATCCGCTGGAGACCTGGGCCACCAACGTGCAGGGCACAGCGAACCTGCTGGACGGTGTCCGGCAGGCGGAGCGGCCTTGCGCCGTGATTGTCAGCACCACCGACAAAGTCTATGCCAACCGCGAGTGGTCTCATGGATATCGCGAGAACGATCGCCTTGGCGGGCATGATCCCTACAGCGCCAGCAAGGCCGCAACGGAGATCGCCATTGCGAGCTATCGGGCGGCGTTTTTTGAGGCCCGGACGGGGGATGTGCAGATCGGTGTGGGGCGGGCAGGCAATGTGATCGGCGGCGGCGACTGGTCAGCAGATCGGCTGGTGCCCGACATCGTGCGGGCGTTGATGGTGGGAGCGGTGATTGACGTGCGCAACCCTGCGGCCACGCGGCCTTGGCAGCATGTGTTGGAGCCTTTGGCGGGCTATCTGATCTACGCCCAGGCTTTGGCGTGTGGGGCGACGGATGTGGAGGCGCTAAATTTCGGGCCAGAGGCCGGCGCGAATCGGGCAGTGCGAGAGGTTCTGAGTCTAGCACTAACCTGTTGGGAGGGCCCGACATCTGGAAGTTGGCGCGACGTGTCGGACACCGCGCAGCCACATGAGGCAGGACAGTTGGCGTTGTCCATTGATCTGGCGCGCGCGGAATTGGGCTGGACCCCACGTTGGTCCTTCGAGACGGCGGTTGGGGCCACTCTGGAGTGGTATAGCGCGGTAGCTGTGGGCGGCGATGCCCTGGCCTTGAGCCGCGCGCAGATCGCACGATATGAAGCGGGCGCATGATATTCGAGCCTCTTGGGCCGGAAGGTCTATTCAAGATCCGCATCGAGAAGCGGGAGGATGCGCGGGGATTTTTTGCCCGGGTGTTCTGCAAAGAGGAATTTGCAGCATCGGGCATTGACGTGACATGGGCGCAGATAAACTCCGCCGTTAATACGCAACAGGGTACCCTGCGCGGGTTGCACTTCCAGCGTCCGCCAATGGCCGATGCGAAGCTGGTGCGCTGCGTGCGGGGCGCGATTTTCGATGTGGTAGTGGATATCCGCGACGGTTCCGCAACCTTTGGACAGGCGGTGGCAGTGGAGTTGGACGGGGACAATCGCGATATGCTCTATGTACCGCCCGGCTTTGCCC
>JBASXE010000534.1:0-2148 GCA_049276875.1 Roseovarius sp. | reverse complement strand
CCCAGTACGTCGCGTTCATCGACATCTACCTTGGTCGGGGCGATGTCGAGGCTGCCGACATGCGGCTGAGCTTTCCCTATTATATCGGCCCCGCGGTCTGGGTCTTGCTGCATTCCAGCGCCGAGGTAATCGAAGCGATGGCGCCAGAGCAAAAGTCGCAGGCGATCGCGGCCTTCAAGAATTTTTTCTCGGCCTTCGCAACAATGTATCCCTGCCCCTACTGCAGATATCACCTGAACCGTTTCGTCGTGCGCAATGGCGAGACGCAGTTCTACCCGGTGGAATTCCTGCTGTTGGGCCAAAAGCCGGACAAGGCGATCTTCGATGTCTCACTGTATGACCGGCTCGACACCATTTCAACCGATAAGCCGGGATCGCTGAGGCTGTTCGTGTGGAAACTTCATAATGCGGTCTCGTCATCGATTGCCCGAACAGAAGCATGGTATCATGCGATGTCAAATCCGCTCTATACCAGCCGCCACTGGCCAGATCTTTCAGAGGAACTGGCCAACGCACGCGCTCTTGGCCAATCCGAGATCTCGGTGGACAGGGTGGGTGCGATCTTCGATGTCACGAAAGCAGCGGCGCATCTTGCAACTGTACGCGACGAGATTGTCGAAGCTTTAACGGCAGGGGATTCGGCAGCCTTGCCACACCTCTTAGACCGCGCCCAGCCCCTCATCGGCGCTTTGGACGAGGCGATAACCTCTTCAGAATACCTTCACCGCAGCTACCTTGTCGATGAGACATCAGGTTATGACGGCGAGCCGTTGAACCCAGCCAACGAGGATTTTGCGCGTAGCGGCCTGTTCATCGAACGGTAAACTGACTGCCGACATCAAGACCCGGGGGCAAAGCCGCATCGGGATCGGCTAAGGCACAATTGCGGCAGCAATGTCGGTGCGCCCGGGTCTGGTCCTCATCCAAGATGTGCGGTGGCACTACAACCACCACGAGATGTCCTGAAGCCATCATCATTCGGACGGCCTGCCTTGATAACGCCTTTCCAAGGCTTTGTTGCATAAATGGCGTGAGGGATTCACTGTTTGAATCCAGCGTGGTAGCTGGAGGGCATGAGCAGTTGATCCCCTACGAAACACAAAACTAAGAACTGGCCTTCCTACAACACGGCGCTGAAGCAGCGCGGTACGCTATCGATCTGGTTTGATCCCGAGATGGCCTGGCATGCGGTTCTGAGCGGCAAGCGCGGGCGGCAACCAGAGTTCAGCGACGCGGCAATCCAGATTTGTCTCACGATGAAGGTACTGTTCGGCATGCCGCTTCGACAGACGACAGGCTTTGTCGAAAGCTTGCTTCGACTTGCCGGACTGGATTGGAAAGTGCCGGACTTCAGCACTCTGTGCCGCCGCCAGAAGACGCTGAGCGTCGCAATCCAATGCCGCGGTGGAACCGGGCCGCTGCATCTGCTGATTGATGCGACCGGGATCAAGGCTGAGGGCGAAGGTGAGTGGAACGCTCGCAAGCATGGCGGAAGCAAAAAGCGCCCGTGGCGCAAGCTTCACCTCGGGATGGATGAAGAAACACTGGAGATCCGCGCGGTCAGCGTCACGACAAGCAATGTCGGCGATGCTCCCAGGCTGCCTGACCTGTTGGAGCAAATCCCACCGGATCAAGAAATTACCACGGTCACCGCCGATGGGGCCTATGACGCGCGCAGATGCCATAATGTGATCGCTGCCCGGGGAGCCGCCGCCATCATCCCTCCGCATAAGAATGCGCAACTCTGGAAACCAACCACAGCGGGCGCCATCGCGCGAAACGAAGCCCTGAGGGCCTGCAAATATCTTGGACCGGCACTCTGGCAAAAGCTGACCGGATATCACCGGCGAAGCCGCGCAGAGGCAAAGATGAACTGCGTCAAACTCCTTGGCCAAGGCCTCATGGCCCGAGACTTCGACCAGCAGGCGCTGAGCTCCAGATCCTGATCGCCGTCCTGAACAGCTACACCGCGCTCAGCATACCCGTCACGGAAGCTATGGGAAAGTCCGTCCTGGAAAAGGGGAACCCCGGCCATCAGACGTTTTGTGCATGTATGGATGCCACCGTTGGAGCAAGTGGTTTTTGAAAGGCTTAAGCGTGTGATCGGGTGCGGTCATGTATCAGGCCTCTCGCTGCGGCGATTGATAC
>JBASXE010000533.1:0-2655 GCA_049276875.1 Roseovarius sp. | reverse complement strand
GGTCATGAGCGCGCCGCATCTCGATATCCGTGGCCTTTCGGTGAATTTCTCCACGCCGCATGGCCCCATTCACGCCCTGCGCGATGTCAGCTTCGCAGTTCCCAAAAACAGCGTCGTTGGCATTGTCGGAGAAAGCGGGTCGGGTAAAAGCACGGTCTTGTGGTCCATTCTTGGCCTGCTTTCGGCAAATGCCAGTATCACCGATGGCGAGGTACTGTTCGAGGGGCGCGACATGCTGCGTCAGGATGCCACCGCGCTTCGCGCCGCGCGCGGGCAGGATATGTCAGTGGTATTTCAGAACCCTATGGCTTCGCAAATCCCGGTTCTGACCTATGGTCGGCAGATGCTGGATATCCTCTATCGCAAGCGCGATCTGAGCGCCGCTGACAAGCGCGCCCTGGCGATGGACATGATGGACCGCGTCGGCATTCCGGACCCGGCGACCCGGATCGATCAGTATCCGCACCACTTTTCCGGCGGCATGCGTCAGCGTGCGGGGATTGCGATGGCGCTGTTGCCGCGGCCACGTCTGTTGCTGGCGGACGAGCCGACAACGGCACTGGATGTGACAATGGAAGCCCAAGTGATCCACCTGATGCGCGATCTGGCCGCTGAACTGGAGACGACGGTGCTGGTGGTGTCGCACAACCTCGGCCTGATCGCCGAAATGTGCGATCATGTTGTTGTCATGTATGCCGGTGAAGTGCTGGAAACCGGACCCGTCCACGAGATTTTCCACAACGCCCGCCATCCCTATACCCGCGCGCTTCTGGAGTGTGATCCGGCCCGCATTCTGCAAAAGACCCGGCACCTGCCGGTAATCAAGGGAAATTTACCCGATCTCGGTATGCCACCACAGGGCTGCATCTTTGCGCCGCGCTGCACGCAGGTTCTGGCGCGGTGCACAACCGATGCCCCCTTGCCGCAGACCAGCAAGTTGGAACATTCGGTGCGGTGCCATGCGCCTTGTGATGCGCAAACCGCCCGGGCCGTCACACCCGATCAACCGACATCCGCCGGCGTGCCTCAGCCCATGCCGGACACTCAGCCGCTTCTCGAGGTGCCGATGCTGAACGTTCGGTTTCGCACGGTCGGGCCGATACGCGCCGCGCTGAACCGGATCGCGGATCCTTACGTCGATGGGGTTCTGGATGCCGGGCTTGTGGTGAACCGGGGCGAAACGCTTGGTCTTGTCGGCGAAAGCGGCTCGGGCAAGACGACGTTGGGCCGTGCGATTCTCAATCTCACATACTCAAACGCCGGGTCGGTCAGGTTCGAAGGCCGCGAAATCCGCAATCTGCGTGAACGCGATTTCAAACCGCTTCGTCGTGACATGGCGATGATGTTTCAGGACGCCATCGGATCACTGAGCCGCCGCAAATCGGTCCGGTCCCTGATCACCGAGCCTTTCATCATTCACGGCGTCAAAGGCCTTGATCTGAACGCCGAGGCCGCCCGGCTTGCCGATCTGGTGCAATTGCCGCGGTCGTTCCTGTCACGCTATCCGCACGAACTTTCGGGCGGGCAGGCGCGGCGGGTGGGTGTAGCCCGCGCGCTTGCGCTTAATCCCAAACTCATCATCGCAGATGAACCGACGGCCGGTCTTGACGTCTCGGTTCAGGGCGAGATCCTGAACCTCATGGCCGATCTGCAGTCAGAAAAGGGGCTGAGTTATCTTCTGATCACCCATAACCTGGCGGTTGTGCGCCATGTCAGCGACCGGTTGGCGATCATGTATATGGGCCGGATCATAGAACAGGGCGATGCCGACGTGATTTTCGCCCGTCCGGCACACCCCTATACGCATGCGCTGGTGTCGGGCGTGCCACAGCCCGATCCCGATCTGCGCAGCACCGTTCCACCCCTGCGCGGCGAAGTACCCAGCCTTCTGAACCGTCCGGCGGGATGTGAATTTGCCTCGCACTGCCCATTTGCAAAAGACAGATGCACGACGATTAAACCAGCACAGTCGATGGCCTCGGACGGACGCACTTACACATGTCATTTCCCGCTGATCTGACGCCCCCTGCAAACAGCATTGTATGAAAGCACAGATAAAATGAGCTACGGCATTTACATCGGGAAGAACCATGGCAGCACCGGGCACGCCTGGCTGGCAGGGTATGGCGACGAACCGTCAAGCCATTGGCTGGAGATCGTTCCGCACCGCAGCCACCCCGACACGGCCACGATCACGGTTGGCATGACGCCCGAGGCTGATCTTCCGGGGCGGCTGAGCACGATCCCGCAAGTGGCCGAGACCGCGCGGCACCTGCGGGTCAGCTACAGCTACTATCTGGGCGCCCCATCACCCCTGACCAATGGCGGGCTGAACGAACACGGGGTCGCGGTGCGCGACATCTGGGCACCCTCGCGCTCCGAGTTGATTGCTCTGACACCCGCTGAGCAGACCGGGCCGAACTATTCCGATCTGGCGCGGATCATCTTAGAGCGCGCCCATAGCGCCCGTGAAGGCGTTGACATCATTGAAGATATGATCGCCTCCCATGGCTATTCCTGCTACGGTGGCAACTCGCATATCATTGCAGATACCGACGAGGCATGGGTGGTCATCGAATTTTCCGGTGGTCTTGGGTTGTGGGTGGCGGAACGTCTGGGGCCGGACAGTATCCGTGCGTCCCGCCCCGGATATGT
>JBASXE010000532.1:0-18951 GCA_049276875.1 Roseovarius sp. | reverse complement strand
GCGCGGGCCCGTTCAATAAGGCCCTTGGCCGCGCGCCCCTCACCATGAACGCTGGACGGGTTGCCGCAGATATCCATCGCCTCCAGCATGGCCGCACGGGCCTCTGGGCGCAAAGGCGCCGTGGCATTATGATCGAGATAAACCCTCATCCCGGCCACATCCGCGCGCGGCCTCTCATTCCTCATCCACCACGGCAAAGAGCGTGGGCACAGCAGGGCAAGGTGCCAGCGAATTGCCCACGACATCGCTCAGCCGCGTCTGGTGCAAGAAGACATAAACTTGCGCGCTGAGGCCCTCCCAAAGTCGGTTGGTCATGGATTGCGCACGCGTGCCTGAAGCCCCACCAGACGCGCCTGCCCCTTTGTGCATCGCATCCACGGTCTCATCCACGGCCGACAGAACCTCGACCACGCGGATGTCCGACGGCGCACGCGCCAGGCGGTATCCGCCGCCCGGACCGCGCACGGATGTCACCAACTCGGCCCGGCGCAGCTTCACGAACAACTGTTCCAGATAGGGCAGCGATATATCCTGCCGCCGTGAGATATCGCCCAGCGTGACAAGGGTTCCCTCGGGCTGAAGTGCGATATCCGAGAGCGCCACCATAGCGTACCGGCCCTTCGTACTCAGTTTCAACGCGCCGTCCCCCTGCCTTTGCCACCGCGAAAAGATTGACGCCGCCGCATGCAGCGCTTATCTCGCTTGCTAATCGATGGAGGGCACAGGATCTGCCCGCCTCGTTCAATTTAGAATAATTCTAAGGTTCGCAGCCTCCGCCGTCAAGCCAAGCTCGCACCGAGACGCAAAAGGACTTTTCATGCCCGAAGTTATCTTTCCCGGCCCAGAAGGCCGCCTGGAAGGGCGATATCACCCGCAAAAGGAAAAGGACGCGCCGATCGCCATCGTGCTGCATCCCCATCCCCAATTCGGCGGGACGATGAACAACAAGGTTGTCTACAACCTGCATTACGCCTTCTATAATATGGGCTTCACCGTGCTGCGGTTCAACTTCCGCGGCGTCGGACGCAGCCAGGGCGAATATGATCAAGGCGTGGGCGAGTTGAGCGATGCAGCGTCAGCGCTGGATTACCTGCAATCAATGAACGCCAATTCCAAGCATTGCTGGGTAGCGGGCTTTTCGTTTGGCGCATGGATCGGGATGCAGCTATTGATGCGCCGCCCGGAGATCACCGGCTTTATTTCCGTGTCGCCACCTGCCAACATGTATGACTTTTCCTTCCTGGCGCCATGCCCAGCCTCAGGCCTGGTGATCAACGGCACGAATGACCGCGTGGCCCCACCAGCGGACACCACGACCTTGGTCAACAAACTGCACGAGCAGCAAGGCATCACTGTGCAGCATGACGAGTTGGAGGGCGCGGGGCATTTCTTCGAAGATCCCCACATGGACGTGATGATCGACAACGTCACCGGCTATGTGAAACGCCGCCTGACGGAAGGGACGCGCTGAGCAATGGGGGTTGCCGAGGATCTCGCGGACCAACTGGCGCAAGAGGCGCTGAAAGCCGAAGAATTGACCGGAGATGAGCGGATCGTGGACGATCTGGCCAATTTGATGGGAGCCACCTCGCAAACCGCCGAGGAGGCGTTTCTGACCGCCGTGCGCGTCCGGCGCGCCAACATCAAAGCGCGCGCAATGCTTCTTGCGCGCGTCAAGGCCTTCAAGGCCACACAGCAAACCGACACCTGACCCAAAGGAGCGCCTTACGGCGCGCTGCTTTTGCGGGGTGCCGCCTTGTCGCGGGCCGCGCGTCTCGGGAGCGAGGCTAGCGCATGCTTGGGCGGTTTTTTGAGTATTTGGACCAAGAAGAAGCGCAGGGCACGGTCAGGGCTTCTTGCGGTTTTTCTTCTCGCCAATGACCTTCTCGGCCAGATCGCGCGCGATGGCGAACGCACCTTTGATCTTGTCGGATTCCTTGCGCCAATCGCGCCGCACGACGATCTTGTTATCGCGCAGCTTTGCGAGGCCATCTTGCTCTTCGATAAACTCCACAAGCCCCTGAGGTGAGGCGAATTTATCGTTATGGAACTGGAGTGTGGCGCCTTTTGGCCCGCCATCGAGTTTGGCGATACCTGCTTTTTTGCACATGGATTTGATACGCACGACCAGCATGAGCATGTTCACTTCCTTGGGCAATTTGCCGAAACGGTCGATCAGTTCGGCGGCAAACCCTTCCAGCTCCACCTTGCTTTGCAGGCCGCTGAGGCGGCGGTAGAGGCCGAGGCGCACATCGAGATCGGGCACATACTCCTCGGGGATCAGCACCGGCACACCGAGGTTGATCTGCGGCGCCCACTGCGTGTCGGCGTCGCTAAGCCCTTCCATCTCGCCCGCTTTTATCTTGGCAATCGCCTCTTCCAGCATGGATTGGTAAAGCTCGTAGCCGACGTCGCGCATCTGGCCGGATTGCTCCTCGCCCAGAAGGTTGCCCGCGCCGCGAATGTCGAGATCCTGAGAGGCCAGCGTAAAACCTGCGCCGAGCGTGTCGAGGCTGCCCAGCACGCGAAGGCGTTTTTGCGCCGTGGTGGTGAGTTTCATCCGTGGTTTGGTTGTCAGGTAAGCGTAGGCGCGCGTTTTGGAGCGGCCTACCCGCCCCCGGATCTGGTAGAGTTGGCTTAGGCCGAACATATCCGAGCGATGGATGACCATCGTGTTGGCCGTCGGAATATCGAGGCCGGCTTCAACAATCGTGGTTGCCAGGAGGATGTCGTATTTACCGTCGTAGAAGTCGTTCATACGGGTATCAAGCTCGCCCGCCGCCATCTGGCCATGGGCGATGAGGTAGCTCAGTTCCGGCACCTGGTTTTCCAGAAACGCTTCGATCTCGGGCAGGTCGGTGATGCGCGGGACCACATAGAAGCTTTGCCCACCGCGGTAATGCTCGCGCAGGAGCGCCTCGCGGATGGTGACCGTGTCAAACTCGCTCACATAGGTGCGGATCGAGAGGCGGTCCACGGGCGGCGTGCCGATGATACTGAGGTCGCGCACTCCGGACAGGCTCAACTGCAATGTGCGGGGAATGGGGGTGGCGGTGAGCGTGAGCACATGCACGTCTGAGCGCAGCGCCTTCAGGCGCTCTTTGTGACTGACGCCGAAGCGTTGCTCTTCGTCAATGACCAAGAGGCCGAGATTGGCGAAGCGGATGGATTTGGCCAGAAGCGCATGGGTGCCGACGACGATATCGACCTGACCGCTCGCGAGCCCCTCGCGGGTCGCTGCGGCCTCCTTGGCGCTGACAAAACGCGACAGGGGCCGGACGGTGACGGGAAAGCCGCGGAACCGCTCCGCGAAGCTCTTGTAATGCTGGCGCGCGAGCAGCGTTGTGGGGGCAATGACCGCGACCTGCATGCCCGACATGGCCGCCGCAAAAGCCGCTCGCATGGCCACTTCAGTCTTGCCAAACCCCACATCGCCGCAGATCAGGCGATCCATCGGGGTGCCCGCCTGCAGATCGGCCATCACGTCCTCGATGGCGCGCAGCTGATCGTCGGTTTCCTCATAGGGAAAGCGGGCCGAGAACGCCTCCCA
The DNA here is from genome assembly GCA_049276875.1 of Roseovarius sp. Lineage (GTDB taxonomy): Bacteria > Pseudomonadota > Alphaproteobacteria > Rhodobacterales > Rhodobacteraceae > Roseovarius. The sequence goes on along the minus strand of JBASXE010000532.1, from coordinate 15,401 downwards.
CGCGTGACGCTCGGGGTCGAGCACGGGGGCGGTGCGCAGGGCACGCTCGGCAGCGAGGCGGATGAGCTTGTCGGCCATCTCGCGGATACGCTCTTTGAGCTTGGCTTTTTTCGATTGCCAGGCGCCACCGCCCAGCTTGTCCAGAAGCCCCTCTTCGTGGCCGAACTTGCTCAGCAGTTCGATATTCTCGACGGGCAGGTAGAGTTTTGAATTCTCTGCATATTCCAGGACAAGACATTCATGTGCTGCCCCAAGCGCCGTGATCACCTCAAGCCCGTGATAGCGGCCCACGCCGTGATCCACATGCACAATCAGATCACCGGGGCTGAGCGCATTGGCCTCTGTCAGGAAATTCTCGGCCCGGCGGCGGCGTTTGGGCGCGCGGATAAGGCGGTCGCCCAGAATATCCTGCTCGGCGATGACGGTGAGATGACCCTCACCCATCGGGCCTTCAAACCCGGCCTCAAGGCCCCAAACGGCCAGATGCAGGCCGGTTTTGCCCACCCGCTGCGCGGATTTGACCGTGACAGGCCCAAGAAGGCCCTCATCCGCCAAAAGGCCCTCCATACGCTCACGCGCGCCCTCGGAGTAGCTGGCCAGCAACACCGGCCCCTTGGACAGTTGCGCGGTGATATGATCCTTCAATGCACCGAAGAGGCTCACGGATTCCTGCTGTCGCTCGGGCGCGAAGCTGCGCCCGATACGCCCCCCGGCATCCGTGACACCTGCACCCGTGGCTTGCGGCAGGACAGATAGCTGCACGGCACGGCGCGGCACGAGGGCTTCAGCCCATGCCGCGTCATTCAAGTAGAGCAGCTCTGGCGGCACAGGTTTATAGACGCTATCACTGCGTCCCTTGGTGCTTAGCGCATGGCGGCGCGCATCGTGTTGATCTGCGATACTGTCCCAACGCGCCAGCCGTGCTGGGGTGAGCGCATCGTCCATCACGACGGGCGCACCCGGCAGGTAATCCATCAACGTCTCAAGGTGCTCGTAGAAAAACGGCAGCCAATGCTCCACGCCCTGATGTTTGCGCCCGGCGCTCACCGCCTCGTAGAGCGGATCATCCGTGCCGGCCGAGCCAAACTCGATCCGGTAGTTTTGCCGAAACCGGGTGATGCCGGCGTCGTCGAGGATCACCTCGGAGACTGGCGCAAGCTCGATCGCCTGAAGCTGCGCGGTGGTGCGCTGGGTCGCGGGGTCAAACCGGCGGATACCGTCCAGCACATCACCAAAGAGGTCGAGCCGCACAGGCCCGCCCGGCCCCGGCGGGAAGATGTCGATGATGCCGCCGCGCACGGCATAATCGCCGGGCTCGGTCACTGTGGGGGATTGTACGAACCCCATCCGCACGAGAAAGGCGCGCAAGGCGGCCTCGTCGATCTGTTGGTTCACCTGCGCGGAAAACGCGGCCTCGCGCAGCACATCGCGCGGCGGGATGCGCTGCATTGCCGCCCCAAGCGTGGTCAACAGGACAAATTCAGACGGCCCGCCATGCACAAGCGTGGCCAGCGTGGCCATCCGCGTGGCCGAAATATCGGCGTTGGGTGAAACGCGGTCGTAGGGCAGACAGTCCCAGCCGGGAAACATCAAAACCGGCATCTCTGGCGCGAAGAACCTCAGCGCTGCCGCCATCGCCGCCATGCGCTTGTCATCCCGCGCCACATGGATCACGCCACCGCTTGCGGCCTCTTTGAGCACGAGCTGCGCGTCAAACCCTTCGGGCGCGCCTGACACGGTCAGTGAAGCGGGTCCAGCCATACGTGCGCCCTCAGATGCCGAGGACCGAGGCCGAGAGGTTTTGAAGCATCCCCCACATCGCGGTCATGAAGATCGACACGACCCCGATAAGCTGCACGATCGTGCGGTGCTTGTGCAGCCGCTTGATCAAAGCCTCGCCCTCAAGTGCCTGCGCCTCGATGCGGGTGGCGGTGGCCACGGACAAAAGCCACACGATCCCAACAGGCACACCCAAAAGGAAAACGGCTTGGGCGAATTCACGTTTGTATACGAAGCCCATGAGCACCAGAACCGTCAGCAGGAAAAACCCGAACGCAGCAAGCAATAGCCCCGATTCGCGCGCAATATAAAGCGTGCGGTCCACATTGATCCGCACCAGCGTCTCCATATCCTCAAGCGCTTGGCCCTGCTGCTTGCGCGCGCGGATCACGAGGTCCCACGGCACCCCCAAAACCCAATGACTGACGGTGGACCACAGCACAGCCAACGCGATCCAGAACCACAGGTTACTGAAACTGCGCATGTCGATGAGTTCGAAAACTGTGATGTACCAGTCCATGGTCTGCCCGCGATTGCCTTGATCGCCCCTCATACCGCTGCCGCGCGGCAATTCCTACCCCTTGAGATGCGGCAATTTCCGTGCCACTTAAATGGCACCTCGATAAGGAATTGCCTCATGCGCCCGACCCAAGCCCCCTTCCCCGCCACACGCCTGCGCCGCACGCGCCAAAACGCCTCGATCCGTGCGCTGGTGGCAGAGAACAGCCTGAGTGCGTCGGATTTAATCTGGCCCGTCTTTGTGCGGGATGGTGAGGGGATCGAGGAGCCGGTGCCCTCCATGCCCGGCGTCCTGCGCCGCAGCGTGGATAAGGTGGTCGAAGCCGCGCGCGAAGCCGCGGATCTGGGCATCCCCGTGATTTGCCTCTTTCCCTATACGGATGCCAACAACCGCACCGCAGATTGCGCCGAGGCGTGGAACCCCGACAATCTCAGCAACCGCGCCACCCGCGCGATCAAGGCGGCAGTGCCCGAGATTTCGATCATGACGGACGTGGCGCTCGATCCCTACTCGGATACCGGCCATGACGGGTTCGTGGTGGATGGTGAGATCATCAACGATGAAACGGTCGAGGCTCTGGTGCGCCAGGCGCTGAGCCAGGCCGAGGCGGGTGTGGATATCATCGGCCCCTCGGACATGATGGATGGGCGCATCGGCGCGATCCGGCAAGCCCTTGAGGGAGCAGGCCACCGCAATGTGATGCTGCTAAGCTATGCCGCGAAATATGCCAGCGCCTTTTACGGCCCCTTCCGCGATGCGGTGGGCGCATCGGGCGCGTTGAAGGGGGACAAACGGACCTACCAGATGAACCCGGCCAATACCGACGAGGCGATGCGCCTGATCGAGCGCGACCTCTCGGAGGGGGCGGATATGGTGATGGTGAAACCCGGCATGCCCTATCTCGACATTTGCCGCCGCGCGAAAGAGACGTTCGGCGCGCCCACATTTGCCTATCAGGTTTCGGGCGAATACGCGATGATCATGGCGGCCGCGCAAAACGGCTGGATCGACGGCGACCGCGCGATGGAAGAAAGCCTCATGGCCTTCAAGCGCGCAGGTTGCGACGGAATACTGACCTATTTCGCCCCCGCCATGGCCCGGCGCCTAGCCAAAGCCCGCGCCTGAGCGGCGCGATCTCGCCTAAAACGTGCAAAATAGGGTGACATTGCGCGCTCTTCCGCTTATAGTTTTCGGCAGATCGGGCGCCCGAACGCCCGGCATGTATCAGGCAACAAACAGGCATGTATTATGAGCAATCTCACCAGACGCGGGGTTATGCTGGGCGCAGCGGCAACGGGCCTCACCACGTTGGCGGCATGTGGCAACGGTATCGGCAGCCCCGGCCCGCAAGTGATCGACGCACGCGTCGATGCAACATTGAACTACCTCTACTCCAACTTCCCCGGCACGCAGGATCTGGCCAGCAAGTCGACAGGTATCCTCGTGATGCCATTGGTCACCGAGGCCGGGCTTGGCATCGGCGGCGGCTACGGGCGCGGCGCGTTGCAGATCAACGGTGCTACGGTGGATTACTACTCCGCTACAAAAGGCAGCATCGGCCTTCAGATAGGCGCGCAGCAATTCGCGCATGTGTTGTTTTTCATGACTGATGAGGCACTTGCAGGTTTCCGACGCTCTTCAGGCTGGGCGGCTGGTGCGGATGTTGAATATGTCTTCCGCGATCAGGGCGAGAACATCCGCGCCGAGACAACCACCTCGGTCGCACCGGTAAATGCTGTGATCTTCGGTCAGGCCGGGCTTCTGGCCGGGGCCTCGCTCGAAGGTATGAAATATACGCGCATCATTCCGTAAGAGTCGCCATGTTTGGCCAGTTTGGGCCTGCCCCATTGCCGGGCAGGCCGCGTGCGCCTTTAGTGATACGTGAACTCGCCCACCACATTGCTCCACTTGCCCGGTGAGATCATCTTGCGGTGATTGAACCGCACCGAGTGAAGCGGTCCATCAATTTCGCGCTGCCAGAATTCGATGAACTCGAACAGGCGCGGATGATCCGGCGCGATGTCATAATCCTGCCAGATAAAGCTGTTCAAAACCCGCGTGTAATCCGGCATCCGGTAGAAAAATTCGGCTGTGGTCAGCCCATAGCCTTTCAGCATCAACTCAGTCTCAGACACTGCCATGCCTCTCACTCCTTTTTGTGACCTGTCCCATCATGATGCCGAAACGAATTTACTTTTCAATAAAAACAATATGTTGTCATCCACCACCCGTGACTGATAACAGCCCCTGCGATGGGTCATTGCACCCTATATCCGCCCTCTGATATAGTCGGTCACACAAGATATTGAGCATGGCAAGCAAGGCAGGTGCACGTTGAGCGATACGCCCCAACCCCCTGAGAACATGGACGAAAACGCGCCCGAGAAGCCGCCCTATACAGGGCCGCGCATCTCGATCGAGGAGGAGATGAAAACCTCCTATCTCGATTACGCGATGTCGGTGATCGTGAGCCGCGCTATTCCCGACCTGCGGGATGGGCTCAAACCCGTGCACCGGCGCATCCTTTATGCCATGCACGAGGCCGGAAACAGCCACGACAAACCTTATCGCAAATCCGCGCGCGCCGTGGGCGACGTGATGGGCAAATACCACCCGCATGGCGACAGCGCGATCTATGACGCATTGGTGCGGATGGCGCAGGATTTCTCGATGTCCGTGCCCCTGCTGGACGGGCAAGGCAATTTTGGCTCCATGGACGGCGATAATCCGGCCGCGATGCGCTATACGGAAGTCCGCATGGACAAGCCCGCGGCCTATCTTCTGGCCGATATCGACAAAGACACCGTTGATTTTCAAGACAATTACGATGGCAAGGACCGAGAGCCGACCGTCCTGCCCGCGCGCTTCCCCAACATGCTGGTCAATGGCGCAGGCGGCATCGCCGTGGGCATGGCGACGAACATCCCGCCCCATAACCTGGGCGAAGTGGTCGACGCAACGCTCGCGCTGATCGAGAACCCGGACCTCACCTCCGAGGACCTGATCGAATACGTGCCCGGCCCCGACTTTCCCACCGGCGGCATCATGCTGGGCCGGACTGGCGCGCGCAAAGCCTACCTAGAGGGGCGCGGCAGCGTCATCGTGCGGGCGCGCACCCGGATAGAAGAGATACGCAAAGACCGCTATGCCATTATTATTGAAGAGATTCCCTATCAGGTGAACAAGGCCACGATGATCGAGCGGATCGCCGAGGCAGCCCGCGAGAAGCGTATCGAAGGCATTTCCCATGTGCAGGACGAAAGCGACCGCAACGGCGTCCGCGTGGTGGTGGAACTCAAGCGCGATGCGACCGCCGAGGTCGTGCTGAACCAGCTTTTCCGCTTCACCCCGATGCAGACCTATTTTGGCTGCAACATGCTTGCCCTAAATGGCGGGCGCCCCGAACAGCTCACGCTGCGCCGGTTCCTCACGTCCTTCATCGCCTTCCGCGAAGAGGTCGTTGCACGCCGCACCGCGTTCGAGCTGCGCCGCGCCCGCGAGCGGAGCCATGTGCTCTGCGGTCTGGCTGTGGCCGTGAGCAACGTGGACGAGATTGTCGCCACGATCCGCTCCTCCGCCGATGCCGCCGAGGCGCGACTGAAGCTGATGACACGCCGCTGGCCTGCGGGCGATATCCTGGAATATATCGCGCTGATCGACGATCCCACGCACCGCGCCAACGAGGACGGGACATATAACCTGAGCGAGACACAAGCCCGCGCGATCCTCGATCTGCGCCTTCAGCGCCTCACGCAGATTGGCGTCAAGGAAGTCACCGACGAGCTGCAAGACCTGGCGGCGAAGATCAAGGAATACCTCGCTATTCTCGCATCACGCGAGCGGATCATGAGCATCATCTCGGATGAGCTGAGCGAGGTGCGCGAGCAATTCGCCGTCCCCCGCCGCACCGAGATTGTCGACTGGTCCGGCGATATGGAGGACGAGGACCTGATCGAACGCGAGGACATGGTCGTGACCGTGACCTCGGGTGGTTACATCAAGCGCACAGCCCTCGCCGATTTCCGCGCCCAGAAGCGCGGTGGCAAGGGCGTCGGCGGCATGGCGACCAAGGAAGAGGATGTTGTCACCACGCTCTTCGTGGCCAACACCCACACGCAGCTTCTTTTCTTCACCACCGATGGCATGGTCTACAAGCTCAAGACATGGCGCCTGCCCCAAGGTGGTCGCACGTCCAAGGGCAAAGCGATCGTGAACATCCTGCCAATCCCGCCCGGGGTGTCCATTGCCGCGATCATGCCCGTAGACCGGCCTGAGGATGAGTGGGGCGATTTGCAGATCGTCTTCGCCACATCCAAGGGAACTGTGCGCCGTAACGCCTTGTCGGATTTCACGAATGTGATGCGAAACGGCAAGATCGCAATGAAATTCGAGGATGACATGGCCGACGCCACGCTGGTCAATGCGCGCATCTGCTCGGAAGATGAAGACGTGATGCTCGTGACCTCCTCGGGCCGCGCGATCCGTTTTCCCTCAACCGAAGTGCGCGTGTTCCAAAGCCGGGCCTCCACTGGCGTGCGGGGGATCAAGCTGAGCGGGAAAGACACGGTCGTCTCCATGTCCGTCATCCGCCATTTTGACGCCTCTGCGGATGAGCGTGCCGCCTATCTCAAGATGCGCCGCGCCGTGGCTGGGATGGTTGAAGATGAGGCGCCAAGTGACGAAGAAACCAATGAGAATGCCACAATCAGTCCGGACCGCTACGCCGAGATGTCTGCCGCCGAGAACCTGATCCTGACGATCAGTGCGGGTGGCGCGGGCAAGCTCAGTTCCAGCCATGATTATCCCGTCCGCGGCCGTGGCGGCATGGGCGTGCAGGCAATGGACAAGGCGATGCGCGGCGGTGATTTGGTCGCGTCCTTCCCCGTCGATATCGAGGACCAGATCATGCTGGCCACATCCAAGGGCCAGTCGATCCGCGTGCCTGTCGAGGGGATTTCCTTCCGCTCGCGCAGCGCGGGCGGGGTGAAGGTGTTCGATACCGGCAAGAACGAGGTTGTCGTCAGCGTGGCCTGGATCGCTGATCAGGGTGACGCGGACGAAGCTGCCGAAACGACGGAAGAGTAATGCGGGGCGGCCCTGCTCCGGGCCGCCTCAGTTTTCCGATCTAAGCCGTTATATTCTCGAACTTTTCCTTCAGATACGCCATCAGCGGTGCTTCGCTCGGCTCAAACCCGCAAGCACGCGTGATCAGCGCGCGTGGCTCATAAAGCCCGCCATGCTGCTGCACATTTTGGCGCAGCCAATCGGTTGCGGGCGCAAGCTCGCCTTGGGCCAGATAATCATCCAAGGACGGCACCGCCTCGCGCAGGGCTTGGTGCAGGCAGCCCGCGTAGAGATTGCCCAAACTATAGGTCGGGAAATACCCGAACAATCCAACGGACCAATGCACATCCTGTAAAAACCCGTTGGAGGGTCGGTCCACCGCATAGCCGAAATCAGCCTCGAACCGGGTGTTCCACGCCTTCTCCAGGTCGGCAGGAGCAAGCGCGCCCGAGATCAGCGCGCGCTCCAGATCAAAGCGCATGAGGATGTGCAGGTTGTATTGCACCTCGTCCGCCTCGGTCCGGATAAACCCGCGGTGGAGCGCATTGACCGCATGGTAAAACGCACCCTCATCCGCAATCCCAAAATCGCCAAACGCATTACGCATCTCGCCATAAAGCCAGCCAGTGAACGCCCGGCTGCGGCCCAGCTGGTTCTCGTAGATCCGGCTCTGGCTTTCATGCACGCCCATGGACACGCCCGACCCCAGCGGGGTCAGCAGATAGGCCTCGTCGATAGACTGCTCGTAGCAGGCGTGGCCCACCTCATGCACGGTGGAGTAAAGGCAGTTGAACGGGTCCTGCTCGCTCGTGCGGGTGGTGATGCGCACATCGAGGCCCGAGCCCGAAGAAAACGGATGCACCGCCTTGTCGAGCCGGCCGCGCGTCATGTCATAGCCAAAGGTTTTGGCCAGCATCCGCGCGAGCTTCATCTGCGCCTGCGGCTGGAACTTTCCCGAGACGCTGGGTGGTTTGGGCCCTGCCAGTGCCGCCTCACGCAGCGCCACCAGACCGGGGCGCATGGCACTGAACATCGCCTCAAGCTCGGCAGCTTTCGCCCCCGGCTCGTAATCATCCAGCAATGCGTCATATGCATCGCCGCCACCTGCAAGCGCGCTCGCCTCCTCACGGCGCAGCGCCACGATCTCTTCCAACGTGGGCAGGAAAGACGCCGGGTCCTCTTCGCTGCGCGCCTCGGCCCAGATGCCTTGGGCAAGGGCCGTTTTGTGCGCGATCCGCGCGGCGAGATCTGCGGGCACCTTTTGCGCCCGCTCCAGCCCCCGGCGGATATGGCGCAGCTGCGCCTCGCCCGCTTGGCTCAGCGCCTCGCCCTCAGCCGCACTCAGCCACTCAGCCACGCGCGGATCAGTGCGGCGCGCATGGAGGATTGATTGCATCGCGCCACTTTCCTCGGCCCGCTGCGGCGCGGCCCCGCGCGGCATCATCGTTTCCTGATCCCAGCTCAACCGCCCAGCCACCTGAGACAGCGCTTCTGTCTCGCGCTGGTACGCCATCAACTCGTCATATGCGCTCATGCCTTGGCCTCTCTTGTCGTGCCGCGCACGGATTGTGGCGGCGGGTAGCCCGCATGGAACCGCGCCCGCAGGATCAGACACCACACCACAACGGCGAGAAACTGATGCACGATGGCGATATTCCAGGGCGCGCCCATGATAACCGTGTAGATACCGAGGGCGACCTGCGCGATCATGGCGATAAAAGCCGCCGTGAAGGCCGCACGGGTGGCCGCATTGGCGCTCTTGCGGCCCCTGCGCCAGACAACGACGGAAAAGATGAGCAAGAGATACCCGGTCATCCGGTGGATGAATTGCACCAGCCCGTCATCCTCGAAGAAATTGCGCCACCACGGCTCCAGCGCGAACATATCCGGCGGGAAAAAGCCCCCCGCCATCAGCGGCCAATCTGTATAGTTGCGCCCCGCATCAATGCCCGCGACCAACGCGCCAATCAGGATCTGCAGGAAGGTGAAATGCAGCCAGCCCGTGGAGAGACCGAATAGCTTCGTCTCGCGGTTGCGCCGGGCCTGCATCAAATCGCGCTCCTCGCGGCTCAGTTGCAGGATGAACCACGTGATCACGCCCAGGATAATGAAGGCGAGACCCAGATGCGTCGCGAGGCGATAAGACGCTACATCAAGCCGACCGTCCGAGAGGCCCGAATAGACCATCCACCAGCCCACCGCGCCCTGTATCCCGCCCAAAACGCCGAGGAGAAAAAGCCGCCCCGTCCAGCCGACAGGGATTTTGCGGGCCACCAGAAATCCAAAAAACCCCAGCGCCCAGACAAGGCCGATCACCCGACCAAGTTGCCTGTGGCCCCATTCCCACCAATAGATCACCTTGAAATCCGCCAGCGTCATCCAACTGTTTTGCAATTGAAATTCCGGGATCGCCTGATAAAGCGCGAACTCCGCCGCCCAATCCGCCGCATTCAGAGGCGGGATGGCCCCCGTCAGGGGCCGCCACTCGGTGATCGACAGGCCACTATCGGTAAGCCTTGTCAGCCCGCCTACGGTGATCATCACCAAAACAAGCGCAAAAAGCACGATCAGCCAGACGCGGATTGCGCTGCGCGCCCCGCGTTTGCCAGCATCGATCATACCGCCTTGAGGGGTCGCGATCGCAGGCTCTGGCGCGGCAGTGCCGACCTCTTCGAATATGCTACGTTTCTTGCTCATTCAGCGGCCTCCGTCACGCGGCCTCACGCCGCTTTGGACCGGACAATAGAGCGCGCTTCGCCCCCCATCAAGGCGGCTTAGTGGCTGCGGTTCTTCCAGCGGACCATCTGCCGCATGATACCGTGCAAAAGGCGCGTATCAGCTTCGGTCAGGGGCATCCGGGACCAGAAGTTGCGAAGGGTCTGGCGCATGGCGGGGGCCTTGTGCTCAGGATAGAAAAACCCCGCCTCCTCCATGCGCGTCTCGTAATGCTGGGCCAGCGCCTCAACGTCCCGATGGGCGGCCCAATCGGTGTTGTCCATGCGTGTCTCGGGTGCTGCCACGGTTTCGGTCGCGCGACGCCACTCGTAGCCCGTCAGCAGGACGCATTGCGCAAGGTTCAGCGACGGGAACTCAGGGTTCACAGGCACTGTGATGATCGCATTGGCCAGCGCAACATCGGCATTCTCCAGGCCCGCCCGCTCAGGCCCAAAGAGCACCGCAACCCGCTGGCCTTCCGCAATGCGCCGCGCTGCGTCCAGCATCGCGTCCTCGGGTGAGAACACGGGCTTGGTCATCTCGCGTGGGCGCGCAGTCGTGGCGTAAACATAAGTGGCGTCGCGCACGGCTTCGGCCACATCCGCACTCAGCATCGCCTCATCCAGAAGCCGCCCGGCCCCGCTCGCCATGGCCACGGCGCTGGGGTTGGGCCAGCCATCGCGCGGCGCCACGATGCGCATCCGGTCCAGCCCGAAATTCCACATCGCCCGCGCGGCCGCGCCGATATTTTCGCCCATCTGAGGGCGCACGAGAACGAAATCCGGTTGGGGCGTGTCGGTCGGCATGGGCAATCTCCTGAGCTTGCCGCCTGATACGCGCAGCGCCCCCCCAAGAAAAGCCCTTGCATGAGGGATTGGCCCGCCCCCAGCCCTTTGATATAGACTGCGAAAGACCAAAGGAGCCGTCAGATGGCCGAAGCAGAGCAGCCGCAACTCTACCTCATTTCTCCCAGCGTGATTGAGCTGAGCCGTTTTACGGCCCAGCTGGGCTCGGTGCTCGATGCCCATGACGTGGCCTGCCTGCGTCTGGCGCTCGCAAGCCACGACGAGGACACGATTTCGCGCGCCGCCGATGCCTGCCGCGAGATCACGACGCCGCGCGATGTGGCGCTGGTGATCGACACGCATATCACTCTCGCCGAGCGTCTGGGCCTCGATGGTGTCCATCTGACCGATGGCGCGCGCTCGGTCCGCAAGGCGCGCGCAGCCCTTGGTGCCGATGCGATCGTCGGCAGTTATTGCGCCCAATCGCGCCATGAGGGGATCAGCGCCGGTGAGGCAGGTGCCGATTACGTGGCCTTTGGCCCGGCGGGCGTTTCGGCCCTTGGCGACGGCGCACGCGCTGAGGCGGAGCTCTTTAGATGGTGGTCCGAGATGATCGAAGTGCCCGTCGTGGCCGAAGGTGCCTTGGATGAAGATGTGATCCGAACCCTCTGCAATGCCACGGATTTCTTTGGTATCGGGGACGAGATTTGGAGCGCGGATGACCCTGCCGCAGCGCTCTCAAAGCTAATGGCGGCAGCAGGTTAGACCGAGCTACGTCTGTCAGGCGGCATGCCCGCACGCACCTGCGCCTCCAGATGTGCGGCGAGCGCCTTACGGCTGTCCCAATCCCGCACGGCGACTGGCGCGTGGTAGATCACCGTCACCGCACCCGGTCCGCGTGCGGCCAAGACCTTCAAAAAATGCCCACCAAAGTCCATATCCCCCCACCAGCCATAGAACCGTGCATCTGTATCGCACGGGGCCGTGTAGATCACTGTGACGGGTTGGATATGGAGGGACTCGTGCAACTCCAGACTAAAGAACGCCTGAAAGAGCGTTGTTTTAAATGGTAAAACTCGCATCCCGTCTGTCGACGTGCCCTCGGGGAAAAACAAAAGCTTATGCCCCGCCGTAAGCCGCGCCTCAAAAAGCGCCGTCTGCGCCTTGGCCTGAGCGCGGTCGCGCGCGATAAAGACCGTGCCCGTGGCGCGTGCCAAAGCGCCGATACCGGGCCATCCGGCCACCTCGGCCTTGGACACGAAATAAATCCGCTTGGCGGCGTTCAGAACAAAAATATCCAGCCAAGACGCATGGTTAGCCACCACAGCTCCTGCATGCGGCATGGGCTGGCCCGTCACCTCATGGCGCAGGCGCAGAACACGCAGCGCAATGCGGCAGACACAGACCGTAATCACCGGGCTCAACGGTCTGCGCAAGCCGCAAAGCGGGCGCTCAAAAAGCCGGATCAGCAGCAAAGGCAGCAGGCCACTCAACACTACGACCAACAGCACCAAGCCGCGCAGGCCGGCCCGGACCCAGCCCGCCACACCCAAGGGCGCCGTGACCGGTGCCTCCTCCGGCGACCAGGTGAAGCTCATACCATAAGCCCTTTGGAATACTTCTCTTTATGCCCTGCACTGAGGCTCTCAGTGTCCATCACAAGGCACACATCGGTGGTGTTGAAGGCATGATCGACGAAAGCCCCGTCTCCCACGCAGCCACCCACCCGGAGATAGGCCTTGATCAGCGCCGGCAACTTGAGCATCGCCGCGCGGCGATCAAGCCTATCTGCGTCAATCAGATCCATCGCAGCATACCCCTCCGGCCGGGCCTTTGGGCGCAGACCCTCGGGCGCGAGGTATTTGTGATGCAGAAGCGACAAGGGTGCCGCAAGCGCCGCCGGGTCTGTCCCGTGAAAGCTCGCAACGCCAAAGAGAACCTCAATCCGGTGCTCTGCCACATATTTCGCGAGCCCCTGCCACAGGTGCAGCAACGCCTCCCCACCGCGATAGCGCGCATCGACGCAAGATCGGCCCAACTCCATCAAGCGTCGGTTGGACGCGCGCAAGGGTTCGAGATCATACTCGTCCTCTGAGTAAAACTGCCCCACTTGGCCGGCCTGCTCGCCGCGCAGCACCCGGTAGACACCGATTACGTTGGCATCCTCTGGCAACGTCAGATCGCGCAGGATCAGATGATCAAAATAGGGATCGAAGCGGTCCATCTCGAGCCGCGCGTCATGGTCTACCATGGGACCCGAGCCGCCCAACTCCTCAATGAATACACGGTAGCGCAGCGCCTGCGCCGCACGGATATCGCCGGCCCCCTGCGCAAGGCTCAGCTCGAATTGCGGCCCGCGCGTGCCCATCATATCTCCTGCCCTATTCGCTTATCCTTTTCTTAGGCCCGCCCCGGTCCAATAGCAAGAATACGCCGCTTTGCGCCGGGTGCTTGCGCGTTAACGCTTTGGTAACCATGATCATGGATCAAAGACTGGCATAAGCATGACGCGGGACGCATCTATGACCACCTTCCCGGCTTCGGGGAAATTCACGGTGATCTTGCCGCCGATATTGGATTGCACCTGCCCCACGCCCCATTCGGGCTGGCCGGGGTGCTCGACCCGCATGCCGGGTGCCAGATATGAGGAGTGATCGGACATGGGAGACCTCCGGATATGAAAGACGCAAACGCGCAGAGCGATCATAGCCGCACATTGGCCGGGTTGATAGCCAGCCGGATCTGCCATGATCTGATCAGCCCGGTGGGAGCGATTGCCAATGGGCTCGAGCTTTTGAGCCTTGTGGGGCTGCCCGAGGGCCCTGAAATGCAATTGGTCAACCAAAGCGCGACAAATGCGGGCGCGCGGCTGCGGTTTTTCCGGGTCGCGTTCGGCATGTCCAGCGAGGGGCAGACAATGCCCAGCCGCGAGCTGTCGGGTATCCTTCGCGACGTCTATACGGAAAAAACCCGGATTGACTAGGCTAGCACGGGCGATCTCGATCGCCCTGTAGCGCAGGCCATTTGTCTCGCTGTGCTGTGCGCCGAGCAGGCCCTCACACAAGGCGGCAGCATCACTATTGGCGGCACGGCGGACGCTGTAGAGATCACGGCCAGCGGCGGCCCCTTGAACCCGCGGCCCGAGCATTGGGACTGGCTGAAAACAGGCGCGCCGCCCAGTGATGTGCCCGCAGCACAGGTGCAGTTTCTGATGCTCTACGGCCTCGCGACCGATATGGGCCGTTCTGTTGAGGTGGAGATGAGCACAAAGGCGGTAACCTTGCGCGTCTAGGCGCGCACGCTCCCGTCCCCAACCACCAGATATTTGAAGCTCGTGAGTTGCTCCGCTCCCACCGGGCCGCGCGCATGCAGCTTTCCGGTGGCGATGCCGATCTCCGCGCCCATGCCAAACTCGCCCCCATCGGCGAATTGCGTCGAGGCGTTGTGCATCACGATGGCACTGTCCACCTCCGCAAAGAACATGGCAGCGGCGGCAGGATCTTCGGTCAGGATGCAATCAGTGTGGTTCGAGCCGAACTGCCCGATATGATTGATCGCAGCCCCCACATCCGCGACCACACGCGCCGCGATGATACTGTCGAGATATTCGCAGCCCCAGTCCGCATCCGTGGCGGGCACGGTGCCGGGGATGCGTGACAGAGCCTCATCTGCACGCACCTCGACCCCAGCCTCCAGAAGGGCTTCGATCAGCGCGCGGCCCAGCCCCTCGGCTATATTGCGGTGGATCAGCAAACATTCCGCAGCACCGCACACGCCGGTGCGCCGTGTCTTGGCATTGAGCACCACATCCATCGCCTTTTGCGGATCGGCTGCGGCATCCACATAGATATGCACGATGCCTTCAAGATGGGCAAAGACCGGCACCCGTGCCTCGCGCTGCACGAGGGCAACGAGCCCTTTGCCACCCCGCGGCACAATCACGTCGATCACGCCCGTCATTGTCAGCATTTCCTGCACCGCCGCCCGGTCCCGCGTGGGCACAAGCTGGATCGCCTCCTCAGGCAGACCCGCCGCGCGCAACCCTTGCGTAAGGCAGGCATGGATCGCGCGGGAGGAGTGAAAGCTCTCGGACCCACCGCGCAGGATCACCGCATTGCCAGATTTCAGGCACAGCGCGCCCGCATCTGCCGTCACGTTGGGGCGGCTCTCGTAAATCACGCCGATAACACCCAAGGGCGTGCGCACCCGGCGAATATTGAGGCCAGTGGGCCGGTCCCATGCCGCCAGAACCTCACCCACCGGATCAGGCTGATCCGCCACGCTGCGCAACCCCTCGGCGATACCCTTGATCCGGTCTGCATCCAAAGTAAGGCGGTCGATCATCGCTGCGCTGAGACCCAATTCATTGGCCGCGTCGAGATCCTCACGGTTGGCCTTGAGGATGGCCGCACTCCGCACGTCGATCGCATCGGCCGCGGCGCGCAAGGCCTCGTCCTTTTGGGCGCCCGGCACGATGCTCAGCTCGGTCGCGGCGGCGCGCGCGCAGGCCCCGATCTGGGCCATAAGGGCCGGGATAT
>JBASXE010000531.1:0-4423 GCA_049276875.1 Roseovarius sp. | reverse complement strand
GTGCGACAGCGCTTGTCGTGCTGAAAGGTGGAAAGATTTGCCACGAAAGCTATCACCTCGGCACCGGGGAGAACGATCTGCGCATGTCGTGGTCGGTGGCGAAATCGTTCTTGTCGATCCTCACGGGCATCCTGGATCACGCAGGGCGGGGTTTGGCAGGGCCGCCAGATCGTGCCCGAAACATGGGTCCGAGCGGCAACTGCCCCCAAGGCGGCCACTCCGCCGGGTGCGGGATACGGGTATCAATGGTGGACCCCGCCCAATGCCGCAGAAGGCGAGTGTCTGGCCAGCGGCATCTACGGGCAGCGGATCTATGTGAACCCCGGCCAAGGGGGCACCGGTGAGACCGTAATCACCGTCAGCGCCGCCAACCCAGATTTCAGCGCCGAGGGCAGCTTTGAGCGCAGCATCGCACTCTTTCGCGAGATTGCCGCCTGCTGAGGTGCCACTTGCCGCACGCGACGCGTGCGCCGTCGCCGGGGCTTGCCCGATGGGCGCGGGGCACTAGACTGGAACAAAAGGGAGACCGACCATGATCCACAAAGACGAGGCGATTAACGTGCTGGGCGAAGTTCTGGCACCCTGCTCCGACACGGACCCGGTGACGGGCTTTTTCCGCGATGGGCATTGCAATACATGCGTCGAGGATAATGGCAGCCACACCGTTTGCGCGCTGCTGACGGCTGAATTCCTGGCCTTCTCAAAATATGTCGGCAATGACCTTAGCACCCCACGGCCAGAATTTGGCTTTACCGGTCTCAAGCCCGGCGATCAATGGTGCCTGTGCGCCGCGCGGTTTCTTCAGGCCCATGACGAAGGCTGCGCGCCCAAAGTGCGCCTCTCTGCGACCCACAAACGCGCCTTGGACATCGTCCCGCTCAACGTCTTGGAAGAGCACGCCGAAACCTGAACGCGCCTGCCGATGAAAACGTGATACGGTTTCAGGCCAGCGATCATAGAGCTAAAGCTTGTCTGACCTTAAGCCTGCCAGACATCCTGCGGGACCCCGTAAACGCTGATCTTGAGCCAATTGGCCCGCTGGGCCCAAAGAGTGAAATCTGGCGATCCCGGGAGGACTCGAACCCCCAACATCCTGATTAGAAGTCAGGTGCTCTATCCAGTTGAGCTACGGGACCTTGGACGCGCGACCTTTAAACAATTGGGCGGTCTTGAGCAAGGCTGTGAACAGGTTGGAAAAACGACACGGTTTTGCTCTCTGATCGGTAATCCAGCCGTTGAGAAGTGGCCCAAGTCTCAATGACTTCGCGAGCATAAGCCCCACGGCATCGCATACCACCCTGGCCCCAAGCCACATAGGACCCGGCTCGGTCTAGGCGCTACGGCGCAATGTTCGACATTGGCTTGTCAGATCAGACCAACCTTAGCCGATCACAGCTTTGCTCATTCTCGCAAATGAGTGACGCCAGTGCAATCTGGAGAGTTCGACTGTCACTTTCCTTTGAAAAGTGACGTTGGTGCGGTCGGAGAGACTCGAACTCTCACGGGTGTTACCCCACAGCGACCTCAACGCTGCGCGTCTACCATTCCGCCACGACCGCTCCGTGATGGTGCGCTGCGTTTAGCGGGTCTTTGCGGGTTTGTGAAGGCGTAATTTCACGCGCTTTTCCTAAGGCCTGTCGCAGTGTATCAGCAGGCTATGGCGGAATGGCTCATCTCCCCCGGTTTGACCGGATATCAGGACGCTCTGCGCCTCATGGAGGCGCGGGTAGACGCCATCGCGGCCGGCGAGGCGGAAGAGCTGATCTGGCTCTTGGAGCACCCTCCTCTTTATACCGCTGGCACCTCCGCGCGCCCCGAGGACCTCGTCGATCCGCACCGTTTCGAGGTGCATGAAGCGCGGCGCGGCGGGCAATATACCTATCACGGACCGGGGCAGCGGGTGATCTATACCATGCTGGACGTGGGCAAGCGCGGGCGCGACGTGCGCGCCTTTGTCGAGGAGCTTGAGGCTTGGGTGATCGACACGTTGGATGCGTTCAACCTGCGCGGCCATATCCGCCCGGGCCGTGTCGGGGTATGGATCGAGCGGGAGGACCAACCGCTGCGTGCCTCGGGCGCACGGGCGGAAGACAAGATTGCCGCCATTGGCATCCGCCTGCGCAAATGGGTGAGCTTTCATGGTATTTCGATCAATGTGGAGCCCGATCTGGAGCATTTCTCGGGCATCGTGCCATGCGGAATCACCGAGCACGGCGTGACCAGCCTTGTCGATCTGGGCCTGCCCGTCACCATGGACGACCTCGACGTGGCCCTGCGCCAGACGTTTGATGCGCGATTCGGAACCCTTGTGAGGGCCGAGCCGTAAGCGAAACCCGTGCAACGACTGCGGCTCTTTGCATGCACAATGCCAGCGGCAGCCGCGAAAATAGCACCAATCCTGCAAAACTTGAGCGGCCGTAACCCCATGTTATGGACGATGTAGTTTCAAGATGCTGCGACAAATTTTTCTTGTGCGGAAGCCTTTGAACCATTGCTCAGCATGCATTGGCGCACTAGAACAAGTAGGGAAACAGGTCGCCGTCCTCCTGCCAAGGGGGCCATGCACGGCCTCAGGACTGAAAATTTAGGAGGCACCTAATGGCAGATGCAGCCATTCATGGTCATGATCACCAAGACGAGCGCAGCTTCTTCACGCGCTGGTTCATGTCCACGAACCACAAAGACATCGGTATTCTTTACCTGATCACTTCGGCCATCGTCGGTCTGATCTCGGTAGCATTCACCGTATACATGCGCCTTGAGCTCATGGAGCCCGGTGTTCAGTACATGTGCCTCGAAGGCGCACGTTTCACCGCCGCCGCGGCTGGTGAGTGTACGCCAAACGGTCATTTGTGGAACGTTTTGATCACGTATCATGGCGTCCTGATGATGTTCTTCGTGGTGATTCCTGCCCTTTTCGGGGGGTTTGGTAACTACTTCATGCCTCTTCAAATCGGCGCGCCAGACATGGCATTCCCACGCCTCAACAACCTCAGCTACTGGCTCTATGTCGCGGGCACATCGCTTGGCGTGGCCTCGCTACTGGCGCCGGGCGGCAGTGGTCAGCTTGGATCAGGCGTCGGCTGGGTGATGTATCCGCCGCTCTCGACCAATGAGCAGGGTATATCGATGGATCTTGCGATTTTCGCGGTCCACGTCTCGGGCGCGAGCTCGATTCTCGGTGCGATCAACATGATCACGACATTCTTGAACATGCGCGCTCCTGGCATGACCATCTTCAAAGTTCCGCTCTTTGCTTGGTCCATCTTTGTCACCGCATGGCTCATTCTTCTTGCTCTGCCGGTTCTGGCAGGTGCGATCACCATGCTTTTGACCGATCGGAACTTCGGGACAACCTTCTTTGATCCTGCTGGCGGCGGCGATCCGGTGCTTTACCAGCACATCTTGTGGTTCTTCGGCCACCCGGAAGTGTATATCATCATCCTGCCCGGCTTCGGCATCATCAGCCACATCATCGCGACATTCGCGCGCAAACCGATCTTTGGCTATCTGCCGATGGTCTGGGCCCTGATCGCCATTGGCGCGCTTGGCTTCGTTGTCTGGGCACACCACATGTACACCGTGGGGATGAGCCTGACACAGCAATCCTACTTCATGCTTGCGACCATGGTCATTGCGGTGCCCACGGGTGTGAAAGTGTTCAGCTGGATCGCGACCATGTGGCAGGGCTCGATCGAGTTCAAGACGCCGATGCTCTGGGCGTTCGGGTTTCTCTTCCTCTTCACCGTGGGTGGCGTGACAGGCATCGTGCTTGCGCAGGCCGGCGTAGACCGCGCTTATCACGATACCTATTATGTCGTGGCGCACTTCCATTACGTGATGAGCCTGGGGGCCGTGTTCGCCATCTTCGCGGGGATCTATTTCTACTTCCCCAAGATGTCCGGGCGTCACATCCCTGAATGGGCAGGCAAGCTGCACTTCTGGGCGATGTTCCTTGGCTCGAACTTGACCTTCTTCCCGCAGCACTTCTTGGGCCGTCAGGGCATGCCGCGCCGTTACATCGACTACCCAGAGGCGTTTGCCTACTGGAACTGGTGGTCTTCGCTCGGTGCGTTCATCTCCTTCGCCAGCTTCGTGTTCTTCTTCGTGATCATCATCTATGCCCTCTTCCGCGGCGCACGGGTGACCGAGAACAATCCGTGGAATGAGTATGCGGATACGCTGGAATGGACCTTGCCTTCGCCACCGCCCGAGCACACGTTCGAGCAGCTGCCCAAGCGCGAGGACTGGGACAAGAGCCCGGCACATTAAGCTCTGCTTCCGAATAATCGAAAAGGCCCCGGATCGCTTCGGGGCCTTTTGCTTTTTGCACCACTGGTTCTCACAGCCCGCCCCGCAGAGAGCCTCACCAGCCCCCCCCAACGGCCGCGCACTTGACAAAAAATCGCAAGCTTCACCATAG
>JBASXE010000530.1:0-1923 GCA_049276875.1 Roseovarius sp. | reverse complement strand
AGCAGAAAGACCACGGTCTACGGATGCTCGAAGCAACAGAAATCAGGACATTGCTGGCGTCTGCAAAACCGCAACTTCGGGCGATGATTTTGCTGGCGTGCAATGGTGGTCTCGGAAACTCGGACGTGGCGAACTTGCCACAGTCAGCGCTGCAGGGCGACTGGCTTCAGTATGCCCGCGTGAAGACCGGTGTTGATCGAAGAATCCCGTTATGGCCAGAAACGCTTCAGGCTCTTTCTGAGGCCATAGCAACGCGACCACGGGCGAAAGATGCTGCAGACGCTGGATTGTGCTTTCTGACGCGACAGGGGCGACGCTGGGTGCGTTTTGGTTCGAACGGCAGTAGTGTCGTGGATCTGGTTTCCGATGCGTTTTCTAAGTTACTGAAGAAGCACGATCTGAAGCGCCCGGGGCTCGGATTCTATGCTTTGCGGCATGGTTTTGAGACCGTTTCAGGCGGCTGTGGCGATCAAGTGGCCGTCAATTCCATCATGGGCCACACTCAGAACGATATGGCGAGTTTGTACCGTGAACGAATCGACGACGAACGTCTGATAAAAGCTGTCAATCACGTGCATGCCTGGCTGTTTCCTCAAACCAATGTTCAGGAGTCAAACGCATGACGATTATCCCAGCGAGCAAGTCAGATGCCGGGTTGAATATCGCCGACACACTGGCAGACATTATTGGTTGGTCAGACGATCCGGACCCCAGTCCCCTGTCACAAGAATGGTTCGATTCTTACAAGAGTCTGATTGATCGCGTTGCGGATGCGGCAACGCGATCTTTTGCTGATGACACAGTGATTCAGCAGAGCATAAGGAATACTCGAAAACTGACAGTACAGTTTCTCGGGCTCATGTTTCGCCATCCCGAGTTATCAACCGTCGCCGTAGCGAATTGGCCGGAGGTTCATCACAAATTGGTTGCCGCTTTGGTGGATCGACGACTTGAATTTTTATCGATGAGTCAAGTGACGCCTAAGGCAGCGACTTTGGTTGATGAGAACGAATGGGTGCTTCGCCGAAAAGAACACAACGAGACGGTTGAAGATCAAATGATGGTTTTATTCAAAAAAGATTCGAGAACAGCGGCCATGTATTCGCCTGAAATCGCACAGATTCTGGGATGCTCGGAACAGTCTGTCCGGAAGCGAGACAACCGAGTCTGGCGGATGTTCAAGGCAGAAAAAGAGGCCAACATGGCGAGGCTCACACGACGACATACACCCGACAACAGGGGCGACAACGACGACGAATAACCCCGCGACGGTAGCGGGGAAAGAAAATAACTAAAGTTTTTTTGCCGTGTTTTCATTGGTGAACACGGCTTTTTTTATGCGCAGTGGTAGCGGCAGTGGTAGCGGATCCCGTGATGGTATCAGTCCGATTCCATGAGGGTGAAAAGATGAAAACTACAGCAAAGCCATCAGACGCCGAACAGTGTGCGTCAATCTGGTTCCTGAGACTAGAGACAGCCCGAGAGCATGGCGACCGCGCCGGTGAACGGGATGCTCGCCAGAAACTAAAAGAGCTGGGCGTCAATGTCTACTTTCGAAAGCAGGTGGCACGATGAACGCCACCGACCTAACCATCAGCGACGTGGCTGCAGAGCTACGCATTCGTCGTGAGCATGTTGCTACCTTGATCAGATCCGGAGCACTGGCGGCCTACGACGCAACGCCACCCAACGCTAAACGCAAGTCGTACCGCATTACTCGGCAGGCACTGGACCAGTTCAAGGCTGAACGATCGGCTCGCCAGGTCAAGCCATCGCGGCGACAGAAACAGGCTGTTCGCGATGCTGATTTTGTGGAGTACTTCTAATGAGCCAACCATATATCGACGGCGATCAGCTTGACGAAATCCGCAACGCCTATGGCTGCGGAATCCCATTGGAACGTCTGGCCGCACAGCTTGGCAT
>JBASXE010000529.1:0-3132 GCA_049276875.1 Roseovarius sp. | reverse complement strand
CCTGCTTGGCCCAATCGGAAACATCCCGCCAGCAGAGGCCGAAGAGAAATTCTATGCACAGCGCGACGTGCTCGATATGGTCGCGTGAAATGAAGCTATAGGTCTCCGACAGACCCGGGGCGATTCATTGGCCCTCGATCACCCCATCGACCCACGCGCCCTCATAGGTCGCGCCATCGGGATAGGTGATCTTACCCTCGCCATTGGCCAGATCATCTCGCAACTCGCCCACATAGATCGAGCCATCGGGATAGGTCACGGTGCCGGTGCCAGAGATGCGCCCGGCCACCCAGGAGCCGGTATAGGTATAGCCATCGGTGCCTTTAAACGTGCCTTGACCATCGCGGCGATCGGCGACGAACTCGCCTTCGTAGATGTCGCCATTGCCATAAACCATGCGACCCATGCCTTCGCGCTGCCCTGAGACGAGCGCACCGGTATAGACATCGCCATTGGGCTGACTGAGCGTGCCGGTACCATCGATCTGCCCGTCTTTCCAAAGCCCGGTATAGACCAGCCCGCCGGGCATGGTCAGCGTGCCTTCCCCGTGGCGCGCGCCGCGCTGCACGGCGCCCTCGTAGATAGCGCCGTCGGGATATGTGATGCGCGCGGTGCCTTCCTTGACGCCGCTGGCCCAATCGCCCTCATAGACATAGCCGCCGGGCGAGGACATCGTGCCGCGTCCGTTATGCATCGCGTTCAGGAAATCCCCTTCATAGCGCACACCATTGGCATAAACGGCGATGCCTCGCCCGGAGATTTTGCCATCTTTCCATGTGCCCTCATAGGTGCCGCCATCGGTGAAGACGATCTTGCCCACGCCATTGGGCTTGCCCATCGCAAATTCGCCCTCATAGACCGAGCCGTTTGGAAAGCGCGCGACCCCCATGCCCTTGATCTCGCCACTGTCCCACTCGCCGTTATACTCATAGCCGTTGGGCAGGGTGTAGGTGCCGGTGCCATGTTGCAGCCCGTCGCGGAAGGTGCCGACATAGATGCCGCCATCATCATATTGCTTGGTCTCGATCGCAGCACTCTGCGCGGATGCGGGCAAGATTGAGAGGCCGGGGGCGAATGTCAGCGCCAGCGCCAGAGCAATCGGTCGTGTCAGCGAAAAGGCCATTGCGAATCCCCGGATGCGAGTGTGTGCGCCCGCGCGGCCTGCGGGCTGGCGTAAAATATAGCTGCCCGCACGGGGGCTGACAACTTGGTTTTGTTCAATTCGGCTTTCCCTCGCTTGGGGTTCTGCTACATCCCTTGTGGGTCTCGCATAGGGGGAGCACCGCGCGATGAAAGACAGGTTTCGCCTGACGCTTGCACAAATCAACGCCTCTGTCGGTGATATTGAGGGCAATGCGGCCCGCGCGCGGGATGCGTGGAACGAGGGGCGTGCCGCTGGCGCCGATCTGGTGGCGCTGCCCGAGATGTTCATCACGGGATATAATACGCAGGATTTGATCCTGAAGCCCGTGTTCCATCAGGCCGCCATTGCGGCGATTGAGACCTTGGCGAAAGACTGTGCCGAGGGGCCAGCCCTTGCCATCGGCGGCCCGGCGCTTGAGGGAGCGGAGCTTTTCAACGCCTATTACATCCTTCAGGGCGGCGCGGTTTCCGCCGTGGTGCGCAAGCATAACCTGCCCAATGAGACCGTTTTCGACGAGGTGCGTCTTTACGCCTCCGCCCCTCTCTCGGGGCCTTACACGGTGGACGGTGTGCGCATCGGCAGCCCGATCTGCGAGGATAGCTGGCACCCGGACGTGCCCGAGACGCTGGCCGAGACGGGCGCGGAGTTTCTTCTTGTGCCCAATGGCTCGCCTTATTACCGCGGGAAGCTGTCCACGCGGCAAAGCCATATGGTGAGCCGCGTGGTGGAGACGGATTTGCCGCTTATCTATCTCAACCTCGTGGGCGCGCAGGATGATCAGGTTTTTGACGGGGGCTCATTCGTGCTCAACCCGGGTGGCGCTTTGGCGCTTCAGATGCCGGTGATGGAAGAGGCGGTGGCGCATCTCGACATGGTGCGCGGGTCCGATGGCTGGCGGGCAGAAAAGGGCGCGCTGGCGCATATCCCGGATAGTCATGAGCAGGATTATCACGCTATGGTCCTCAGCCTGCGGGATTATTTCCGCAAGACGGGCTTTTCACGTGCGCTTCTGGGCATGTCGGGCGGGGTCGATTCGGCGATTGTGGCTACCATCGCGGCGGATGCGCTGGGGCCTGAGAATGTGCGCTGTGTGATGCTGCCCTCGGAATATACGTCAGAGCATTCGCTGGAAGATGCCAAGACCGTAGCCGAAGCGCTGGGCTGTCGTTATGACTTTGTGCCGATCACTGAGGGGCGCGCGGCGATCACGGCCACGCTCGCGCCTTTGTTTGAAGGAACCGAGCCGGATGTGACCGAGGAGAATATCCAATCGCGTTTGCGCGGACTGCTCCTGATGGCGATGAGCAACAAGTTCGGTGAGATGCTTTTGACCACGGGAAACAAATCCGAGGTCGCGGTGGGCTATGCCACGATTTATGGCGATATGTCGGGCGGGTATAACCCCATCAAGGATATGTATAAAACGCGGGTGTTCGAGATATGCCGCTGGCGCAATGCCAACCACCGCGACTGGATGCTGGCACCAGGCGGCGAGGTGATCACGCCCCGCGTGATCGACAAAGCGCCCACGGCAGAGCTGCGTGCGGATCAAAAAGACAGCGATTCTCTGCCCGATTATCCGGCGCTGGACGGGATACTGGAAATCCTAGTGGACCAGGACGGCAGCATTGCCGATTGCGTCGCCGCCGGGTTTGACCGCGTGGATGCGGTGCGTGTCGAGCATCTGATTTATATCAGCGAATACAAGCGCTTCCAGTCCGCGCCCGGCACGCGGCTGAGCAAGAAGGCGTTCTGGCTCGACCGGCGCTATCCCATTGCGAACCGCTGGCGCGATGGTGGGCGGTGAGAGCCGCCGGTCACTCCGCAGCCCCGGCCTCCACCAACCTTTGTGCCATTGATTTGCCGCTGAAATACGCGCCGCTCACAAGGCCCGTGTAATCGCCACCCAGCGCCTCACCGGCGAACCAGACCTTATCGCCCACCGGGGCTTCCAAAGCCGCACGGGCGCCGTATTGACCGGGCCGCGC
>JBASXE010000528.1:0-1610 GCA_049276875.1 Roseovarius sp. | reverse complement strand
AACCCTTCGAATGAAAACGCTCCGATCACGCCATCCCGGCACCTCAGGAATGAAAAGATCGGGACTGGCAAGTTCCACATTCGTGTCGAGTGTTTCCTTAAGCTCGGCAATCGCTTCAAAAAAACCGGGCGGCTCGGGATCCGCCTTGAGGTCGACATCGATGGTTTTATCACGCCATCCGAAGAGCAAGGCTGTAGCGCCACCGGTTAAATAAATCGTGCCTGGTCCCCTCACCCGCTTGCCGAGCGCATCAATGAAAGCCTCCAACTTGGCTTTGTCGGCATCTCCCCTCATGGGTATTTCTCGCAATCCGCAAAACTCGCCGCAGAGGCATCCTTGGGAGAAACAAGCGGCTCGATCCCGACGGGCAGCGGCCATTCCACGCCCACGGCATTGTCATTCCAAAGCAGCGCCTGCTCGGTCTCAGGTCGGTAATAGTTCGTGCACTTGTAGTGGAAATCCGCCACCTCGCTCAGCACCAGAAATCCATGCGCACAACCCGGCGGCACCCAGAGCCGCTCGTGCGCTTCGCTTGTGAGCATGTAACCGTCCCACGCCCCGAAGGTTGGAGAACTTTCGCGCAAGTCCACCAGCACATCGAACACCGTGCCGGAGGTGACCCACACGAGCTTGCCCTGCGCGGCCGCACCGCTCTGGTAGTGAAGCCCGCGAAGGACATACTTCGAAGATCGACTGTGGTTGTCCTGCACGAAATCCACATCAATGCCCAGCTTGGCAAAGGTTTCCTTGTTCCAACTCTCCAAGAAAAAACCGCGCGCGTCTCCAAAAACCCGGGGCCGGAGCAGAAACGCTCCATCGATTTTGGTGGGATATTTTGTCATAGAAAATTCAATGTCAGGGTTGCGATGGTCTCGCTTGGTTTTCCTCGCGAAGCTTGGCCGCACGCCCCACGGCGAAGCTCGCTCAAAATCGTCTTGCAGCCCGTTTCATTTCCATGCGTGCCGCGCAAGAGGTGAGCATGCTGCCGCCTTTGGTCATCGGCGGGTTTTTCCCACCGGTCCACTAGCTTCGCCAAACTGTCCTCCCGTGGTTCACAGGAAAAATTCGCGGAGTCCCGAGACCCCGCCATGCTTGTCACCTCACGAGAAACCTCAAGATCCAAGGCAGCACCTTGTCGGCGCGATTGAGCCAGTGTTGAAGCCGCTGTAGGCGCATTTCGGTGGACTCTTTTTCCTCGTCATCCATCTCCTCCGAGAGTTCCCGCATCCGCGCGATCCGCTCTTTCGACTGCGTGATCCGCGGCTGCAGTTCCTCCTTGATGAATCCTGTGGCAAAGCGGCTAAGCTCCAGATCCGCAGCATAGTGGTCTTTCCTCGCGCCGGGCACATACACAGGCTTCACAGCCCCAACAGACCTCAACACCTTGAGCCCCTGACTCGCCGCCCCGAGACTCAACCCGAGCTTGGCCATGATCCGATCCATCGCCAGCGGTTCCCTACTCACAAAAAGCAGCCCGTAAATCTCCCCCACTGACTTCGGCAGGCCGATCAGTTTAAAAAACCCGATGAACATTTCGATCGCCTCGGTCTCAATTTCCGTCAAACCACAATCTGCGGTGTCAGGAAGGCATGAGGCAGCGGGCATGGATG
>JBASXE010000527.1:0-1628 GCA_049276875.1 Roseovarius sp. | reverse complement strand
GCCCCGGACTCGGAACCGGAGACGGATCAGGAGACGGCGAAGGCTCAACCGGCGCAGGTGCACCTCCACCACCACCGCCGCCAGGCGGAGGGGTGGCCGGGCAGGAGACTTGCCCGGTTCCTGGCTGTACACAGATTGTGTTGGTGGCGGTCCCATACAGGGTCGTCAAAGGAACTTCGGCGTTGCCGGGATCGTTGTTCACGCTTCTGACCCGAACCTTGTACGTCGATGAGGGGGAAAGTGCCCCACCGCTGGACGGGGCCTGAATGACCACAGTTCCACTGCCAGCTCGAATGTCCGCCTTCGGGGTTGCATCGTTGAGGCTGGAGTCGTCAACCGTGGTGAACTGCACCTTGCCGCGATCCCACGTGCTGCCATCGTCGGTGGTGAACTGGACCTCGGCGATTTCCGGAAGGTCGCTGACGTTGATCTCAATCGCGATGCTGTCATCGGTCGGTGATTGGACACTGCCGACCACTGGAGCATCCGGCGCTTGGTAGAACAGCCCGCCAGGAGCATAGGGGTTCGCGCCAAGGAACATCAGACAGTCAACTATCCCGCCGCCACTGCAGCCGAAGCCAAGCCGAACTCCCACACCTTTAGTGTTGTAGTTCGTATTGACCGGGTAAGTCCGGTCGACATAGTTCGCTTGCACGTATGCCGATGCGTCCGTCAACGCAGACTTGAAGGAGACCACCGGCGAGCAGGCCAGCGTGTTTCCAGCAAGATCGAGTAGCCGATAGGAGACGTAGTAGCGAGTTCCGTAGTTCATCACGTAGCCCATGCCGTACTCACGTCTGTCAATTGTTTGAGTCGATCCACCGATCCTTCCCGTGCTGGTGGCGATGACGGTCGCCTGAGAGTCATCGGTGGAGACGGTCTGGCGCAGGTCAAACTGTGTGCTACCCGGCAGATTGAGAGTCTGCACACCCATCGTCGGGGACGGGCCGAGATACTGCGTGCCATCGGCATAGTGGCCTTCGCCATCCGTCCGGATCAGGTAGAGCAGATTGATCACGTAGTTGGACGTAGCCGGACACCCTGGCGGGAGCGGATACGCCGAGGCAACCGCTGTCAGATTGGCGACAGCTGGAGAGTCGTAGGCATCGCTGACAATTGTGAGGATTGCCGAGCGGGAACCGGCTGCCGTTGGGAGGAATTCAATTTGTGCTGTGCAACTTGCAGCGGGCGCCAGCGTGTTTGAAGAGCAGTTGTCATTGATGAGGGTGAAGTCGCCACTGTCGTCCCCGGAAATGACCAGTGCGCCTGGCCCGAAGGTCACTGCCTGAGCGGCGTCATTGGTGACATACAGAGTGGAGAGGGCCGAGTCATCGACGGTCACAGTTCCGAAGCCGGTGTAGCCAACGTTGAGGGAAGGCTGGTGGTTCAGGTAGCCGGCATTGATCTCGTTCCCGCCGTTGAGTTGGAGAATCACCGCGTGCCGCCCAGTGCCGTCGGGCATGGTGAAGCTGACCGTGTCGTCGGTCCAGGTCCACGAGTTGATGACGGTGTCGTCCAGCCGGATGCCAAGGATCGTCGTGTCATCAGCGGTGACCCCGTCGGGTATCCCCGACATCGCGATCGCAACCGTCTCACCAGGGAACGCTTCTTGGACCGCCACGCTGGCC
>JBASXE010000526.1:0-1629 GCA_049276875.1 Roseovarius sp. | reverse complement strand
ATGCAATATCTCCTTCAGCGCAAAGGCGGGTACGATCCGGGGCCTGCATTTCCAGCGCCCGCCGATGGCAGAGACCAAGCTGGTGCGCTGCACGCGTGGGGCGATTTTCGACGTGATCGTCGATCTGCGCCTTGGCTCCGCGACCTATGGCCACTGGCATGGCGAGCGGCTTGACGATGGCAACCGCCGCATGATCTGCGTTCCCGAGGGTTTCGCCCATGGCTTTCAGACGCTGAGTGATGACGTGGAGATGTTGTATTTCCATTCTGCCCCCTATAGCGCGGCGCATGAGGGGGGCGTGAAGTGGGACGATCCCCGTCTTGGAATTTCATGGCCTTTGCCGGTCACGGACATGTCGGTTCGTGATCGGGGTTTTCCGCAGTTGGACGAGTTGGAGCCGATACCCGCATGACCCTACCCGTCTGCCGCCATTGCAAGACGCCTTTGCCGCATGTGTTCCTGGACCTCGGACATGCGCCGCCGTCCAATGCCTACCTGTCGCCGGAACGGTTGAATGGGCCTGAGATGACATTCCCGCTGCGGCTGAGGGTCTGCGATAGCTGCTGGCTGGTGCAGACCGAGGATTTCACCGAGGCCGACAGCCTGTTTGATGCCGAGTATGCCTATTTCTCGTCGACTTCGAAGAGCTGGCTTGATCATGCGGCGCGCTACACCGATGCGATGATCGCGCGGTTTGGTTTGGGTGCAGAGAGCCATGTGATCGAAGTGGCCTCGAACGACGGATATTTGTTGAAGAACTTTGTTGCTGCGGGTGTGCCCTGTCTGGGGATCGAGCCTACGGCCAGCACGGCGGCGGCGGCCGATGCTTTGGGCATTCCCGTGATGAGGGAGTTTTTCGGTGCGGCACTGGGCGCGCGGCTTGCGGAGGAGGGACGCGCGGCGGACTTGATCGCGGGCAACAATGTCTATGCCCATGTGCCTAACATCAACGATTTCACCCAAGGTCTGGCCGCCGCGCTAAAACCCGAGGGGGTGATTACGCTCGAATTCCCGCATCTGATGCGTTTGGTGGAATTCTGCCAGTTTGACACGGTCTATCACGAGCATTTCTCATATCTGTCGCTGCTGACCGTCTCGCGTGTTTTTGAGGCGGCGGGGCTGCGGGTGTTCGATGTGGAAGAATTGCCCACCCATGGCGGAAGCCTCCGGGTGTATGGCTGCCATTTGGGTGCAATCCATCCCGAGACAGAAGCCGCCCGCGCGGTCCTGGCGGAGGAGAGCGCGCGAGGCATGGACGATCTGGCCTTTTACGGCGGGTTCCAGTCACGCGCGGATGCGGTGAAGGATGGATTGCTGCGATTCTTGCTCGAAGCAAAGCGGGATGGAAAGACGGTTGCCGGGTATGGCGCGGCGGCCAAGGGGAATACGCTTTTGAATTACGGCGGGGTGAAGCCTAATCTGTTGCCATTTATCTGCGACGCGGCCCCGTCAAAGCAGGGCAAGGTGATGCCGGGCAGCCATATCCCGATCATGGCCCCCGAGGTCTTGGATCGGACGGCGCCGGATTACGTGGTGATCCTGCCCTGGAACATCGCGGATGAGGTGCGGCGGCAATTGGCGCGATTGGGCGAGGGCGGCACGCGATTTGTCGTGGCGGTGCCGGAGGTG
>JBASXE010000525.1:0-33289 GCA_049276875.1 Roseovarius sp. | reverse complement strand
ATGCGCCGGATCATCCGCAGGTTCGATGTGAGCGCGGCCACCACATCGGCCAGTGCAAGCGGGACAAGGGCTGTCACCGTGGCGACTTGCCGGGCGGCGGCCTCCACCTCACGTTCGGCGGCGGCATCGAGGGGGGCGAGGAGCGTATCCTCGGCCAGTGCCAGAAGCGTTGAGGCGTCAAACTGCTCGGCCTGACGCTCGGCCAGACGTTCGCGGCCCCAGGCCGTATCCTCACGTGCGGCGTAGAGGCGGGTGAGCCCGCCCACCACTTTGCGCGCGGCTTTGAGGTCATCCGCTGCCAGCGCTGAATCCGCCGCGCGGTGCAGATCATCCATCCGCCGGAGCCGGGAGAAGGCCGCCACTTCGCGCAGCGCGATCAGCACCAGCACCAGCAAAAGCGCCGCCCCCAGCCCCGTCACCGCATAGCCCAGCACGGGTATCCGCGTCATCAACCCGGTGGCGAAATCCCACGCGGCAATGGAAATCACAGCGCCCACAAAGGCCAGCGCCAGACCCCAGAAGAGCCGCGCCAGACGCGAAGGGCGCCGCGCCGCAAGGCTTGCTGCAGTCTGCATCGCGCGACCCTCGGGCGGGGTGGGCAGATCGGGCTCGGGCACAGGAGGGGCCTCGGCAGGGGTCGGGGCAGGGCCGGACGCCTCCAGATCGATCAGAACAGGGCCTTTGCGTTTATTCATTCGGGGGTGCTCCGGGGCGTGGGTGCGGGCTGTGTTTCAAGCTGCCAGATCATGTGGATTTCCGGCAGGTGTTCGTCATTGCGCGTGCCATCTGTGCGGGCAGCCTCGGCGAAGCCTTCGGCCACGTAAAACGCCCGGGCGGGCGCGTTCGCCTCGGCCACGAAGAGCTCCAACCGCGTGCTGCGGCTCTTGGCGTCGCGCAAAAGCGTGCGTCCCAGCCCACGGCGCTGGGCGCGTGGATCGACATAGAGCGCGTGGATAAGTGCACCATCGCGGGCGATAAACGCCGCAGGTCTACGCCCATCTCGGATAAGCTGCACCCAACCACGCCGAGTGATCCGTGTCATCACCGCGAGATCCGTGCGGCGCGAGCGCACGCGCGGCAGCCAAGCGGCCGAGTGTCCGAAGCGCCAAAGGATGCGCGCCATATGCGGGACATGCCAGAGGCGTGCACGACACGGGGCGCTCACAACTTGTCACCGATCAGGAACTGTGCGGCGCGGTCCAGCCGGATATGCGGCGGCCCCTCGCCCGGCTTCAGCGTCAGCCGGGCGGGGGCGAATTTCATGATCTGGTAGTCGCCATCGAGCCACTCTGCTGCGCCATCCTCTGCCGCACTCATCAGGGTTGAGGGGTTTTCGGGCAGATCACCGGGATAAAACGCCGCTTGTTTGCTGCTCTCCAGAAGCGTGCCGCGCACACAATCGAGTTCCGCGCCTTCGTGCTTGCGCGTCTCCTCCACCGTGGCGCGCAACGCGGCCATGGCGAGCGAGGCCGTCTCGACCCCCTGAAAGTTCGCGCGGGCCCGCGCCTCGCTGGTCAGCGCCTCCATGATGCCGGTGAGGCGGGCGTGCTGGCTGTGGTGCAGGTGGTCCGCCTTGGTCGCGGCAAAGAGAATTTTCTCCACCCGTCGGCCCATCAGAAGGCGGCTGAGAAAGGCGTTCTGACCGGGACGGAAGGCGGCAAGGATATCGGCCATCGTGCGGCGCAGATCGGCCAGTGCGCGGGGCCCCGCATGGATCGCGCCCAAAGCGTCTATCAGAACGATCTGCCGGTCGATGCGGGCGAAATGATCGCGGAAGAAGGGCGTGACTACTTGTGATTTATAGGCGTTGTAGCGCCGCTCCATCTCGCGCCAGAGGCTGCGGCGACCGTGGCTTTGCCTGGCTGGAAGTGGTGCAAAGGTAAGAGCGGGGGAGCCTGCCATCTCGCCGGGCAGAAGGAAGCGACCCGGCGCTATACCGCTATAGCCTGCGGCCCGCGCGGCGTGGAGATAGGTGGTGAAGGCCGCGCAGAGGCTGGCGATTTGCGGCTCCTCCCATGCGCTTTGCGGGTCTGCGGCCTCAAGCGCGGTCAAGGCTTTGGTGCCTTCTGCGCGTGTCCCCATCGCATTCAGTGTCTCGGCGGCCCAATCTGCATAGGTTTTGTCCATCAGCCCCAGATCAAGGAGCCATTCGCCGGGGTAATCGATTATGTCGATATGCACCGTGTGGGGCCCGCTGAGCCCTGCCAGAAGCCCATTGGGGCGCACCCGCAGGCTGAGGCGCAGTTCGGACACGGCGCTGGTGCTTTCGGGCCAATGGGGTGTGTTTGCGGTGAGGGCGGCGAGGTGTGTCTCATAGGCGAAGCGTGGGATTGTGTCATCGGGCTGCGGCTGCAGAAAGGCTGCGGTGATGCGCCCTTCGGCGACGGCGGTGAGGCCCGGCATGCGGCCGCGCTCCAGCATGTTGGCGATCAGTGAGGTGATAAACACCGTCTTGCCCGAGCGTGCGAGCCCTGTCACGCCGATGCGGATCACCGGCTCGAAAAACGCGCCGGAGACTGCGTCCGATATGCGGTCGATCCCGCGGGTCAGCCCGTCTGCCACTGCGCCGATCATCGCCGCCCCTTTTTCTTTGCGTGCCGACACTTGGCCCGACACCATAGATAGCTGTGCGGGCGCTCGGATTCTAGGGGGCACAGGGGCGGGGCTTTCCCCCTTGCGGGGCGGTCTGTGTGGGCCGGGAGCCTCCGGCGGGAGTATTTGAGCCAAGAAGAAAGCGCGGGCGGTTTTCGCGGGCTGCGAATTGCGCTAGGTGCGGGGGATGGAGAGATTTGCCCTTAAAATCGAGTATCACGGCGCGCCTTTTTCCGGGTGGCAGCGACAGCCTGACATGCCGACTGTGCAGGGAGCGATCGAGGCCGCGTTGGGCCGGATCGAGCCCGGTCCGCATCTTATCTCGGCGGCAGGTCGGACGGATGCAGGGGTGCATGCCTGGGGGCAGGTCGCGCATTGCGATTTGCGAAAGGAATGGACACCGTTTCGTCTGATGGGGGCGATCAACCATCATCTGAAGCCCGCGCCGATCGCGATTGTGGATTGCGCGCATGTGGCAAGCGATTGGCATGCGCGGTTCACGGCGCTGGAGCGGCGCTATGTCTACCGGATGCTGATGCGGCGCGCGCCTGCCACACATGAGGCGGGGCTGGTCTGGCAGGTGCCGGAAAATCAGGATGTAGACGCGATGCGGGCAGGCGCGGCGCGGCTCATCGGGCATCATGATTTCACCACGTTCCGCTCGACCATTTGTCAGGCGGCGAGCCCGGTAAAGACGCTGGATGCCATTGAGATCGAGGATTTGGCGGTGCGGGGCGGGCGCGAGGTGAGGTTTCATATCCGGGCGCGCTCTTTTTTGCACAATCAGGTGCGTAGCATTGTGGGCACGCTGGAGCGGGTCGGGCGGGGCGGCTGGGGTCCGGATGACGTGACCCGTGCGTTGGAGGCGCGCGACCGGGCGGCCTGTGGGACCGTGGCGCCGCCGCATGGGCTTTACCTCAGCGAAGTGGTCTATCCCGAGCCGCCTTTCGGGTGAGCTGCGCCCAGCGGTCAGCGGGTTTGGGTGCACCTCAGATACAGCGCCCGCCATCCACTTCCATACAGACGCCTGTGATCATGCTCGCCTCGTCCGAGCAGAGATATGTGGCGGCGTGGCCCATATCCTCAGGCGTGGAAAAGCGGCCCATTGGGATGGTGGCGAGGAATTTTGCGCGGATTTCGGGCGTGTCGCCGCCCATGAAGCTTGGCAGTAGCGGTGTCTCGCCCGCCACAGGGTTGAGGGCGTTGACGCGGATACCGGCGGGCGCGAGCTCAACCGCCAGCGCCTTGGTCGCCGTGATCATCCAGCCCTTAGAGGCGTTATACCAATTGAGCCGGGGGCGGGGGCTGACCCCGGCGGTGGAGGCGATGTTGAGGATTGCGCCGCTGCCGCGCGCCTTCATGGCGGGCAGGAATTGTTGGGCCATCAGATAGACCGATTTGCAATTCACGGCGAAGACGCGGTCGAAATCTTCTTCGGTGATGTGCTCGGCCAAGCCCGGTAGGTGGGTGATGCCCGCGTTGTTCACGATGATATCGGGTGTGCCGAATGTGGTGTCGGTGGTGGCGGCCATTGTTTTGATGCTGGCACCGTCGCTCACATCGACGGTGCACGCGGTGGCACCGATCTCGGCGGCCAATGCCTGGGCCCCGGCACCGTTCAGATCGACGATGCAGACCTGTGCGCCTTGGGTGGCGAACGCCCGCGCGATCCCGGCACCAAAGCCGCTGGCGCCGCCCGTGATAATGGCGGTTTTCCCTTTCAGGCGCATGAGGTGTCTCCTTTGGTTGTTTGATCCTCGCTCTGGGGTGCGGCCCATTCCATTCGGTTGATGTCGACCATTCTGGCGAAGCGGCTAATTTCCGCATCGAGCTTTGCTCGGCGCGCGGCGCTCCATTTTGTGCCCGGTTCCGGCCAGAACCCTGTGATGCGAAGCCATCCGGCGGCGCGGTCGGCCTTGAGTTCGATGCGGCCCACAAAACGGTCCCCTTCGAGCAGCGGGTAGACGTAATAACCCCAGCGGCGTTTGTCTTTGGGAACGAACATCTCGTTGCGGTAGTCGAACCCGAAGAGCCGCTCCAGCCGGGTGCGGTCGCGGATTGCGGGATCAAACGGGTTCAGGAGGCGCAGGCGGGATGTGGGGGCGGGCAGGTCTGCGAGCCGTGCTTCGATATCGGCGGGGGCGAGGGCGGCGGTCCATTGCCCATCTGCAGCTTGCACCTCCAGCGGCACAAGATTGCGCCGCGCGCGCCAATCACGCGCCTCATTCGCGCCCATCGCGGCCCAGAAACGTTGCACCTCGCCCACGGTGCCCATGCTGAGCCGGTCCAGAGCATGGTCGCACAGCGCATCGGCCTGTTCGGTCTCGGCCAAATTGCGGGGCAATTGCGTGGGGAAAACGCGGTCGCCCAGATCGTAGAACTTCACGAAATTCTCGCGGTGGCATGTGGCGAGGTCGCCCGCATACCACATTTGATCAAGCGCCTTTTTATGCGGCGGGCGCGCCCACATCTCGCGGCTTGCGGCCTTGGTATCAAACGCATGGGTGGACAGCGGCCCCTCGGCCTCGATCCGGGCGCGGATGGCGCGGATTTCAGATTGCCCCAGCCCAGAGCGATACCAATCGCTTTGGGCGACCTTGTCACCCAGCCTGCGGAATTGCCGCTGCCAGAGGGGGAGGATCTCCATCGGGATGAGCGAGGCATCATGAGTGAAATGCTCAAAGAGCGCGCGGTCCCGGCCCAGAAGCGGCCATAGCATCCCCTCGCGGTAATTTTGGTTGCGCGACCACAGGATGTGATTGTGCGCGCGGGTGACATTGCGGATCGTGTCGATCTGCAAGAACCCGATCTGCCGGATCAGGGCCATGACATCCGGCGCGCCCGTGCCCGGCGTGCTCAGGCCGTTGGTCCAGAGCCAGAGGTGCCGGGCTTGCCGGTTGGGGATGCGCAATGGGGCAGTCATGCCGCCAGAGTGGTCGGACGTAGCGGCGGGCGCAATCGGTTATCGCAATGTGGGCTGGCTGAGATAGACCAACGCATCGCGCAATTCCTGTCCCTCAAGGGTCAGGACCGTGTCGATGAACACCCGTCCCGCAGCACAGGCATTGCGGTTGCTCGCGCGGTCGAGATCGGCGAAGGCCGCGATCAGGCGCGGTGCGTCTGGATCAGTGGCGAGGCGCTCGGTCAGCGCGCTGAAGATCCTATCCTCTGCGGCCTGTGCGCGGGCGGTTGTCATGGTGGCTGGTCCGCGGCGTGCACCTGCTTTGGCGGCCTCTAGCTGAATCCGGTAGTAATTCTCAAGCGCGTTGGTGTTGAGCCGTGCGGCCACCTGCGCCGTGGCGTCCGACAGTTGTTCGGGCCTCAGCCGCTCGCGCACTGCAAGGCCGCATTGCCGCGTCGGCATCGCGTTCAGCACGGTTTTCTCCACGAGATAATAATAGCGCAGATCGCGCAGGGGTAGATGCCCCACGCCCTGATCAACCAACCCCCAGAGCAACCCTTGCGATTGTGACATCGGGATGGACGCCCCGCTTTGGACGGCTAAAACCCGGTCCGCGATATAGCCTGCAACTACCGGATCGCGCATGATCCGTTGCACCTGACCCATGGCAAGGCTCAGGTTCTGGCCGCGAAAGCCGAGCCCCTCAAGCTCCCCGCGCAGCACCTCGCCCTCGTATATGCGGCCCAGAAGGGTGATGATCTCGCTGCGCGTCGCTGTCATATCGCTCTGCGCACCGGCCTTTGGTGCTGCAAACACTGAGGCGCAAAGTGTGAGGCAGAGACAAAGGCAGGCGAGGTTGGGCCGCATGAAGTGCACTCCGGGGTTCGGGGAAAACAATCTGAATGTTAGTGCCGCGGTGGCGGATCACAACCCGCATCCTGCGTCATGCGCGCAAACGTGACCATGGCGCGCGCCGCTTGCATGGCCGCGTGTAAGGGTGGATCATGACCACCAAAGACGCTAAGGCAGCGCGCAACATTGACTGAAGGGATCGCCACCATGAGCGCCACCGCCCGCAAGACCGCCCCGATGCCGGACGATATTCGCGCGATGAAGGGCGTGTCGCCCATCGTCAGCCTCACGGCCTATACCACGCCAACGGCCCGCATGATGGATGATCACTGCGATTTCGTCCTTGTGGGCGACAGCGTGGGGATGGTGCTGCATGGCCTGCCCTCAACGCTGGGCGTGACGATGGAGATGATGATCCTGCACGGGCAGGCGGCGGCGCGCGGGTTGCAAAAGGCGATGCTGGTGATCGATATGCCCTTTGGCAGCTATGAGCAGGGCCCGGCGCAGGCCTTTGCCAATGCGGCCCGGATTATGGCCGAGACGGGAGCAGCGGCGGTAAAGCTTGAAGGTGGGGCGCATATGGCCGAGACAATCGCTTTTTTGGTGGCGCGCGGCGTGCCTGTGATGGCGCATATCGGCCTCACGCCGCAATCGATCAATACGCTGGGGGGCTACAAGGTGCAGGGACGCGGCGATCAGACCGAGGCGCTGATGCGTGATGCCCATGCCGTGGCGGATGCGGGTGCGTTCAGTGTGGTGCTGGAGAAGGTGCCCGCGAGCCTTGCGGATAAAATCACGGCCGAACTGACGATCCCCACCATCGGCATCGGTGCGTCGGCGGGCTGTGACGGGCAAATCCTCGTCGTGGATGACATGCTGGGGCTCTTCACCGCGTTCAAGCCGAAATTTGTAAAACGCTATGCAGAGTTGGGAGAGGCGGGCGAGGCCGCTATCGCCGAATACGCCGCCGAGGTCCGCGCGCGTAGCTTCCCCGCGCCCGAGCACACATTCGCGGATGCGGCCCCGGCCAAGGCCGCCAAAAAATGATTGCGCCCCTTGTGAGAGACCTCGCCGCCCTCCGCGCGCTATCCGAGCCATGGGTGCGCGCCGGGGTTCGGATTGGCGTTGTGCCGACCATGGGCGCGCTGCATGATGGGCATCTGTCGCTGGTGGCGGCGGCAAAAGAGCGCTGTGATCATGTGATTGTGACGATCTTCGTGAATCCCAAACAGTTCAACACGCCCGAAGATCTGGCCAATTATCCCCGCACCGAGGATGAAGACGCCCGCAAGCTTGAGCGTTTCGAGGTCGATGCGATCTACGTGCCGGATGGTGACGTGATCTATCCGGCAGGCTTCGCGACGACCGTATCGGTCGCAGGCCTCACCGATGTGATGGACGGCATCCACCGCCCCGGCCATTTCGAGGGGGTCGCCACGGTGGTCGCCAAGCTCTTCACTCAAAGCCGCGCCACGGATGCGTTTTTTGGTGAGAAGGATTTTCAACAGCTTCAGGTCGTGCGCCGCATGGCCCGCGATCTGGATATCCCCATCACAGTGCATGGCTGCCCAACGATCCGCGAGATGGACGGGCTCGCCATGTCCTCACGAAACCTTCTGCTGTCGGACCGCGCGCGCGCCAAGGCACCGATCCTCTTTGAGGAAATGGAAAAGATCGCCCAAGGCCTCCTTTCAGGCGTGCCCATGGCCGATCTGCACGCCGCCGCCCTGCGCCGCCTCGAGGCTTCTGATTTCACGAAGACCGAGTATCTTGAGCTGCGTGCCAATGACGATCTGACCCTGCTCGACGCCCCAACCCGTCCCGCGCGCCTCTTTGCGGCCGCGTGGCTCGCAGGCGTGCGCATGATCGACAACATCGCGGTTGAAGCCTGACCCCGTGCTTTCTTCTTAGCGCCAATACTCCCGCCGGAGGCACCTGCGCCCAGCGCCCCTGACCAATCGCCCGAGTTTCACGCGCCCGCGGGCACTAAAAGCGCTGCAAGGCTCAGTGCCATCACCTGCGCGGACTGTTCCATATCGTCAATGCGGACATATTCGTCCGGTTTATGCGCCAAATCCAGGATACCGGGCCCGTAGGCGATACAGTTCTTCAGTTTGCCGATACGGTCGATATGTTTCTGATCATAGGTGCCTGGGCTGACCACATAATCCGGTGCCGCCCCCAGAACGGTCTCGATTGCGCCTGCGACGGTGGCCACAATGGGGGCCGTCTTTTCGGTCATGCTGGGAAGGACCCGGTGCAACTCGCGGATGTCATAGTCAAAGCGCGCGCGGGTTTCGCTGAGCCCGTCGAGAAGGGCGCGTATTTCGGCCTCCACATCCTCGATCCGCTCTTCGATCAGAAAACGGCGATCGATCACAATGCGGCAACGGTCCGGCACACAAGGCGAGGGCAGGCCGGTGTAATCCAGCGCCTGTTCGGACGCACCACCATGGATTGAGTTGATGTTGAGCGTGGATTGCTTGGCCCCGTCGGGGACCACGGGCATGTCGGTTCGTTTGGCCGCGAGCGCGGGGAAAAGGCTGCGCTCCATCTCGTCGAGAACCGCCCCCATATGGCGCACGGCGCAATCGCCGAGAAACGGCATGGAGCCATGTGCGATCTCGCCTTTTGTCTCCACCTCCGCCCACCACACGCCGCGGTGACCAAGGCAGATACGGTCCTTGCCCAACGGCTCGGGGATGATGGCGTGCTGCACGCGTTCGGGCGTAAACCAGCCGTTCTCGGCAAGATAGGCCACGCCGCCAAAGCCGCCCGATTCCTCGTCCGCCGTGCCGCTGATCTCGATGGCGCCGGCATAGTCCGGGCAGGTGGCGATAAAGGCCTCTGCCGCGATGATGGACGCAGCCAAGCCGCCCTTCATATCGCAGGCCCCGCGCCCATGGATCTTGCCATCCGCAACCGTCCCGCCGAACGGATCGAAGGTCCAGCCGTGGCCCACTTCCACCACGTCGATATGGCTGTTGAAATGCACACATTCGCCGGGGCGCTTTCCTTCGCGGCGGGCGATAATGTTCCAGCGGGGGTAGCGCTCGCTGTCGCCGGGTGCGCCGTTGGCGCGGATCAGATGGGTCTCAAATCCTGCGCGCTTCAGGCGGCGGTCGAGATAGTCACAGATTTCGCGGTAATTCTCGCCCGGCGGGTTGAGCGTGGGGATACGGATCAAGTCCTGACACAGTGCGACCATATCCGCGCGCCGGGCCGTGACCGCCTCTTTGAGTTCTTTGTCCATGCGCGCCTCCCGCCCTCACTATGGGCCGCGGCGGAAGGCGCGGCAAGGTTTAGCCCACGTCGAAGTGCAGCGGTTTGATTTGCTGGAAGAGGCCTGTCTCGTGAAGCTTGGCCGCCTGTTCGGGCGTGACTTGTGCGTCTACATACAGCAGCGCGATCGCCTCGCCGCCCGGTGCCGCGCGGCCCAGCGTGAAGTTCGCGATGTTCACGCCGCTTCCGCCCAACGTCTGACCCAGCGCCCCGATGATGCCGGGCACGTCCTGATTGGTGGTGTAGAGCATATGCTCGCCAATCTCGGCGTCGATATTGATGCCCTTGATCTGAATGAACCGGGGCTTTTCGTCCGAGAACACCGTGCCCCCGATCGAGCGTTCCCGCTGATCCGTCACCACGGTCAGTTTGATATACCCCTCGAACGCGCCTGATTTGTCCTGCTGGGTCGTGCTGATCTGTATGCCGCGCTCCTTGGCGATGACGGGTGCCGAGACCATGTTCACCTCCGGGTTCACCGATTTCATGATCCCCGCCACTGTGGCCGAGGTGAGGGCTGCGAGGTTCATCTGGCTCACTACCCCGTCATAAAGGATGTTGATGGCTTTGATCGGCTCATCTGTCATCTGCCCGATAAAGGCGCCCAGATGATCCGAGAGCTTGATCCATGGCCCCATCACCTTCGCTTCTTCCGCCGTCACGGACGGCATGTTGAGCGCATTGGTCACAGCCCCTGTCAGAAGGTAGTCCGACATTTGCTCGGCCACCTGAATGGCCACGTTTTCCTGCGCCTCGGCGGTGGCGGCCCCCAGATGCGGAGTGCACACCACGCCGGGCAGGCCGAAGAGGGGGTTCTCGGTTGCGGGTTCCTCGGCAAAGACGTCAAACCCCGCACCCGCCACATGGCCCGATTTGATCAGCTCTGCCAGCGCCGCCTCATCCACCAGCCCGCCGCGTGCACAGTTGATGATCCGCACGCCCTTCTTGGTCTTGGCCAGCGCCTCGGCGCTGAGGATATTGCGGGTCTGATCGGTGAGCGGCACATGAAGCGTAATGAAATCCGACCGCGCCAGAAGCGTGTCGAGATCGACCTTCTCCACCCCCATCTTGTCGGCCTTTTTCTCGGTCAGGAACGGATCATAGGCCACGACTTTCATCTTCAGGCCGCGTGCGCGGTCGCAAACGATCCCGCCGATATTGCCTGCGCCGATGACGCCCAGCGTCTTGTTGGTCAACTCCACCCCCATGAACTTGGATTTCTCCCACTTCCCGGCTTGGGTAGAGGCGCTCGCCTCGGGGATTTGGCGGGCCACGGCGAACATCATCGCGATGGCATGTTCCGCCGTAGTGATCATGTTGCCGAAAGGCGTGTTCATCACGATCACGCCCTTTTTGGACGCGGCCACCTTGTCGATATTGTCGGTGCCTATGCCTGCGCGCGCGATCACCTTGAGGTTGGTGGCATTGGCGAGGATCTTCTCGGTGACCTTTGTCGCTGAGCGGATGGCAAGGCCGTCATACTGGCCGATGATTTCGGCCAGCTTGTCTTTGTCCTTGCCCAGATCGGGCTGAAAATCCACATCAATGCCGCGGTCGCGGAAGATTTG
This sequence comes from Roseovarius sp., assembly GCA_049276875.1. Classification (GTDB taxonomy): domain Bacteria; phylum Pseudomonadota; class Alphaproteobacteria; order Rhodobacterales; family Rhodobacteraceae; genus Roseovarius. Next base: position 22,093 of record JBASXE010000525.1, on the reverse strand, counting down.
AACGGCTGTCTCGGAAAGCTTGTCGGAGACGAGAACTTTGGGGGCCATTTTGGGCTTCTCTCTTGATGAATATGTTGATGTTGGGTGTCGCGCAGGCGCGGGGATCAGCCCGGCAGCGATGCTATCTCGGTCTCGAACGCCCATTCGATCCACGGCATGAGGGCCGCGATATCTGCGGTCTCCACAGTGCCGCCGCACCAGATACGCAGGCCCGGAGGCGCGTCGCGGTAGGCCCCGATATCGAAGGCGACCCCTTCGGCCTCCAGCCGCCTGGCGATGGATTTGGCGAAAGCCGCCCCATCGGTGATGCGCGGATCGGTGAATTTGAGGCAGACGGACGTGTTGGAACGGGTGGCCGGGTCATTGGCGAGATTGGTGATCCAGTCGCGGCTCTCGCAAAACTCCCAGATCACCGCCGCGTTCGCATCTGCGCGGGCGATAAGCCCCTCAAGCCCACCGACCGAGCGGGCCCAGTCGAGCGCCAGAAGATAATCCTCGACCGCGAGCATCGACGGCGTGTTGATCGTCGCACCTTCAAAGATGCCCGCGATGATCTTGCCGCCCTTCGTCAGACGGAAAATCTTGGGCAGCGGCCAGGGTGGTGTGTAGCTTTCCAGCCGCGCGACTGCGCGGGGGCTGAGGATGAGCATCCCGTGCGCGCCCTCACCGCCCAGCACTTTTTGCCAGCTGAAGGTGGTCACGTCGAGCTTGTCCCAGGCGAGGTCCTGCGCGAAGGCCGCCGATGTGGCGTCGCACAGGGTAAGGCCTGCGCGCCCCGATGGGATCGCATCGCCGCTTGGCAGGCGCACACCCGAGGTGGTGCCGTTCCACGTAAAGCAGACGTCATTGTCGAAATCGATCGTGCTGAAATCCACGATGTCGCCATATTCGGCGGTCTTCGCCTCCGCGTCGATTTTCAGTTGTTTGACCGCGTCGGTGACCCAGCCTGCGCCGAAGCTCTCCCACGCCAGCATTTCGGTCTTGCGTGCGCCCAGAAGGTTCCACATCGCCATCTCATACGCGCCTGTATCAGAGGCGGGCACAATGCCGATGAGGTAGTCGTCGGGGATGCCGAGGATTTCGCGCGTGTCGTCTATCGCGGATTTCAGGCGGTCTTTGCCGACAGCGGCACGGTGGCTGCGCCCAAGGGGTGCATCCGCGAGTTGCGACACATTGAATGTGGGGGGCTTGGCGCAGGGGCCGGATGAAAAACGCGGATTTGCCGGCCGCGTGCCGGGTTCGTCGATAGTCATTGATGCTATCCTTCCAGATAAGCGCCCTTCGTTGGGGAAGGGTGTCCCAGATGCAGGGCTACGGCCCGGCGCGGGCTTTCGCAAGCGGGAAAATGGCGCTATAGCGCCGCTTGAGCGCCATTTGGCGACACGAAACAGCTACGATCGGAAACTTTGGATCATGTATGTCGCCACCTTGATTGCGCCCAAGGGCGCGTTGGACCCTGCTTTGGTTGAAAGCCTGCGCAATGCGTGGGGCGGCGGCAGTGTTCAGTGGCTGAGCCCCGATGAGGCGGCGGAATTTTCGCTGGAGCAGATGCCTTCGAACCGGTGGCAGGTCTGGGAGGAACTGCAGGGACTGCGCACCGATCTGATCGTGCAAGCGGCCAAGGGGCGTGCCAAGCGGATGCTTCTGGCCGATATGGACAGCACGATGATCGAGCAGGAATGCATTGACGAGTTGGCCGAGGAAGCCGGTGTGGGTGCGCATGTGAGGGACATCACCGCGCGGGCCATGAATGGCGAGATTGATTTTGAAGGCGCGCTGGTCGAGAGGGTGGCCCTGCTCAAAGGCCTGCCCGAGGCGGTGATCGACCGGGTGCTGGAGACGCGGATCAGCTTCATGCCCGGCGGACGGGCGCTTGTGGCTACGATGAAGGCGCAGGGCGGCTATGCGGTGCTTGTATCGGGCGGGTTCACGGCGTTTACCGCGCGTGTGGCCGAGGTGCTGGGTTTTGACGAGCACCGGGCGAATCGCCTGGTCGTGGCGGGTGGTGCGCTGAGCGGTGAGGTGGAGCGGCCAATCCTTGGGCGTGCGGCCAAGGTCACGGCGCTGGAGGAAATCACCGCCCGGCTCGGGATCGGCGCGGGGGATGTGATCGCCGTGGGCGACGGGGCCAATGATCTGGGCATGCTGGGGCGGGCCGGGACGGGCGTGGCGCTCCACGCGAAACCCAGCGTCGCGGCCGAGTGCGACGTGCGCGTGATGCACGGCGATCTGACGGCGTTGCTCTATCTCCAGGGGTATGGGCTGCGCGAATTTGCCTAACGCGTCGTGCGAGACCGCCGGCGTCAGCCCAACGCCGCGGCAGGGCGGATCGCGCCGGTCACACGGCCTGCGGCATTCAGGATAGGTGCGTTGAGCACACGCTTGGCCGCCGGGTGTGCGGGATCGAGCACGCCGAGGCGTACGAGAAGGGCCGCCACGGCACATTCAGCCGCCCGCGTGGCCCCATCGGTGATCTTGAGCGCAAGGCCAATTTTGCGCGTTGGCAGAATGGCGATGAAGAACCCTTCGGCCCCGGTCTTGAGCGCTACAGGCTCTGAGCAGGCCCGCATGAGTTCGGTGCAGGCGCGCCCATCGCCCGCGACGAGCTCGGGATGGGTCATCATCGCCTCGCGCAGGGCGACCATTGCGGATTGACGCGCGTTTGCGCCATCCGTGGCGGCTGCGAAACTGGCCATGGCGCGGGCCATGTTGTGCAATTGGGTCATGAAGTTCGGAGCCGAGCAGCCATCGATGCCGTATCCCGGCGAAGGTGCCCCCGTGACCTCTTCGAATGCTGCACGGCAGGCGATCTGCACTGGGTGATCGGGATCGATATACTCAGGCCCTGCGCCGAGATGCTTGGCCAGGGTGAGAAAGCCCGCATGTTTGCCCGAGCAATTGTTATGCAACTGACAGGGCGCCGCGTCTGCGCGGATCAAGGCGTTGCGGGTGTCCTCGCCCATCGGCGCATCTGGGCCGCAGCGCAGATCGCCCTCGACAAGCCCCAGATCGTCCAACCAAGCGCTCACGCGGGTTGTATGCGCCTCGGCCCCGTTATGCGATGCACATGAAAGTGCGAGATGCTGTGGCGTCAGCCCATGTGCCGCCGCCGCACCGCTTTCCATAAGGGGCAGGGCTTGCAGCATCTTGGCCGAACTGCGCGGCAAAATCAGCGTTTGCGGATCGCCCCAAGCCTCGACGATATCGCCGCCCGCGTCACAGATCACGGCGTGGCCGCTATGCAGGCTTTCGGCCAAGGGGCCGCGCCAGATTTCCACCATTGGGGCTGCGTGAGTCATGTCGAGGCCTTTCATCAAAGATAGCAATGCGGTGATGTGCGAGTTTCCGCCAATTCATTCTTTCGTTTCTGGTCTGTTTCAGGCTAATGTTGCAGTGTCGAGAGAAAGTGGCCCATTGCACGCAAAGATCGGCGAAAAGCCGCCAGAGCAAGGGCCGGACATTGAGGTTTAGGACAGCTTGGAGGCTGGACAGATGAAATCACTTAATTCGCGCGCCGCGCAAACGCTCATGAGCGCGGCAATCGTTGCCTTGATGGCAACGCCTTTGGTGCCGACACAGGCATTCGCACAGGCCGAGAGCACAAATCAGGTGGCGGCGAAAACCGCTTGGAGCGTTTTTGAAGAACAGACACCGCGTGAATGCTGGGCCGTGTCGGCACCGACCGAAACAGTCAACAGCCGCGATGGGCGTGTCGTGTCAGTGCGCCGGGGCGAGATCCTCTTCATGACGTTTTTCCGCCCTGATGCGGGGGTAAACGGGCAGGTGGCCTTTACGGGCGGCTATCCCTTTGCGCCGGGATCGAATGTCGAAGTGAATATCGGCGGCACTGAATTTGATCTTTACACCGAGGGGGAATGGGCCTGGCCCGCCAGCACTGCCGAAGATGCCAAGATCATCGCGGCGATGAAACGTGGGTCTGATGCCGTTCTCACCGCGCGGTCGGCGCGGGGCACGCAGACCAAAGACACGTTTTCCTTGCTGGGATACACCGCCGCGATGGAAGAGGCGCAAAAGCGCTGCCAGTGATCCGACGCCGCCTTCATGACGCTGATCTTTCGCGTTTGGTAAAATCACGGGCCTGCGACCGCCTCTTTTGACGCGGACGCAGAATCCTATATAGCAGGCGGATCACTTCACACCCCGAGGACCGTCATGACAGCCAAAGCGCCGATCACCCAAGATGTTCTGACCCTGCCGCGCAAAATGCCCGAGGGCGGCAAGATCAATCTTGTGGGCCTCACGCGTGATGCGATGCGCGAGGTGCTGATTGCGCATGGTGCGCCCGACCGGCAGGCGAAGATGCGCGTCGGCCAGATCTGGCAGTGGATTTATCAATGGGGCGTGCGCGATTTTGCTCAGATGACGAATCTGTCGAAGGCGTATCGTGCCGAGTTGGACGAGACGTTTTGCATTGAAATCCCCGAGGTGGTCAGCCGTCAGGTGAGTGAGGATGGTACACGCAAATATCTGGTGCGGATCGCGGGCGGGCACGAGGTCGAGGTCGTTTACATCCCCGAGACGGATCGCGGGACCTTGTGTATTTCCAGCCAGGTGGGTTGCACGCTGACATGTTCGTTCTGCCACACGGGCACGCAGCGTCTGGTGCGTAACCTCAGCGCCGGTGAGATTATCGGGCAAGTCATGGTGGCCCGCGACGATCTGGGCGAGTGGCCGGTGCCCGGCGCGCCGAATGTAGAGGGGCGCCTTTTGAGCAATATCGTTCTGATGGGTATGGGCGAGCCGCTTTATAATTTCGAGAATGTGCGCGACGCGATGAAGATCGCGATGGACCCTGAGGGAATTCAGCTGAGCCGCCGCCGCATCACGCTCAGCACCTCCGGCGTGGTGCCCGAAATTGCGCGCACGGCGGAGGAAATCGGCTGCCAGCTGGCGGTGAGCTTTCACGCCACCACGGATGAGGTCCGCGATCAGCTCGTGCCCATCAACAAGAAATGGAACATCGAGACGCTGCTCGACGCGCTGCGGGCATATCCCAAGGTGAGCAATTCGGAGCGGATCACGTTTGAGTATGTGATGCTCAAGGACGTGAATGACAGCGACGCGGATGCGCGGCGTCTGGTGAAGCTGATCAAGGGCATTCCGGCCAAGATCAACCTGATCCCGTTCAACGAATGGCCCGGCGCCCCGCATGAGCGCAGCACGCCTGAGCGGATCAAGAAATTCGCCGATATCGTGCATGATGCGGGCTATGCCAGCCCGGTGCGCCGCCCGCGCGGCGAGGATATCATGGCCGCTTGTGGTCAGCTGAAATCGGCCACCGAGCGCGCACGAAAATCGCGCCGCGAGATTGCAGCGGAGGCAGGGCTGAGCCAAGGCTGAGCCCAAATAGAAGCGGCGTTGAGCGGATCGTTTCGCATTTGAGCGTCGCGCCGCGAAACCGTGCCTCTTTCTCCCTATGGCTGCCGCAATTCAGGCAGAGCCTCACCCCTACGGAATGGTAAGACCTTCGCGCCCAGCGTGGTCTTTCAACGGAGGGCAATTGAATGGTTTATGTGCACAGCGACCCCACGGCGACGGCAGGTGTCTTGGCCTTGGTGATGCAAGAAAAGCAAAATGCATGCAGCACGCAAGATTGGCATAAAGCGCTACGCCACTATGGCTATGCCGTGCAGCAAACGAATCGGGGGGCGTATGTCACCACCCTTCCGCATGGCGTGGAAGTGTGCCGGCTTCCCTCGGGCAGCATGTTGGGCTGAGATAGAACCGTCTTGATGCGTGTCGAGACACGCCTGACCCACGCGTTTGTCTCAAACGCCTACACGGTTGATGTATTGCGCGGCGTTTCGGCTTAGCCCTGTCGCCGGTTTAAGGCGAAACGCCTGAGCGCACGCCGGGAACGCCGACACCCGTCCATGCTACGCAGACGCTTTGCGACCCTGCGCGGCTGTTTCTCTCTCATATCTGTTTTGATCTGACCTGCGCTGCTTCTGCACGGCGCACCACACGCCTGGCGTGTATTGTGGCTGGCTTGTCCTGAAATGACCGCTGGCCTGCCCAACTTGGGTGGGAATCTCGCCATGGTCCGATTCTAGCGTGAGATCATAACGTAGAGTAATTAGGAATGAACCAATGACACCGCAAACCAATGAGATTTTGAACCTGATCGAACGCGAGCGCCGCATGGCCGTGTCCGAGCGCGAATGGCAGCACCGCCTGCGCGGATATGGCTACGGCATCCGCGAAACGGATGAGGGGCGTATTGTGACCTCTTTGTTGCACGGTTCGGCGATTTGCCAACTTCCGGCACATATGGCTGCCTAAGCTGGCCTAGCAATCTGCCGGGTCTCCCCAGGCGTCGATTATCGCCACCGCTTCGGCGGCGGTCTCGACGAACTGGAAAAGCTCCAGATCTTCATCGCTGATGGTTCCGGCATCCGCCAGCGCCTCCCAGTTGATGATGGAGCGCCAGAACGTCTCGCCGAAGAGCAAGAAGGGGATGCGCTTCATCCGGTCTGTCTGGATCAGGGTCAGCGCCTCAAACGTCTCGTCCAGCGTGCCGAAGCCGCCCGGAAAGACGCAGATCGCCCGCGCGCGCATCAGGAAGTGCATTTTGCGGATCGCGAAGTAGTGAAAATTGAAGCACAGACCCGGCGTAACGTATTCGTTGGGAGCCTGCTCATGCGGCAGCACGATATTGAGGCCGATGGATTCGCCGCCCGCATCATCCGCGCCGCGGTTGCCCGCCTCCATCACGCCCGGTCCACCCCCCGTCGCCACCACATAATCCCGGCCATAAGAGCCAAGCGAGCGCTCGGTCATCAGCCGGGCGAATTCGCGTGCCTCGTCATAATATTTTGACAGGTCTGCCAGTGTCTTGGTGCGGGCGGTGTCCTTCTTTGAGGGCTCAGGGATGCGCGCGCCGCCAAAGAGGACCACAGTGGAGCTGATGCCGCGCTCGTTCAGGATCATCTCGGGTTTGAGCAATTCCAGTTGCAACCGCACGGGACGCAGCTCGTCGCGGCACAGAAAATCTGGATCGTCAAAGGCGAGGCGATAGGCCGGGGCGCGGGTCTGTGGCGTGTCGGGCACCTGCTCGGCTGTGTTGCGGTCGGCATGGGCGCCCCGGAAGGGGCTGGTGCGGTCATCTTTCATGGGGCGCGTCCTCTTGGGCATTTCTGTTTTGGCTCAGAGGTATAGCAGGACGCAGGCCTTGGGAAGCGGGCAGCGGCCGGTGCGCTTTTGAGTATTTTGGCTAAGAAGAAGGTGGGGCGGGGTGCGGCTCTCTGCGGCTGGATTGCGCAGGGCGGGTTAGGGCCTTATAGGCGGGTGGGATTGATCCCGTTTTCTTGAAAGGCTTATCCGATGTCCAATGCGCAACTTGAAACTGCAATCGAAGCGGCCTGGGAGGCGCGCGATACGATCACGCCCCAGACCAAAGGCGAGACGCGCGATGCGATCGAGGCCACGTTGGATGCTTTGGATGGTGGTGGTCTGCGCGTGGCGGAGCCGCGCCCCGATGGAAACTGGCATGTGAACCAATGGGCGAAGAAGGCGGTTTTGCTGGGCTTTCGTTTGAAAGACATGGAGCTTCAGGGCGGGTCGGCTCAGGGCGGGTCCTGGTGGGACAAGGTCGACAGCAAATGGAAAGACTGGGACGCGGCGAAATGGGCCGAGGCGGGGTTCCGTGCGGTTCCCAATTGCGTGGTGCGTCGGTCGGCTTACATTGCGCCGGGCGCGGTTTTGATGCCCTCTTTCGTGAACCTCGGGGCATATGTGGATAGCGGCACGATGGTGGATACCTGGGCCACGGTCGGCTCGTGTGCGCAGATTGGCAAGAATGTGCATTTGTCGGGCGGCGTCGGTATTGGCGGTGTTTTGGAGCCGATGCAGGCGGGGCCAACAATCATCGAGGACAATTGCTTCATCGGCGCGCGCTCCGAAGTGGTCGAGGGCTGCATCGTGCGCGAGGGCAGTGTTTTGGGCATGGGTGTGTTCATCGGCCAGTCGACCAAGATCGTGGACCGCGAAAGCGGGACTGTGAGCTATGGTGAGGTGCCGTCTGGCTCCGTCGTTGTGGCGGGCTCGATGCCATCGAAGAATGGCGTGAACCTTTATTGTGCGGTGATTGTGAAGCGGGTGGATGCGCAGACGCGGTCAAAGACGTCGATCAACGAGTTGTTGCGTGACTGAAGCCCCAAAGCCAAAAAAGCCAAGCCGCCAGCAGGTCTATACCCTGCTGGTGGAGATTGGGCGCAAGGCCGGGGACGGGTTGCCGAAGGGGGCGACGGGGGCGGCTTTGATGATCTATGCCAGCGGCGTGGATGAGGCTGAAGCCGTGCGCGAGACGGTGGCGATTTTGAAGCAGGCGGATACTGCACCTTTGGATGTGTCAGGCTATGGCAGCCTTGCGGAGCGCGAGGAGGAAGGCCAGGACATATCCGACGAGGAGCGCGAGTTGATGCAGCGCGCGCTTGATGAGAACGCGGTCATTGTGGCGCAGATGACACCGTTTTTCGATGAGGGTGGCGGCAGCGCGACAAGCTAGGCCGCGCGCAGGGCGGCAAGCGTCTTGGCTTCGAACGGTTTGAGCACCGGCCAGATGGGGCGGGCATGTTCGGGCAAATGGTTGCGCTCGAACGGAGCCAGAAGCGAGGCCTCCAGAGCGGGTTTGTCGCGGCGCAGGCGGCCGATATAGAGGCTTTCCATGGGGCAGCCTGCAGCTATGATCACCTCATGGCCGGGTAGTAGAATATCGTAATATGTGATTGTATCGGCGCATGTGCCCGCGTGGCCAGTGTCGTAATAGGCGGAGGCGCCGTTCACAAGATGGCGCACGGGCACCAGAGCGGCCTCGGTGCCAAACATGTATTCCACCTGACTGCCGCCGATGACCAGTCGTTGATGTGGGGCCACGAGAATGTCTTGACGCAGCCCGAAGAAGGGCGCGCGCAATCGCACTGGGCGCAGCGCGCCGCGTGCGGGGAACCGTTGTGCCACGGTGCGCAGGATTGGGACCACGGCGCCACTGCTGGTGAGCACGGTATCGCCCCGTCGCAACTGCGCGGCGGGCACAAGGCCGCGCGGTGTGGCGATGGGCACACTGGCCGTGAGGCCGGGCATTGGACCCAGTGGTTCTACCTCGGATGAGATGGCAAGAAAGTTCACATCGCGGTCCATGGCGCGGCGCGCGGGAAAGCGCGAGATCATGCTCATATCTTCGCTTGTCATGGGGTGTGGAGTTGGCGTTTGCACGCTGGTGATGCGGCCTTTCGCGACATGCTCGAGCGAGAGGCGGCCCCAGCGGGCGGGGGCGTCCCAGCTGTAGTAAACGCGCACTTCGTCATTGCGACCATCCAGATCGTGGGGCAGGGCGGCGTGACGCAAATCATCGGCAAGTTGTTCGATCAAGACAATCCCGCCATTGGGAAGTGCCTTGAGCGTGAGCCCTCCAGTCCAAGGCGCGCCGCGTGCGAAATTCAGCAAGGTTTGTGGACGGCCTTCGGGCGACAGGTGTGTCTCCAGCATCAGCGTGCCGCGGGGGAGTATTTCCTCTTGGCGTGCGCCGGGTGCCGCGCCCAGTCCGCCTGCCTGGAAGGTGCCGCCCTCGTGCTCCGCGATCCCGATCCAGGCCCCGTTGGCTCTCATGTCAGGCGGCCCAGCTTTGCGCGAGTAGTTTTGCCTCATGCCGTTTGAGCGTGCGGCGTGCTGCGGGCGAATAGCCAAGCCCTTTTTCCGGATCGATCTCGGGAAAAATGGCGCAAATCTCGGCCACGATATCGGCCTCGAAGCTGTTGTGCGTTTGCGGGCCGGGCAGGAAGCTTTCGGTCTCAAGCCCTTCGGAGAACACGACCTGATGACGGTCAAAGAGGATATGGACATAATCCACCTTGCCGCCCTCGATGCGACGCACGGAGCGGTCATTGACCAGATCGCGGGCGCAGACCAGCACTTCGGCTTCGCCAAACAGAAGCTCTGCAAGGCTGTCGCGGATCAACACGCGGTGCAGCGGCGACAGGAAAAGCTGGCCGTGGCGGCCAAATGTGTTTTCGGCGATGTAAATCGGGGCGAATTCGCCCTTGGCCTCGACGCGCCGTTCTCCGATCCAGCGCAGCGGCTGTGCCCCCTCATCGCGGGTCATCACCAGATCACCGGGGCATAGGGTTTCGACCGCGCGGGGGCCGTCGGGCGTTTGCACACGGGTGCCTGCGACAAAGCATGGCACGCTATCCACCAACACAAAGCCTGTGTCTGTTTGACCCAGCCCATTGTCGATCGTGTAGGTGAAATTGAACTCTTCGGTGTCCGTGTCGCCCGTCATGGTCAGCGTGCCGTCGGCGTTGAGCGTTACCGACTGGCCGGAGTTCAGAACGACCGTGTCGCCCGCGCTGACCGCCTGCCCATTGATATGGGTGATGGTGAGCGAGCCTGCGGTGCCATTGGTATCATTGGCCAGCACGTCGACCGTGCGGCTGCCGAACGGGTCGAGTTGGTAGCTGTCATCGATGGCCAGAACACTGCTCTGGATCGAGCCGCCGGCGATCAGCAGGGTGGAATCGTATTGGTTGTCGCTTACGTCCGCGATCCCGATGCGCAGCGAGTTCAGCTCGCCGTCCACGACCGGAATTTTGAGTGTCAGGTTGACGGTGAAGCCGTCCATCTCGGTGTTGAACTGATCGTTGGTGTTGTCGATGAAAAGGTTCTGGTTGGCACCAGCATTGAGGTTGTTGGGGTCCACATCCCCGTCACCGAGGCTGAGTTGCACCTGCACGCCGTTGATCCAGGCGCCCACGAAATCCTGAAAGGCGCCAGTGGCGAATTCGGGATATTCCTCGGAGGAAAAGACGAATTGCATCGTCAGCATGTCACCATCAGGGACAAAATCAACGTCGATATAGGAGGCGTCGAAAGTGGGTGCGCCTGCGGCGATGTCGAAATCGTTCACGCCGTTGGGGCCGCTGGAATTGGTGGTGGTGCTGCTACTCAGGTTGGATTGGGAGGCATTGTTGTTGGTGAACCCGCGCAAATCACCGGTGGAGAACATCACACCCGTATCACCTGGCGTGACGCCCGGTGCAATGGCATCACCATTCGTGTAAATGCCCGAACTGTCGCGGTCACCGGTATAGGTGGCGTCGCGGATATCGGCGTTCGGGCCGAACATTTCCTCGGCCATCTGCATGGCGGATGCGTTGCGGTTGATGGGTAATTCGACGCCTGCGACCATCTTTGCCTCTGCTCATTTTATCGAGGGCAGGGATCAACAGCTGCCCGTGACAGCGCGAATTGCTGCACGTGCGGAGCCGCTTTTGGTGCGGCTTTGGTGGTGTTAGGGCTGCTCGGCCCTGTCTGCGTTACCCTGCCTCGGGTTTATTATTAACGGTATGATAACCAAAATTAACGGCTCTGTTAAGGGGGCAATGCGCGCGTTGCTCTTGAGCGCGATCCGGGCTAGCCAATGGGCTCATTCTGCTTATGGAGATGATCATGCCCCATACCCCCGTCGATCCCGTCGCGCTCACGGCTGATCTGGTGCGCTGTGCCTCTGTCACGCCCGAGGAAGGCGGCGCATTGGTGCTACTGGAACGCCTTCTGAGCCAGGCGGGTTTCGAGTGTGCGCGCGTCGACAAGCAAGGGATCGCCAACCTCTATGCGCGCTGGGGGGGCAAGGGAGCGGCGCGGAGTTTCGGCTTTAACGGGCACACGGATGTGGTGCCTTTGGGGGACGAGGCTGCGTGGAGCGTGCCCCCTTTTGGTGCCGAGATACGGGATGGGTTTCTCTGGGGGCGCGGCGCCACGGATATGAAATCAGGCGTGGCTGCCTTTGCCGCCGCTGCGGTGGATTTCGTAAAGGACACGCCGCCGGACGGAGCCGTGATCCTCGCGATTACTGGCGATGAGGAGGGCGACGCGCTCCACGGCACGACTGCGCTCTTGGAGTATATGGAGGGCCACGGCGAGGCGATGGACGTCTGTCTTGTGGGTGAGCCGACCTGCCCCGACGAGATGGGGGAGATGATCAAGATCGGGCGGCGCGGATCGCTCAATGCGTGGATCACGATCACCGGGCAGCAGGGTCATTCGGCCTATCTGGACCGGGCGCGCAATCCGCTTCCGGCGATGGCGCGGCTGGTGGACCAGCTTTCGTCGACGCCCTTGGACGCGGGCACGGATCATTTTGACCCCTCGACGCTTGCGGTGGTCACGATCGATACGGGCAATGCGGCCACTAATGTGATTCCCGCCTCCTGCCGGGCCACGCTCAACATCCGCTACAACGACACCCATTCCGGCGCGTCGCTGACCACGTGGCTGCAGGAACGGATGGACACTGTGTGTGCTGAATTTGGCGTGGAAGGTGCGCTCGAGGTGAAGAATTCGGGAGAGAGTTTCGTGACCCCGCCCGGCGCGTTCTCCGATCTCGTCGTGGCTGCGGTGGAGGCCGAGACGGGCCGTCGGCCGGTGCTTTCCACGTCGGGTGGCACGTCGGATGCGCGGTTTATGAAGGATCACTGTCCCGTGGTGGAATGTGGCCTTGTCGGGCGCACGATGCATCAGGTGGATGAGCGGGTGAGCGTGGTGCAAATCGGCCAGCTCAAGGCGATTTATGCCCGCATTCTGCGCGACTATTTTGCACGATGATTTTCGAGACAGATGATCACGCAGCCTGCTTTGCGCTGCGTCACACCGTGTTTGTGGAGGAGCAAGGTGTGCCGGTAGAGGAAGAGCGTGACGCGCTCGACGCCTCCGCGATCCATCTTTTGGCGCATATGGACGGCGTTCCCGTGGGCACGGCGCGCATACTCATGAAGGCTCAGGAGGCCAAGATTGGCCGCGTCTGCGTCCTGCAATCAGCGCGCGGCACGGGCCTTGGCAAAGCGCTGATCCTCGCCGCAATGCAATCGGCCAAAATGCGGGGTGTGCAGAGCGTTCGGCTGGGTGCGCAGCTCCACGCGCTGGAATTCTACGAAAAGCTCGGCTTTACCGCCCAAGGCCCGGTCTATGACGATGCGGGCATAGATCACCGCGACATGGTCCGCGATCTGTGAGGCGCGCTCAGCTGATCGTGATGGTGAAGGAGCCGCGTCCGGGTCGGGTGAAAACACGGCTTGGTGCGGAGATCGGTATGACACCTGCCGCATGGTGGTTTCGGCACCAAACGGTGCGGCTTTTGCGAGAGGTCCAAGACTCACGCTGGCAGACGTGCCTCGCCGTCAGCCCCGACCACGAGGGCTTGCAAAGCCGCGTCTGGCCCGCGCATCTGCCGCGTATACCCCAAGGCCGCGGCGATCTGGGTGACCGGATGGCCCGGCTCCTCCGAAGTGCGCCGCCGGGTCCGGTCTGCATCATCGGTGGGGATATCCCCGGTATCCGCAAACACCACATCGCCCTCGCCTTTCGCGCGCTGGGCTGCCACGGTGCGGCCCTTGGCCCCGCGCCGGATGGTGGCTACTGGCTGATTGGGCTGAAACGCAGCGCCCCGCCACCTGCAAGGTTTCTCCAAGGGGTCCGCTGGTCCACACGCCATGCTCTGGGCGATACGGCGCACACCCTTGCGCCGCTGACGGTGGCCCTGTTGGATACGCTCCGCGATGTGGATACGGCCGCTGACCTTGCGTGAGGCCCGGCCATGGATTTCGCGGATGACGCCCGCGCCCGCCCGTGTTACGTCGGCGTCATGAGCCAACTGCCCACACGCGACGAAATCCTGCAATGGATCTCCGACAATCCGACCCTCACCTCGAAACGTGACATCTCCAAAGCCTTTGGCATAAAGGGGGCGGCGCGGATCGACCTGAAACGCATGCTCAAAGAGTTGGCCGAAGAGGGCCATATCGAGGCGCGCAAGAAATCCCGGCGCGACACGGATCGCCTGCCCCCTGTATCAGTGCTTGAGGTAACGGGGGCGGCGAGCGATGGCGAGCTTCTGGCCCGTCCGATGGAGTGGCAGGGCAGTGGGCCGGAGCCTGTGATCCTGCTTATCCCGCGCGCCTCTGATCCGGCGCTGGGCAAGGGCGACCGTATTCTGGCGCGGCTGAGTGAGGTCGAGGGCGAGGCGCATGGCTATGACGCGCGGCTGATCCGGCGCATCGGGACCAACCCGCTCAAGGTGCTGGGTGTGTTCCGGCAAGGGGCGGAAGGTGGCCGGATCGTGCCAATCGACAAGGGCAACGGCAAGGAATGGCTTGTGGACGCAAATGCGACAGAGGGCGCCAAGGATGGCGAACTGGTCGAGGCGGAGCAATCGGGCCCGCGTGGCCGCATGGGCCTGCCGCGTGCGCGCATCCTCCAACGGCTGGGCGATCCGTCTGCGCCGCGAGCGGTGTCGCTGATTGCGATCCACCAGCATGGTATCCCCGACCGCTTTCCCGACGATGTTGTCGCGGAGGCCGACGCGATGGCCCCGGCGGGTCTTGAGGGGCGCGAGGATTTGCGCGAGATGCCTTTGGTCACGATTGATCCGGCGGATGCGCGCGACCATGACGATGCGGTCTATGCCCATGCCGATGATGATCCCACCAATGCGGGCGGGCATATCATCTGGGTCGCGATTGCCGATGTGGCGCATTATGTGCGGCCCGGCTCCGCCCTTGATGCCGAGGCGCGCGAGCGTGGCAATTCCAGTTACTTCCCCGACCGTGTGGTGCCGATGCTGCCCGACCGGCTGTCGGGCGACCTGTGCAGCCTGCATGAGGGGGTGCCGCGTGCGTGCATTGCTGTGCGGATGCAGATCAGCGCCGCGGGCGAGAAAATCGGCCAGCGCTTTGTGCGGGGCCTGATGCGGTCGGCGGCCTCGCTGACCTACTCTGAGGTGCAATCAGCGATGGACGGCGCGCCGTCCGAGCGAGCGGCGGGCCTTTTGGAGCCTGTGATCCGCCCGCTTTATGCCGCTTATGATGCGCTGAAAGAGGCCCGCGCCCGGCGTCAGCCCCTCGATCTGGACCTGCCCGAGCGCAAGGTGCAGCTGAGCGATACGGGCGAGGTGGTGAGCGTGAATTTTACCGAAAGGCTCGATGCGCATAAGCTCATTGAGGAGATGATGGTGCTGGCCAATGTGGCCGCTGCCGAGACGCTGGCCGCGCGCGAGGTGCCACTTCTCTACCGGGTGCACGAGGAGCCAGCGGAGGAAAAACTCGACAGTCTGCGCGAGGTGGCCGAGGCGGCGGGTCTTGTGCTGGCCAAGGGGCAGGTTCTCAAGACCGCACATCTCAACGCGCTTTTGAATGGGGCTGCCGGAACGGATCACTCCGAGCAGATCAACATGAGCACTCTGCGCGCCATGACGCAGGCCTATTACAGCCCCGGAAATTACGGGCATTTCGGGCTGGCATTACGGGCCTATGGCCATTTCACATCGCCCATCCGGCGCTATGCGGATCTGATCGTGCACCGTGCGCTGATCACGGCGCATGGCTGGGGCGATGACGGGCTGAGCGCGCAGGAGATTGACCGGCTGGACGGCACGGCCCAGCATATTTCCGACACGGAGCGACGCTCGATGATGGCGGAGCGGGACACGAATGATCGCTACCTCGCATCGTTTCTGAGCGAGCGTGTGGGCGATGAGTTCACGGGCCGGATCAGCGGCGTGGTGAAGTTCGGCGTGTTCGTGCGGCTCGATGAGACGGGGGCCGATGGGCTTATCCCGGTGCGCAGCCTCGGGCGGGAATATTTCCATTTTGACCGTGAGGCGGGCACGCTTATGGGCTCGGAGAGCGGGCGGATCATTGGGCTGGGTCAGAGGGTGACGGTGCGGCTGGCCGAAGCGGTCCCGGTGACAGGCGGGATCGCGCTGGAGCTGATTTCCATCGAAGGCAAGGCTGTGCCGCGCGGCGGGTCTGGCAAGGGGCGGGGCAAGGCGCCGCGCCGCAAGCCGGGACCTGCGAAGCGCAAGGCGGCCAAGGCCAAGCGCAAGGTAGAGCGCACGCGGCGCGGGTGATCTTGCGTCAGGCGGGGCCGGTGATGCGGTTCACATGGCCCATCTTGCGGCCCTCTTTCACGTCCGCCTTGCCATAGAGATGCAGCGCGCAGTCTCCTGACTTGGCCAGATCCGGCACCCGGTCCATATCATTGCCGATGAGGTTCTCCATCACGACATTTGCGTGCCGTTTTCCATCGCCGAGCGGCCATCCGGCCACGGCGCGGATATGCTGCTCGAATTGATCCACGGCGCAGCCATTCTGCGTCCAATGCCCGGAATTATGCACGCGCGGTGCGATCTCGTTCACCACGAGCCCCTCTGCGGTGACAAACAGTTCCACACCCATGACGCCCACGTAATTCAGCTTGTTGAGGATCTGCGCGGCAATCAGCACCGCATCGCTGCGTTGTGACGGGCTGAGTTTGGCGGGGACGGTTGTGGTGCGCAGGATGCCACCCTCATGGACGTTCTGACCGGGGTCAAATGCCGCCACATCGCCGCTGAGGCCCCGCGCTGCGATCACCGACACTTCATGGGTGAAATCCACAAACCCCTCGTAAAGCGCGGGCGCGCCGTTCATCGCGGCGAGGGCCTGCTCGGCCTCGTTGGGGTCCGTGATGCGTGCCTGGCCCTTGCCGTCATAGCCAAAGCGGCGGGTCTTGAGGATGGCCGGGATGCCGATCTCTGCCATGGCTTCTGTGAGGTCCACGCCATCATCCACGGCGGCAAAGGGCGCGGTTTTCAGCCCCAGGTCATTGAGGAAGGCCTTTTCGACCAGACGGTCCTGACTGACCCGCAGGGCGGTGCGATCCGGGCGGACGGGCTTCAGTGGCTCAAGGATATCGAGCGCCTCGGTGGGGATGTTCTCGAACTCATAGGTGATCACATCGACGGCTGCGGCGAAGGTTCTGAGCGCGCCCTCGTCACCGTAGTCTGCCTGAATATGGCGGTGCGCCACATGGCTCGCAGGGCAATCCGCGCCCGGCTCGAAAACGCAGGTCTTGAAGCCCAGTCGCGCGGCGGCCACGGCCAGCATCCGGCCCAATTGTCCGCCACCCAGGATGCCGATGGTCGCGCCTTGAGGTAGCATATCAGTCATCGCTTGGCTCCTCCGGGATGGCGGCCGAGAGGGCGGCGCGCCATGCATCAAGCCGTTCAGCCAGAGCGGCATCCTCATTCGCCAGAATTGCTGCCGCCATAAGCCCCGCATTGGCAGCACCCGCCGCCCCGATGGCCATGGTGGCCACGGGATAGCCGCGTGGCATTTGAACGATGGAATAAAGACTATCAACGCCTGAGAGCGCTTTGGTCTGCACCGGGACGCCGATCACGGGGACGCGGGTCTTGGAGGCCATCATACCGGGCAGATGCGCCGCGCCGCCCGCGCCTGCGATAATCGCCTTGAGGCCGCGGCCGGCTGCTTTGGTGCCATAGTCCCAGAGCCTGTCCGGCGTGCGGTGGGCCGACACGATCCGTGTCTCGTAAGCCACGCCGAGCGCGTCCAGAATCTCCGCCGCTTCCTTCATCGTGGGCCAGTCCGACTGGCTTCCCATGATGATCCCGATTTGCACGTCTGGCATGGCGCGCCCCTTATGCTCAATATCTGCGCTTAAAAGAGCGCACACCCTAGCACGCCGCGCGTGGAGCGCTAGGGCTGAGCGGTGCTCTGCGCGATAATTTTGCGCCGCTTGAAAAGGCCACGCGCAAGAGGTAGGGTGTGGCATGGTAAAAATATCCCAATACACCGCCGCCAACCGCGCAGCATGGGACGCATCCGCGGCTGCGTTTGAGGTGAAGGACACATGGGCCGATATGATGCGCGCCGTGACGCGCCCGGGCTTTTCCGAGCTGGACGGCACCATGACGGCGACGCTGACCGCCTTGAACCTCGAAGGCGCGCGGGCGGTGCAGGTCGGGTGCAACAATGGGCGGGAGCTTTTGTCGCTGCCATCGCTCGGGATCACACCCGCGCTGGGGATTGATCAGTCCGAGGCGTTTCTGGCGCAGGCACGGCGGCTGGCCAAAGCAGCAGGTTCGGGCTGCGATTTTCTGCGTGCCGATATCTATGATCTGCCCGACGGGCTTGGGCCGTTTGATCTGGGGCTGATCACCATTGGCGTGCTGAACTGGATGCCTGATCTGGCCGCGATGCTGCGTGCGGTGTCGGGCCTTCTGGCACCCGGCGCGCCTTTGTTGATCTACGAGACGCACCCCTTTCTGGAGATGTTTGAGCCTGAGGCGAGCGATCCGTTCGCAATCGACCGGTCCTATTTTGAGCGTGCGCCTAAGACGTGGTCCGAAACGATCACCTATGACGGCTCCCCCGGTGAGGCATCGCCCGAGATGTTCTGGTTCACGCACACTTTGGGCGAGGTGGTCACAGGCTGTGTGGCGGCAGGGCTGGCGATCGAGCGGCTGACCGAGCATCCCCATTCCAACCGCGAGGTGGAATACGACATGTATGAAGGGCACACCGCGCAGATGCCGCTCTGCTACACGTTGGTTGCCCGCAAGGTCTGAGACGCGAGGTCCAAGGCAGCTCATGCGATAATATCGGGGGTCAGGCGGTCCTCGATATAGGCGATGCTATCCTTCAGGCGCAGCTTTTGCTGCTTGAGCCGTTTGATGGTCAGCGGATCGAGCGCGCCCTTTTCCTGAAGTGCTGTGATCGCCTCATCCAGATCGCGGTGCTGGCGGCGGAACTCTTCAAGCTCCACGCGCAACACATCGTCGGATTTCATCGACAGATCGGTGAAGGCGTTCATCTCGCGTGATTCTCCCGTTGAAAAGAGAGCTTAAGATAAGCGTTCCGCCGGTTTTGGCAAAGCCCTTGCGAAGTGGCTCTTGCGGCCCCATATTTTTCAGGCGAGCACCCGCCGCCACAACGGGACGGGGGCATCGCAGGCCAGTCGCTTAAGCAAGGACGTGTCAATGACGAAACTGAGTTTGGGGGCGCACCCCTATATGCTGGGGTTCGAACAGCTGGAACGGTTGCTCGAACGCAGCGCGAAGTCCGGTAATGAAGGCTATCCGCCCTTCAATATCGAACAGACTTCGGAACATTCCTACCGAATCACGCTGGCTGTGGCCGGCTTTGCCGAAGAGGACCTCGCGGTGACGTTGGAGGATCGCCAATTGGTGATTCGTGGGCGGCAGCGCGACGATAGCGACGGGCGTATCTTCCTGCATCGCGGGATCGCGGCGCGACAGTTTCAACGCTCGTTCGTTTTGGCGGATGGTGTCGAGGTGGGCGCGGCCGTGATGGAAAACGGGCTTTTGCACGTCGATCTGATGCGCGCGCAGCCCGATGTCGTCGTGCAGACGATCAAGATCAACAAAACGGGCAAGTGAGGAGAGTCTGATATGAATACGAAGTATGATGTTGTCGAAGATAACGGCCCGCCGATCGCGTATATCAGGTCGGTCGCGGTCGTGGATTTGCCCGAAGAACTGCGCAATCAGGCGGCGGGGCTCAAGACGCTTTACGCTGTGCATAGCGCCCAAGGTGAGCGGTTGGCGCTCGTGCGTGACCGCAAGCTGGCCTTCGTTCTGGCGCGTCAAAACGACATGATGCCGGTCACTGTGCACTGAGCTTATGATCTCGCGCGCGGGCGGCCCCTGCGCGCGGACCTGCGACAGTCGCGGCGCGCCCAGAGGCCGCGGTCGGGATTGCGTATAAGGCGGTTTGGCCGTATCAGGCGGAGGCTTCAATCCGTCACAAAGGCGCGCGATTTGTCCCAACCTCCCCGCATAGCGATCCTGCCCTACGAGGCCAAGCTGGGCCTGCTGCCCGGTGGATTTCCCTTGGTCAAGCTTGACTGGCCGCTCGGTCAGCCTGATGGCATTGCGGGCAAATGCCTGCGGGATCTGGGTCCTGACGATCATCTGATTGTTTATCCGCGCAAGTCGCATTACCGGCGCTTTGGTTTTGGCACGCGGGCGAAAGTGTCGATAATGGTTCTTGAGCCGCGGGTTATTCACGGCGCTCACATGGACCGTTTGCGAAATGCTTATGGGCGGTTTCACAAGGTTTTGGCCAGCGACGAAGCGCTTCTGAGTGCGATTCCAAATGGTGTGTTTTTCCCCGCGGGTGGATGCTGGGTCCCTGATTGGCGTGATCTGGACCGCGCCAAGAGCCGTAACCTATCGCTGATCGCGTCCGAAAAACGCTCGCAAAAGGGGCATCGTTTGCGCCATTCGATGGTGGATTGGGCGCGCGATACGGATGTGGAAATGGATGCGCTGGGCCGCGGCTACACCGCGTTTCATGCCAAGTCCGAGGGGCTGGCGCCCTATCGGTTTTCGGTCGTGATCGAAAACATACAAGAACGCAATTATTTCACTGAAAAGCTGGTGGATGCCATTTTGTGCCGCACGGTGCCGATCTATTGGGGCTGCCCGAACATTGGCGATTTCTTTGACACATCCGGCATGATCATTTGCGAGGATGAGGCAAGTTTGCGCGCGGCAGTTCTGGCCGCTTCGGAAGAAGCCTATGCCGAGCGGCTTGCGGCGCTGGAGGCGCTTGTGCCGGTGGCGGCGGACTATGGGGATTTTTATACCCGTGCCGCGCGGGCGGTGATGGGGTGAGCGCCGCGCCGCGCTTTGCGTGGCACACCTGCGCACAGGTGCGCGGGGCGGATGCTGGTGCTTTGCGCGCGGCAATCGAGCGCGGGCATGGCTTTTCCGCTGGGCTGGGCGGGGTGCGGCGCGCTGAACTGCCGAAAGGTATTTTCGAGGTTTTGAGCGGGGGCACCACTGGTGCGCCCAAGCGGATCTGGCGGCGTGATGAATCGTGGATGCTCAGCTTTGCTCTCAACGCCAGGCGCTTTGGCATTGGGCTGGGCACGCGGGTGTCTGTTCTGGGTGATATGCGCCATTCGCTCGGGCTTTACGCGGTGATGGAGGGCGCGCATCTGGGCGCGCATGTGAGCCTTCTGGGCGGTATGGGGCCACGCAGACAGGCGGTTGAGCTGATGGGCGAGGAGGTGCTTTACGCCACCCCGTCGCAGCTGCGCCCGGTTCTGGCGGCGGGCGGCGCACGCGGGCTGCGCCATGTGATTGTTGGGGGTGGTGCGCTGGAAGCGGATCTGCGCGCAGGGCTCCTGCAAGGCTTTCCGGGGGCCGAGGTGACGGCGTTTTACGGCGCATCCGAGACGAGCTTTGTCACGATGACTGATGCGGATACGCCCCAAGGCTCGGTCGGTCGAGCCTATGGTGCGGCGGAGCTATCGGTGGATGATGCGGGCGAGGTTTGGGTGCGCGGGCCTTATGTAGCGGAGCGTTACGCCGACGGGCCCTTGCGTCGCGCAGGTGATTGGGTCAGCGCGGGGGAGATCGGGCGGCTGGACGCAGGCGGGTATCTTTATCTTGAGGGGCGGCGCGACCGGGCGCTGCGCGTGGCCGAACGCTGGGTGCATCCCGAGGCCATTGAGGCCCTTCTGCTGGCCCAGCCGGGTGTCGTTCAGGCCGCGGTTTTGCCAGTTGCAGATGCGGCGCGGGGGCAGGCCTTGATCGCTGTGATCAATGGCGATGCGGAGCCAGAGGCGCTTCTTGCTGCCTGTCGCATGGGGTTGGATGCAGGCGCTGTGCCGCGCCGGGTGCTCAGGCATCCGCAGTTTCCGGTGACCGCGGCGGGCAAGCCGGATCTGGCGGCCCTCACGCTTTGGTTGGAGCGACAATGAGTGCGGTTCTGCTGGCTGCCCGGCGCACCGCTATAGTGCCGCGTGGTGGGGCGTTTGCGGCGCTTGAGATTCACGATCTTGCAGCACCCGTGATTGCGGCGGTGCTGGCTGATGCGGGGCTATCGGGCGTGGATGTGCAGGAGGTGATCCTGGGCAATGCGCTGGGCGCGGGCGGCAACCCTGCGCGGATTGTGGCACTTGCGGCGGGCTTGCCCGAACGAGTGGCGGGGCTGAGCATTGATCGGCAATGTGCAAGTGGGCTTGATGCGATCAGGGTCGCGGCGGCGATGGTTGAGGCCGGACAGGTTGATGTAGCGCTTGCTGGCGGTGTGGAGAGCTATTCCCGTCGGCCCATTCGTGCGCGCACCTTCGCCGACGGGCGCGCACCCGAGCCTTATGAGCAGGCGGCCTTTGCTCCTGATCCTGCGAAGGACGTTGATATGGCCGAGGCGGCGGACGCGCTGGGCCGGGCTTGGGGGATTTCGCGCGCGGCGCAGGATGCCTGGGC
>JBASXE010000524.1:0-2367 GCA_049276875.1 Roseovarius sp. | reverse complement strand
GGGCTGATCAGCCATTATGGATGCAAGATCCGGCAGGGACCGGATGGCAGCGAGACGCCGATCCAAGCGGTCGACATGCTGAGAAACGTCCCTCGGCAGCCTGAACTGCCGCATTCTTGCCAAGCCGAGTTCCGCCGTCGCTGAGGCGTTAAGCACCAGTGGGTCCAAATTTCGCAAAAGCTCAGAGGGCGTCTTTGCGGATTGAGCTCTTTTCTCAGGCTCACGGAGCGGCCCAAGTAGGTCTCTCGAGACGGGCAGGAATGGCGCCGGATCGTAGATCCCGGCCCGCGCGAGTGGCAGAAGAACTACTCCACTGGTTCGGCGCAGTAGCAGCCTTACCAAATGCCACAGTCCAATGGCTATTAGAACGCTCCGAATGAGGCTTCGGGCCGAAGCAAAGACGGCCATCTCTCACGCGACCCGAACTCTTGCAACGATGGGCATCGTGAATGGCTCAGTATGGGCATCCATCCGGCACTCCAAGGGCAGGAACCGCACGCTTAGCTTTGAGAGACGCTTAGCCAACAACCTCCAGCAGTACTCAGATATGGTGCGGCCGAGGCAGACATGCGATCCGTATCCGAAGAGCGCTTCGACATTGTTGTGCCCGTAGAAGACTGATTCGTGCGTGTGGCATCTCACCCGATCACCCGCCTCGAAGTTGATCCCGTAGCGGGCTGTCTGGGTCGCAGCGGTCCGGTCTACGAACCGCAGAGAACTTGAGGTGAGTTGGTCCGGCCAAATGATCTCGGAGAGCGCCCTTCCATTATTGCTTGACGCGATGTCAAAAACAGAGAGCGCAAAGGAGCCAACGAAGGGCCGGGCACCAAGGGCCGCCAGACTCAGCATGGTGAGTTCCTCGCTGACTTTCTCGCTGCAGTTATCGATGTACCTCTGGATACCGTCATTGATCTCAAGACGCTTCCGGAGGGAGAGTGTTGGATAGAACAGGGTGGTAATGTTCTCGATGAGGCTTGAAAGATCGATGCCTCGGGGAAGAACGCACTGAGACGCGCTGCGCCAGAGCGGCAAGGACAGCTCTCCTAAGAGGTCTAACTCGATACCAGGCTGAAGACGAGCAGTAATTCGTTCAATTTCCTCCTGAACAGCGTTCCGTTGCGCGGCTTGCACGGAGGCCAACTTCACTGCCATAGCTCTCCGCACCTCTTTATGCGCTTGCCCCGTCAGGAACAGTGGCAGGCACCGGAGAAGCTGCAGGCTGGCCCTGAAGTCCAAGCCTGTCTTGCTCTGAATTTGCTCATACGCTTCAATCATCGGGTAGGCTTGAAACCGGTTCGACTTCAGTAGGTCGCGGACAGCGTCCTTGGAATGGAGATGTATCACTGAGGTCATGTATAGGTCCGTGGTTGAGGGGCAAAAGTCTAAAGGCTGTTATCTAACTCAATCGTGTCGAGCGCAAGCTAAGGGGGTCTGGTTCCCCCAAGCGCTGGCCGTTTCTCGCTGTACGCCCGCCACGAAATGGAGGGCACCTACTCGATCGACGGTTATGTGTCTGAGGAGCAAGGGAGCGCCATCCGCGAGCAAATGCGGGAATATATCAGCCCGATAACACTGGGCCGAATGAGCGAAGACACACTGAAGAAATTGGAGGCAATGCAATGAACAAGCACAAGGAATTGAAGGCGCTGGTTAAAGGTATGAATAAAGCTGACCGCGTTGGCGCACACGAATACTTTGTGAATCGGTCTGGCGTGGATATACCCAGAAGGTCCGCCCCATAACGTTCGACCATGATGTTGCCAAAGGCCGCGATGACGTCGTTCTGGTTCACCTGAACCACAGACTAGTCCAGATGAGCCTGCGCCTACTTCGGGCAGAAATCTGGGCAAGCGATGATGTCAAAAAACTACATCGCATCACGGTTCGCTCTCTTCCTGATGAGCAGTTGGATGGGCCGGCTGTTGTCGTTTTGTCCCGGCTGATCGTGACAGGTGGAAACCACCACCGCCTGCACGAAGAACTCACTGAAGCGGGCGGATACCTGCGTGAGGCAGGTTTCCGCAGGGAAGACCGAGTTACGGAGATTAGGCGCTGGCTCGACACCTCGCAGCCTGCTGCCGTGTCCAGCGCAACGCTCGAAGCTCTGCGCACCCGTTTTGACAAACAGCGCGACTCCATTCTTGCAACTGTTGAAGCACGATCGAAAGACAGGCTGCGTTTTCTCGGAAACACGATCGAAAGCCGCAAGAAAAAGGAAGCCGAAGATATCCGGCAGGTTTTGGATGATTTGGAGAAGGCTCTGAAATCCGAAATCAAAGCCGAGGATCCGGCGCAGACGCCAACTTGGTGGGATTGTCACATCGTATACTCGTGACGCAGCGTGAATTTCCGAGCCAACACAAGGAT
>JBASXE010000523.1:0-64613 GCA_049276875.1 Roseovarius sp. | reverse complement strand
CGGGGACGACCCTGAAGTCGCCAGCACCGACGGCTATTCCAATTACAACGATACCGGGGAGGATTGGCCCGTTCTGAGTGGCTATGGCACCTTAATCGCGCGGATGGCTGAGGGGCTCGACATCCGGCTGGGCGCGCGGGTCCATGGGCTGGGCGAGGCAGAGGGGGGCGTCAGGGTTGAGACCAGCATGGGCGAGATGCAGGCGAAGGCCGCGATTGTCACCGTATCCACCAATGTGCTGTCCTCAGGTGCTATCCGTTTCGCGCCCGGCCCTGCCGCCGATTTTGCCGCGCAAGCGGTGTATTTACCTTGTGGCGCGTTCGAGAAGGTAGCCTTCACCCTTACGCGTCTTCCGCCGGTTTTGGGCGACAGGCGGCATCTTATGGTCAACCCGCCCGATGAAGCACCCGCACT
Source organism: Roseovarius sp. (assembly GCA_049276875.1). Lineage (GTDB taxonomy): Bacteria > Pseudomonadota > Alphaproteobacteria > Rhodobacterales > Rhodobacteraceae > Roseovarius. Next base: position 64,199 of record JBASXE010000523.1, on the reverse strand, counting down.
TGATTTCAAGGTGCTGGACGGCGCACCGCCCATGATCATCGCCACCATTGCGGGTCATCCTGCACGCGCTTTGATGGACATGCCTGAGGCCGAGCGGATTGTGTTCGTTCAAAGCCGCCTTTGCCTCGCGCTTGGTGCGGATGTGGCGGATTTGATCACCGGGGCGGCGTGCATCAATTGGCTGCATGACCCGCTGATCCTCGGCTCCTATTCTCACGCGGCGCCAGGATACGGGCAACTGCGGCGCAATATGATTGCGGCGGACACAGGGCCCATCGGATTTGCCGGGGAGGCGTTTTCGCAGAACCATCAGGCCACGGCCCACGGCGCCTATCAAAGCGGGCGCGACGTGGCCGCGCGGCTGGCCACGCAACTCGAACTCTAACAGATTTTGGGCGCGGCTCCGCGCCTTGGACACTTCAAAAAGGAACGATTTCATGAGCGATCCAGACGTTATCATCATCGGCGCAGGCGCTGCAGGCATCGGCGCGGGGCTGGAATGTGCCGCGCGTGGGCTCACTTGCGTGATCCTTGAGGGCGCGGACCGCGTGGGCGGGCGGGCCTATACGGCTAAGGGCGGGCTGTCGCGGTCATGGGACTGGGGGTGTCATTGGCTGCATTGTGCGACGGTAAATCCGCTGGTGCCATGGGCGGACAAACTGGGCGCCCGCTATGACACAAAGCCACGCAAAGATTACGCAAGCATATGGCGCGGCGACTTCCTCGCACCCGAGCAGATGGCAAAAGCCCAAGCCAATATAGACGCATTTTTTGATCGGATTCACAGTGCGGGCAAGGCGGGAAAAGACGTGGCAGTGAGCGAAGCAATGCCTGCCGCAAACACAGAAACGCCTGCTGCGCGCATGACCTTTCAGCTTTTGTCAGGTGATGATCCCGAGGTCGTCTCAGCCGCGGGTTATTCCGATTACGACGATGTCGAGGCCGACTGGCCCGTGCTGACGGGCTACGGCGCGCTGATCGCGGCAATGGCCAAGGGGCTACCCATTCGCCTCGGCACGCCAGTGCGCGCGGTGCGGCACAGCGCGGCGGGTGTCGAGGTGGATACGGATCGCGGCACGCTGAAGGCCAAGGCAGCCATCGTGACGGTGTCGGCCAATGTGCTCAACAGTGGTGCGATTGCGTTTGGCGCGGGGCCTGCCGCCGACCTCGTGACGGATATGGAGACGATCAACTGCGGGTCCTATGAGAAGGTGGCGTTTACCCTGACCGACATACCTGCGGAGTTTCACGGCAAGCTCTTCACCTCGATTGACACGGGCCATGACGCAGGCCCGCTGAATTTTCAGATCATCGAGGATGAGGCGCCCATGCTGATCAACCATATTGGCGGCACACCTGCCCGAGAGGTATCCACCGCAGGGCCCGAGGCGATGAAGGATCTGGCGACCCAGCATCTGGTGGCGGCCTTTGGTGCGGATATCACCAAGATCATCACCGGGACTGCCACGACGGGCTGGACTCAGGACCCGTTTATCCTCGGCTCCTACTCCCATGCGCAGCCCGGCTCGGCGCAACTGCGCCGGGACATCATTGCGCGCGACACTGGCACAATCGGTTTCGCGGGTGAGGCATTTTCCCTGAAATGGCAGGCCACGGCCCACGGCGCCTATCAAAGCGGGCGCGATGTGGTCGGGCGGATGGCGGGGGCGCTATCCCTTTGAAAAGGTTCGCTTGAGCCAGCCTTTTTTCTCACCGTCTGTCTCACCGCCTTTTTCACCGTCGTCCCCGTCCAAGGGGGCGGCGTCTTCCTCCGCCGGACCCACAATGGCTGTCTCAAGGTTGGCAAAGAACTGATCGGCCATTTTCTTGGCAAACCCGTCCACAATGCGGCTGCCAAGCTGCGCCAGCTTGCCGCCGACCTTGGCCTCCACATCATAGCTGAGGCGCGTGCCGCCGGGGATCTCCTCCAGCCGCACATCGGCCCCGCCCTTGGCAAAGCCCGCGGCCCCGCCCTTGCCCTCACCGGTCAGGGTCAGGCTCTCATGCTCGATCATATCGCTCAGCACGACCTGCCCCTTGAACGTGGCTTTCACCGGGCCGACCTTCTGGGTCACCGTGGCCTCGAACCCGTCCTCGGGCGTGCCAGTCACCTCGGTCGCACCGGGCACGCACTCTTTCAGAACCTCGGGGCTTAGAAGGGCGGCCCATACGGCGGCCTTGTCGGCGGCGATCTCACGGCTGTCGCTCATTTTCATCGAAGGTTCTCCTTGGCAAGTTTCACCGACACGCTACCCCAACCATGCGCACCGGCCAAGATGATTAAGACACCTGCCATACGGTCAAAAGACGTGCTACCGCTAGGCGGAAGAGGATCCTGACATGAGCACACGCACCAGCAATCCGCGCGCCGGAATCACCTTCATCCTGCTGGGTATGGTTGCAATCTCGGTGAATGACACGCTCATCAAATTCCTCTCCGGCGGCTACCCGCTGCACCAGATGGTCTTTACGCGCTCGGCCATCGGCATCTTCTTTTCTATCGCATTGGTGCAGATGGAAGGTGGCTGGAGCATCCTCAAGACCAGCACGCCGGGTCTGCATTTCTTGCGCGCGATGATGCTCGTGATCGCCAATATCTGCTTTTTCCTTGCGCTTGCCTCCTTGAGCATGGCAGAGGTGACATCACTCTTTTTCGCGGCACCTTTGATCATCACGTTGCTGAGTATTCCGTTGCTGGGCGAGAAGGTCGGCCCGCTGCGGCTTGGCGCTGTGATCGTCGGATTCATAGGCGTGATCATCGTCGCACAGCCCTGGCAGAGCGCGGGCACCCGCGAAGCGCCATTTTACGTCTACATGCTGCCGCTGATCGGGGCGCTGACGTATTCCATCAATCAAATCCTCACGCGCAAGCTGGGCGTCACCGCCAAGGCCTCCGCGCTCGCGATCTATGTTCAGGCCAATTTCATCATCGTTTGCATCATCTTCTTTCTGGTCGCGGGCGACGGGCGGTTTGCTGTGGGGTTGGAAAGCAAAAGTCTGATCTTTTTGTTGCGCCCTTGGGTGATGCCACAAGGCAATGACATTTGGCTTTTTGCGGGTCTCGGCGTGGCCTCGGCCATGGTCGGGTATTGCATGGCGCAAGCCTATAGAATGTCCGATGCCGCAACGGTGGCACCGTTTGAATATGTCGGCCTGCCACTGGCGATCTTCTGGGGCTGGATGATATTCGGTGAGTGGCCGACACCGATCATGATGGGGGGGATCGTGCTCATCCTCGGCTCAGGCCTTTTCGTGTTTCTGCGCGAACGGCAAAAGGGGCGCCGCGTCCTGCGGGCCAAGCGCGTGCACCGGCGGTATTGAGCCACGCCTAGGGCAGACGTGTGGTCCCATCCATGGTCAGAAGCGGGCCATAAAGATCCGGTCGCCGGTCCCGGAAGAGGCCCCAATGGGCGCGCATTTCAGCGATCTCTGCAAGATCAAACTCCTGCGTTACAAAGGTGTCAGACGTCTTGTCCGCCCGCGCCAGCACATCGCCGCGCGGACCCGCGATAAAGGCCTGCCCGAAAAACGTAACCTCCCCCAGGGTGCCGACCTCCCGCCCGACCCGGTTCGAGCACACCAGCGGCATCACATTGGCCCCCGCATGACCGCGCATCACCACTTCCCAATGGTCATGACAATCCGATCCGATAGCCGAGGGAAAAAAGAGAATTCCCGCACCCTTGAGCGCCATGATCCGCGCCGATTCCGGGAACCACTGGTCCCAGCAGACCCCGGCACCAATTTTGCCATAGGCCGTTTGATACGCCATCAGCCCTGTATCGCCCGGATTGGAGTAAACCTTCTCATAACACCCCGGCAGTCCGAGGGGGATGTGGCTTTTGCGGTAGTGACCAAGCACGTCGCCTGTCGCATCAATGATTACGTTGGTGTTGTAATACGCGTGATTGGCCTTCTCCCAGATGTTGCAGGGAATAACGACCGACAGGTCACGTGCCAGCGCACGCATGTGGCTGACCGTGGGACCGTCCAGCGGCTCTGCATGGGCGAACCATTCAGGGCCCATTTCCATGAACTGAAACTCGTGCAGGGCAAAGGCCTCCTGCGGCAGGATAATCTGCGCTCCGGCACCAGCGGCGGCGCGGATGAGAGCGTCGGCCTTGGCGATGTTGGCTTCATAATCCCGCGAACAGGCCATCTGTGTGGCGGCAACGGTGACTTTCATGCGGGGCACTCCTTTTGGTCTGCAACAAGGCGATATGCTCAGCCCACTCTGTGCTGATCCGGGGCGAAGTCAGTCCCCGATGCGACAGATTCCGGGACGATTTGGCCCGCCGCCGGGTCTGCCTGCGCAGCCACCAGTGCCGCGTGCCGCCGCGCTGCGCCTTGCCCGCACTTGTCCATCCGCTAAGTTGGCACGCAAAGAGGAGCCCCACCGCCATGTCCGTCAACACAACTCCCATTTCCGCCGGGCGCGCGCTGGAGGCGCTGCGCGCAGGCCATGCCGCCCAGAAAGCAGGCCAGATGACCGCCTCATGGATGCTGCATGGCCGTCCGGGCATCGGCAAAACAGACATCGTGGCACAGCTTGCCGCAGAAACGGGTGCGCAGCTTTTCGATCTGCGCCTCACCACGATCGAGCCGCAGGACCTGCGCGGCCTGCCCTTTTATGACCATGAGGCGCAGCGCACCGTTTGGTATCGCCCCGAGGATTTGCCCGACGATCCCGCATGCCCCGCGATCCTTTTCCTTGACGAGCTGACAGCCGCCGCACCCTCCCTTCAGCCAACCGTCTATGGCCTTTTGCAAGAGCGCCGCGTGGGGCGGCATGTCTTGCCCGAGGGCACCTTCATCGTCGCGGCCGGCAACACGGTGGAGGACGGCGCGATTGCGTATGAGATGGGCACGGCTTTGTCGGACCGCTTGATCCATCTGAGCGTGGTGGCAGAGCCGACAGACTGGCTTTCGGGCTACGGGGTGCCGCGCGGGCTCCACCCGTCGGTCACGGCCTTCATCCGCACCCGGCCCGACCTTCTGGACAATGCCGAGGAGGCGCTGCGCCGGGGTCAGATGATTGCCTGCACGCCGCGGAGCTGGGCGCGGGTCAGCGATATCCTGCACTCTGTCGAGGACAAGACGTTGCGCGATATCCTCATCGCGGGTGTGGTGGGGGATGCGGTGGCCGCTGAGTTCATCCTGATCGCCGAGGATATCGCGGCCACGGTGCAGGCGGGCGACATCCTTGAGGCCTCCCCCCGCGACCGGGCATTGCTTTACCCTGCCAGCCTGCACGGACTGACGGCGCTGGTCTATGCGCTGATCTCGGTGACCGATGCGCAGACCATACCCCGCGTGATTGATGCCATGGCCGATATCCGCACCTTGGCCGAGGCGCGTCCCGAAGCGGTGTTTCGGACCCTGCCGCTGGGTGAGCTTTGCACGTATGGGTTCGAGCTTTTGATAGACAAGGCGCTGGCAAGCGGGCTGCAAGAGGCGTTTCGCACCTCCGAAAGCTACGCCGCATACATGGCAGAGCGCAGCGCCGCCGGGCTCGCGTGACCCCACAAACCCACAGTCACAGCCGCCGGGCAGGCCCCGCGCTCCGCGCTCTGGCCGAGGCCGATCCGGCACTGGCGGCTCTCGCCCTTTGGTGCGTGCACCGCGACGGAGAGGCAACGCGCACCAGCGGCAGCACGATCACCTATGGCGCGGATTTTGAGCTATGCCCCCTGCATGAGCAAATCGGGCTGACCGCCCATCATGTCCTTCACGTGGCCCTGCGCCATTCCGCACGGCTGGCAGCGATGGGTGCGCGCCTCGGTGGGGCCTTCCGGCCCGAGACCTATCAGCTTGCCGCCGATGCCGTGATAAACGAAGCACTGCTTCTCGCTGATCACGCCCTGCCCCGTCCCGCGGTCACGCTCACGGGCCTGCTGAAGGCCCTGCATGGCGAGGATGTGGCGCCGCAAACCGCCCTTGGCGCGTGGGATGTGGACAGGCTCTATTTTGCGCTGATGCAGGCGGGGGACAGCGGCAAGGATGCGGCCAAATCGGCCCGTGCCTATGCGGCGCAGCAGGGATTTAACGGCGACGTTGATCCCGAAGAAGGGCCGCAGGGGGCCGAGGACGCTGCGCGCGCCGAGGATGACGCGCGCTGGCGCCAACATCTCAGCCGCGCGATGGCCGCCGGGCGGCAATCCGGGCGTGGGTTGGGCCGCATCGGCCATCTTCTGGGCGATATCCCCGAGCCGCGCACGCCGTGGGAGCGCGTTCTGCGCCGCCTGCTCACGGCCGCCGTCACCCAAGCACCACAGCCCAGCGCGCACCGCCCCGCCCGCCGCTGGATCGCCGGTGTGGCCGAGGCCACGCAGCGGTGCGCGCCCGTGCCGGGGTTCGAGCCGGGGACGAAGCCGATGACGGACGTGCCGCGCATCGCCGTAGCACTCGACGCCTCGGGCAGCATTGATGATGCACGGCTGGCGCTTTTCTGGGGCGAGGTTACCGGCATTGCGCGGCGGATGCGGGCTGAGCTGCACCTGATGATCTTTGATGAGGTGATCCGTCACCATGCCCGTTTGGACCCGTCTGAGACACGTCCCCACCTGCCCGAGATGCCGCGCGGCGGCGGCACAGAGTTTCGCCCCGTGATAGACGCGGCAGAGCGGATGCACGCCTCCGCCCTTGTGATCCTCACCGATCTGGAGGGCGATCCCGGCCCGCCCCCACGCACAATGCCGGTGATCTGGGCGCTGCCTGACGCAGGCGACACGGCGGCCCCTTACGGGCGGCTCATTGATCTCTCAGCCTAATGCTGCCGCCAACCTCGCATGGGCCGACACGCCTCGGGCGTCAAAGGCAATATCGCGCAGAAACACGTTCTGCGACTGGTTGATGCGCTGCAATCGCGCCTCGCTCAGGTCCCCCCGAAACAAGGTCTCGCGCAGGAGATCCTGTTCTGCCCCGGTCAGGCGCAGCACCTCCGGCCCCGCATCGGATTGCACCGAGACGTAAGTCAGCGGCGTGAAGGACCAAAGTTCGGACTGCTCTACCACCAGATGCAGCTGGCCCGCGCGCATCTCGCGCCCCGCCGCGATCCGGCCCAGCGCCGCACGCCCCTCTACCCGCAAAAGGTCCAGCCCTCGCTCGGCCTCCGCCGCATCGATCAGCGCCGCGCGCCGCTTGGCCGGGACCCGCAAGAGCCGTGTCTCTACCCACCAGATGATGATCAACATCAACAGCGGTGCCTGGCTCAGCGGTAGCGCCGCCGCCCGCCAGATCAGCGCGATGGCCACCAATGGCGACAGAGCCAGCGCGATCCGCACCCATTGCATTTCGATCAATATCCGGAGCGCAAGGCCAAAGGACATCGCACGCGGCCAGACTGTCACCCGGCCAAAGAATTTGCGCGGCAGTTGGCGCACTTTCAAGATGGCCGGATTGCGCAACGTGGTATGGGTGACGATCAACATAACGAAGGATCATAGCGCCCCCACAGGCACAGGAAAGCGTCCGCGTCACTGAATTGTGAGATGCGTGAGCAGGGAGCAGCCGCTAGGTTGATAAATGAAGGGAAGACGCGCAATGACCGATTTGAGACAATCAGCAAGCCGCCGGGCGGTTCTTTTCGGTGCAGCGGCCATGGGCCTTTGCGCTTTTGGAATCCGGCCCGCCGCAGCTGAGGAGGCCACCCTGACCCCGGACGCGGCGCTGGCCAAGGCGCAAAGCGGCGAGATCCTTTTGATTGATGTGCGCACATCGGATGAATGGGCGCGCACAGGCCTGCCCGAAGGCGGCACCGCTTTGGACATGAGGCGCGATGATTTTACCGCAGGCCTGCTGGCTCTGGCCGAAGGTCAGACCGACCGCCCCATCGCGCTGATCTGTGCCAGCGGCGGGCGCTCGGGGTATATGGCCCGCGAACTCGGTCGTGCGGGGTTCACCCGGATCATTGACGTGCCCGAAGGCATGCTCGGCTCGCGCGCAGGGCCGGGATGGCTGGGGCGCGGCCTGCCTGTGACGCAACCCCGACGCTTGGGCGCCACGGACGGGTTTCTACTCCGCCAGCAACGCCGCCTCGACGCTCTCATTCCAACCAAGATAGAACGCATCGCCGTCCCGAATGACCGGGCGCGCCATCACCTTTGGCCGCGCCGCGATCTGCGCCTCGGCCTCCGAGTTTTTCAGCCAATCGTTGAGCGCGCGGTAGTCATTCGTCGTGCGGTCCACCAGACGGTCACCGAATTCCGTGATCAATTCCGCCAGCTCCGCCTCGCTCAGCGGCTCTGCGCGCACATCTCTGAACGAAACCTCGCGGCCTGCCGCATCAAGCGCGCGGCGCGCCTTGGTGCAGTCCGAACATATGCTGAGCCCATAGATAATCATGCCCGGTCTCCCTCATTGCGGCGCTGCACCCTCCCGCAGGACACGCGGCGGCGCAACCCCCTTGGAGGCCAATACAGCCCAACTGCTTAACCACCGTAGTATTCATAATCATCCTGAAGATTATGAATTCGCTTAATGCAGCCCAGCCCATTACCTAAGAGGCCGCACCAGATATGTCAGGACACCCCATGCCCAACCGCACCCTCGAGACACTCACCGCCACGGCCCAGGAGCGTATCTTGATCCTCGACGGGGCGATGGGCACGCAGATCCAGAACCTCAAGCTGAGCGAAGAGGATTATGCCGGGTTCGGGTCCGGCACGCCCTGCCCCCATCCGACGGATCATCCCCAAAAGGGCAATAATGACCTCTTAATCCTGACCCAGCCCGAGGCGCTGGAGGAGATCCATTTCAACTATGCCATCGCGGGCGCGGATATCGTCGAGACGAACACCTTCTCCGCCACCACCATCGCACAGGCCGATTACGGGCTGGAGGCGGCGGTGCATGATCTGAACGAACACGGCGCGCGCATCGTGCGCCGCGCACTGGACCGGGCTACGGCCATCGACGGCAAGGAACGCTTCGTCGCGGGTGCCGTGGGGCCGACCAACCGCACCGCGTCGCTGTCACCGGATGTAAGCGATCCGGGCTACCGCGCGGTCACATTCGACACTCTGCGCGTGGCGTATGGCCAACAGGTGCGCGCGCTGATCGCGGGTGGCGCGGATCTGGTCATGATCGAGACAATCTTTGACACCCTGAACGCGAAGGCCGCGATCTTCGCCTGCCTCGAGGCGTTTGCAGAGCACGGACGACGCCTGCCGATCATGATCTCCGGCACGATCACCGATGCGTCAGGGCGCACCCTGTCGGGCCAGACGCCCACCGCCTTCTGGCACTCGATCGCACATGCCCGGCCCTTCACCGTGGGCCTCAACTGTGCGCTTGGGGCCAGCGCCATGCGCCCGCATATGGCCGAATTGGCCGCCGTGGCAGATACGCTGACCTGCGCCTATCCCAATGCGGGACTGCCCAACGCCTTTGGCCTTTATGACGAAGGCCCCGAAGATACCGCGCGACAACTGGCCGAGTTTGCCCAAGAAGGCCTTGTGAATGTCGTGGGCGGCTGCTGCGGGACCACGCCCGACCATATCCGCGCCATCGCCGAGGCCGTAGCCCCGTTTGCCCCCCGCCAGATCAGACAGGAGCAAGCCGCATGAACCGTCATCTGCGCCTCTCGGGCCTTGAGCCCTTTGTGCTGACCCCAGACATCCCGTTTGTGAATGTGGGCGAACGGACCAACGTCACGGGCTCTGCCAAGTTTCGCAAGCTGATCAGCAACCGCGATTATACGGCCGCTTTGGCCGTGGCACTCGATCAGGTGGAGAACGGCGCGCAGATCATCGATATCAACATGGACGAAGGCCTGATCGATTCCAAACAGGCGATGATCGACTTTCTCAATCTGGTGGCCGCCGAACCTGACATCGCACGCGTGCCGATAATGATCGACAGCTCCAAATGGGAGGTGATCGAGGCGGGCTTGCAATGCGTGCAGGGCAAGAGCGTGGTCAATTCCATCTCGATGAAAGAGGGCGAGGATGAGTTTCGCCGCCACGCCCGCCTCTGTCTGGCCTACGGTGCGGCGGTCGTGGTCATGGCCTTCGACGAGAAGGGGCAAGCCGACACAACCGCGCGCAAGACCGAGATATGCGCACGAGCCTACCGCATTCTGGTGGATGAGGTGGGCTTCCCGCCCGAGGATATCATCTTTGATCCCAACATCTTTGCCATCGCCACAGGGATCGAGGAGCACAACAACTACGGCGTCGATTTCATCGAGGCGACCCGCTGGATCAGGGCCAACCTGCCCCATGCCCATGTTTCGGGCGGGGTGTCGAACCTGTCGTTTTCGTTTCGCGGCAACGAGCCTGTGCGCGAGGCGATGCACGCCGTTTTCCTCTATCACGCCATTCAAGCGGGTATGGATATGGGCATCGTCAACGCGGGTCAGCTGGCCGTCTATGACCAGATCGACCCCGAATTGCGGACACGCTGCGAGGATGCGGTGCTGAACCGCCGCGAGGACGCGAGCGAACGACTGTTGGAGATTGCCGAGCGGTTTCGTGGCGGCGCGCGCGAGGAAAAACTGCGCGATCTGGCGTGGCGGGAGTGGTCCATCGACAAGCGGCTCGAACACGCGCTGGTCAACGGTATCACCGAGTTTATCGACGCCGATACCGAAGAGGCGCGCTTGCAGGCCAAACGTCCGCTTCATGTGATCGAAGGCCCCCTGATGGCGGGGATGAACGTGGTGGGCGATCTCTTTGGAGCGGGCAAGATGTTTCTGCCACAGGTCGTGAAATCCGCGCGGGTGATGAAGCAGGCCGTGGCCGTGCTCTTGCCTTACATGGAAGAGGAAAAGCGCCTGAATGGCGGGGACGGGCGCGAGACGGCGGGTAAGGTTCTCTTGGCCACGGTCAAAGGGGATGTGCATGATATCCGCAAGAATATCGTGGGTGTCGTGCTGGCCTGCAATAATTACGCGATCATTGATCTGGGCGTGATGGTGCCGCCGCAGAAGATCCTCGAAGTGGCCAAGGCGGAGAATGTCGATATCATTGGGCTGTCTGGCCTGATTACTCCAAGCCTCGACGAGATGGCACATCTGGCTTCCGAGCTGGAACGCGAAGGCTACGACATCCCCCTCCTGATCGGCGGGGCCACCACATCGAAGGTGCACACGGCCGTGAAGATCTCGCCACGCTATACCCGTAGTCAGGCGATCCATGTGCTTGATGCCAGCCGCGCCGTGGGGGTGGTCAGCAAGCTTCTGAACCCAGAGAGCCGCGACGCCTATATCGACGGCATCCGCGAGGACTATGTGACCGTGACCGAGCGGCACGAACGCTCTGAGCGGGCGAAAGAGCGCGTGCCTCTGGCCACCGCGCGCGCCAACGCGATGCAGATCGACTTCAGCGATTACACCGTGCCCGCGCCCACATTTACGGGCGCGCGGGTCATCGATGATTGGGACCTCGCCGAGATTGCGAAATACATCGACTGGACGCCGTTTTTTCGCACATAGGAGTTGAAGGGTGTCTATCCGAAAATCCTCGAAGATGACCGTCAGGGCGAGGCCGCCCGCGCACTTTTTGCGGATGCACAAGCCATGCTTGAGCGGATCATTCACGAGAAATGGTTCGGACCGCGTGCCGTTGCAGGCTTCTGGCCCGCCAATTCACAGGGTGACGACATTGCGCTTTTCAAGAGCGAGGACCGCACAGAACCCCTCGCCACCCTACACACCCTACGGCAGCAACACGCCAAACGCCCCGGGCGGCCCAATCTGGCCTTGTCCGATTTTGTGGCCCCCAAAGGTGTGCGTGATTATGTGGGCGGCTTTGTCGTCACCGCAGGGCCAGAAGAAGCGGCGCTGGCCAAAGGGTTCGAGGAGGCCAATGACAGCTATTCGTCCATCCTCGTCAAGGCATTGGCCGACCGCTTTGCCGAGGCCATGGCCGAGATGCTGCACCAGCGCGTGCGCCGAGAGCTTTGGCCCTATGCGCCGGATGAGAGCTTCGCCCCAGACGCGCTGACAGGTGAGCCTTACCGCGGCATCCGTCCCGCGCCCGGATACCCCGCACAGCCCGATCATACCGAAAAGCTGACCCTATTCCATCTCTTGGACGCAGAGGCCGCAACCGGTGTGGAGCTTACAGAAAGCATGGCGATGTGGCCTGGCTCCTCGGTCTCGGGGCTCTATATCGGCCACCCGGAGGCCTATTACTTTGGCGTGTCCAAGGTGGAGCGCGATCAGGTTCAGGATTACGCCACCCGCAAACGCATACCGTTTGAGGAGGCCGAACGCTGGCTAGCACCAATCCTGAACTATGTGCCTGAAGCTCTACCGGCAATCGCGGCGCAATAGGGCGCGTTTGGGCACCGCAGCACTATATTCTGCTTTGAGCCCTTTATTCGGAGGGTGGCAGGACAGCCAAGCCCGATGGCCTTGGGCGGATTGTAGTGGAGGGCGACGTATCATCCAGACCAGGCCCACGAATAGTTGTTGCACGTTGAACGGATATACTGCCTGAGCAGATATCCCTCGCCGGAGGCCCTCTTTTCCATCAGCCGCCTGTCGACGACCATTGCCCGGTCTGATCCAGCAGCGGATGCCGTGCGATTAACTCGCTGATCGTCCGGCGCACCTCATCGGGGTTTTCGGGGTAAAATGCCAACGGTTCAGGCACGTCCAGTGGCGCACCCAGAAAGCCTACCGCCGTTGCATAGGCGCACAGGCCAGTATAGGCGGGGTTGTACCCCCCTTCTTGAACCACCAGCATCCGCCCGTCACACAACTCCTTGGCACTGTCCGCAATGCGGTTGGCAAGCTGATGAAAGCCCGCCATGCTCAGAAGATTGCGACCATTAGGATCAAACTGGCTGGCATCCTGCCCGTTGGAGACGATGATCAGGTCTGGCGCGAAAGCCTTGAGCGCCGGGAGGACGACCTGTGTCATTAGTCCGTCATACACCTTGTCGCCCGCACCAAAGGGCACCGGCAGGTTAAGGTTGTACCCCCGCCCGGCTCCGCGCCCGATCTCATCCACCTCACCTGTCTGGGGATGTGTTTCGTCCGACCAGGAGCCATGGTTCATATGCATCGAAATGAACAACACATCGTCACGATCAAAAAAGGCGTCCTGCGTGCCGTTGCCGTGATGCACATCCCAGTCAACAATAGCGATCCTTGCCAAGCCTGCAGCGCGGGCGCGCAAAGCCGCCATCGCCACCCCGTTGAGAAGGCAATAGCCATCCGCCATATCTGCCGCCGCGTGATGCGTGGGCGGACGCACGAGCGCATAGGCGATACCGCCGTCTTCAGCCAGCACATGATCAAGGGCCGCGAGGATAGTGCCCGCCCCCGCGCGGACCCCCTTTAGACCGCCCGCTGGCAAGAAGGTGGATTTGTTGAACCACCGCCCGTTTTCATCCGCCTCTTTCAAGGACTTGAGATAACCAGGCGTATGAAAACTCAGAATATCATCATCGGTCGCGTGCCACCCGGTATGCCATTCGAACCTGTCCGCAGACGGACCACGCTCCAGCGCAGATCGGATATTCGCAATCCGGTCCGGCCCCTCGACAGAGGTCATCTGGACCTCGAGAAGCGGCGAGGGTGCGCCATCAAAGAGCCCATCCGGCGTACGCATCGACAGCACGTCGGGATGGAAGAAGATATCAAGTTTGTCGTGGCGCATGACGCACTCCATTGTGGGCGGGCAGCCTGTTTCGGTCAGGCGGAAACCACTCTCTCGGGCAATTGGGACAAGGCCGCCATCCCGGGCGCGGCGATCAGGAATTTCTCTAAACCGACATTCCCCAAGTAGAATGCCTTCCTTTGCATCTTGCCGCTGTTTTCCGTCCCAATCAAGACTGGTGGACCCGCTGTTCCTTGATACGGTCATCTAACGCGAGGCCTGACCGCGACTTCATATCTCGAAGCTCAGATGGATCGCATTTTATCTGCTTGAGGGGGCGTTCAGGCGGACCAACTGAGCCGTTTTTGTTCAGATTTTGCCGTTGTCGTCGTCATATGCGAACCCGTGGTGAGCGCTGGCGTTGGATCGCAGCCAGAATGCGGTTGAACAGCGGGCCGCTGACAGCGGCCTCGGCCGGTTGGAAGGAGATTGCGCGGGCGTGACGGACAACCCTTGCGCCAATTTTTATCAACCGGGTTTGCAGGCGTGTCAGTGACCTGTCCACTATTTCATTAGTTAGATCAGCACCCTGCAGGAAGACGCCGAGTGTCCGTCGTCAGCCTTTTTCAGGAAAGAGCCACCCCGTCATCGGCATCACCGCGCGGGTGACGATCGGAATAAGCACAAACCCGGTCGCCAATCCGACAACACCGTCCAGCGCAGCCGTCACCAACCAGGTTACAAAGCCCGTCCCCGAGCCAACGGCCCCCGATGCGACTTTCGCAGCATGCTTGATCTGCTCATAGGGCAGATGCCAGCCCAGATCGTGCAACCCGTGCACGATGATACTGCCTCCAACCCATAGCATGGCCACAGTGCCAACCGTCGCGATCACGATCATCGTTGCAGGCATCGATTTGACAATCCTACGTCCGACCGCCCGGGTCGCGGCATGCCGGCCTTTTGCGCTGAGCATAATTCCGAAATCATCGGCTTTCACGAGCAAGGCCACAGCCCCATAGACCAGCGCCGTGATCCCGATGGCCACCGCGGCCAGTGCCGCTGCCTGTATCCACAAAGTGTCTATATCGATCTGAGACAGAGAGAGTGTCATAATCTCTGCCGACAGTATGAAGTCGGTCTTGATTGCGCCCTTCACCCGCTGCTCTTCCAGATGCGCCGCATCCAGCGTCTCCGCCTGCTGAGGCCCATGATCCTTGTGCGGGACGATGAGGTGCCAAACCTTCTCAGCACCTTCAAAACACAGATATGCGCCGCCAATCATCAAAAGCGGTGTCAAAAGCCACGGCAGAAATGCATTCAACAGCAGCGCCGCAGGCAAAAGGATGACCAGCTTGTTGAAGAAGGATGCGCGCGCGATTTTCCAAACGATGGGTAATTCTCGCGCCGCTGGCAGCCCTGTCACATATTTTGGCGTAACGGCCGCGTCATCGATGACAACGCCGGCGGCTTTCGTTCCGGCCTTGCTTGCCTGCGCCGCAACATCATCAAGTTGTGCCGCTGCCAGCTTGGCGATCGCTGCCACATCGTCCAAAAGGGCCAGTAATCCGCTCATGAAAATCTTTCCTTTGGACCTGTCGGGGTTTTGTGCTTCCCCGGGTGCTCTGTAGGCGATCGCAATCCGACAGCAGCATTCCATCGTTACACGCTCAATGCAGCCATGTCGAAACCATATGAGATCCGCAAGGATACCCATTTACCATCGAGACCTACCGTGAAGCGATGGCGTGTCTGCCGGATGCACAGGGCACAAGGCGGCGCACCATCCGGTCCCGCCAATGGCCGCTGGCAGCATGGGGAGAGGTTGAAAGCGCACGAAGAGCTAGAGCTAAGTCTTTCTGAATTATTGGCACAGTCATTTAAAACGCTTGAATTTTTGACTGTTGACGAAACGGGTAAGCAGAGCTGCCCCCTGGAAATTCGGACACTAAGGGAAGCTGCGATTTGTAGTCCGCTGATCTTCAACACGAAGGAGATCAGACATGTCGAAACGGAAGCAACGTCACCCAGAGTTTAGGGCAAAGGTCGCGTTAGAGGCGTTGAAAGGCGAGAAGACGGTCAGCGAGTTGGCCAGTCGGTTCGGCGTGCATCCCACGATGATCCATCAGTGGACGCGGACATTGCTTCAAGCTGCCTCTGGCGTTTTCCTGCGCGGCGGCAAACCACCCGCTGTGATTTACTGGAAGCGAAATGAAACAACCCAACCCGATCAGCAAGTGCAAAGAATAGCTTAAGTTACGCCAGATACTGTCCGACAATTGGGGAGTAGCTCATTTTATCGCTGAGTTGGAGCGCATCGTTCCGAAGTTTTATCGGGAAGTGGGCTCAAACCTGTCAGCATGGCAGCCGAAGGCTCCGAAGGTCGAAACAGACCGTCAGAGTGGAGAAGATGTTTCGACAGAGGCCATCGCTGATGATGCAGAAGACTTCGAACCCTAAGCCTGCTCAGATCAACCAGCTTTGAAAATGACGTCGCTTGCGTGCCGGCTATGCTATGCCAAAGCATTTTTGTCATGTGGGGTGGGATGTGGGGTATGTCGAGCATACCATTGATTTGTGTAACAACATCAAGGGTAAGTGGCGGACCGAGGAGGATTCGAACCCCCGACCCCCTGATTCGTAGTCAGGTACTCTATCCAGCTGAGCTATCGGTCCACAGGGGTCAGCAATTAGACAAAGCAGCAGCGGTTGGCAAGGGGGCGGGGCAGAATTTCATGCGCGCGCGCCCTTGGGCAAGGCCAGTTCGAAGCGCGTGCCCGCGGGGCCCGTTGCGGCAAGCGTCAAATGACCGCCATGACCGCGGATCAACTCTTGGGAGATTGTCAGCCCAAGACCCGAGCCGCCTTTGGTGGCTCCGCCCTGAAATGGCTGAAAAAGGTGGTCCTGCGCACGTTTGGGCAGGCCAGGCCCGGTGTCCGCAATGGTGATGATCCAATCGGTCTCTGTCTCGGCCGCCTGAATGCTGATCTCTCCGGGTTTGCCGGTGTTCACGATCGCCTGGCGTGCGTTGCGCACCAGATTGGCGATCACGCGGTAGAGTTGCTCGTGATCCGCACTGAGGGTGAAACCCGTGGGCACATTGGACGAAAAGCTGACATCAGCGCCATCCACCGACAGACGTTCGCTGTCGAACACATCCTCGATAATGTCCTCAAGACCGACCTCTCCAAGGCTGGGTGCGGGTTCTTCTGCCTTGCCATAAGCCAGCGTGCTTTCGCACAGATAAACTGCGCGGGTGATCGAATTCACGAGCTTTGGCGCCATCCGTTTGACCGCCGGGTCCTCGGACATCTCGATCCGGTCCGTGAAAAGCTGCGCCGAGGTCAGGATATTGCGCAGATCATGGCTCACCTTGGCCACGGCCCCGCCAAGCTGGGCCAGACGCTCTTTCTGGCGCAGGGCCTGCGTCAGTTGGGTCTGCATCAGGCGCAAGGTTTCTTCGGCCTCGCGCAGCTCGGTGATGGAGGAGCTGGGCATGATCACGCCGCGCGCATCTTCTGGGGCGAGCGCGTAGCTCTTCATATATTCCACAACCCGTTTGATCGGGCGCACCAGAAACACCCGCACCGCGAGGAACAAAAGAACCGCCGTGATGATCGAAATCACCGCCGAGAGAATCAAGATGCGCACGCCGTAATCCAGCATTGCGTCGCGCAGGGTGCGTGTCTCCATCGTGACTTCGATGAGCAGGCCCGCCATCTTGGAAGGCGCGCCGATCACGCGGATCACCTCCGGCTCGGGGTTCACCAGCCGCGCCATCGCGTCGCGTATCAGGCCCAAGGCCGTCGCATCGCGCAGATCGAACGTCTGAACAATCGGGGACGGCATGGGCGAGGCCAGCATTAATTGGCGTGCCTCATCACGCCGCATGACCACGTTGAAGACGCCCGCGTTACTCAGAAGCTCTTCCTCCAGTTCCGCGCTGATGTCTTCCGAGGCCAGAAGGGCCAGCGACGCGATCTGCGCCCGCTCCAACCGGGTCAGCAGGAAGTCCTCCCGGAACCGTGCGACCGACGGCACGAAGATCATGATCTCTGCCAGCATCACGAAGATGGCCGTGAGGATCAGGAAGCGGCCCGAAAGTGAATTCATTATGCTCTTCGCCGTTGTAAATTCAGGGAAGCCAGCGCTGGACCATGCCCACCACCCATTTCACCTTAGAACTATCAAAAAGCCTTGGCGAGAAGTAAGCCCCAGCAGCGCGTTTGTTCACCTCGCCGATCGTGGGGTATGGCGCGACCATCGCGGCGACTTGGCTCATCTTCATCTTGTTTGCGAGAACCAGCGCCCAGAGGTTGATAAGCTCGCCCGCCTGTGTGCCCGCAATCGACACGCCCACCGGGCGGCCCTTGACGACCATCACCTTGATGAGACCCGTTGTCTTGCGCTCGGCAATCGCGCGGTCGTTATGGGCATATTCAAAGCGGACCACCTCTAGGGCGGGTCCGTGTTTCTTCCGGGCCTGCGCCTCGGTCAGGCCGATCTGCGCCAGCTCCGGGTCGGTATAGGTGGCCCATGGAATATGGTCGGTGCGCTCCTTCGCGGGCAGACCCAACACGGCCGAGCGGATGATCAGACCCGCATGATAGCCTGCAACATGGGTGAACTGCATCCCACCCGCCACATCACCTATGGCATAGACGCGGCGGTTCGTGGTCCTGAGACCCGCGTCCACCTTGATCCCGCGCCCTTTGGTGCGGATGCCAGCGGCCTCAAGGTTGAGTCGCTCGGTATTCGTCTTGCGGCCCACGGCCATCAGAAGATGCGAGCCCTTGAAGATGCGGCCATCCTTGACCTCCACCTCAATCGCGCCCTTTTTACCGCGAATTTCGCCGGCCATCGCGTCCTCGGCGATCTCGACACCCTCCTCGCGCAGTTTGTCCAGGATGATCGCAGCCATTTCCGGGTCATCATTGCCCATGGCTTTGGCGCCTTCGATCACGGTCACCTCGCTGCCCAGCCGCCGATGCGCCTGCGCCATTTCCATCCCGATGGGCCCGCCGCCGATGATCAGCAGATGTTTGGGCGCATCGCGCAACTCAAACAGCGTCTCGTTGGTCTCATAGGGCACCTTATCCAGCCCGGGAATGGGTGGCACCAGCGGCGACGATCCGGTGGCGATCACCACCCGCCGCGCCACGATCACATCATCCCCGGCCTGCACCTCGGTGGGCGAGATGAAATGCCCGAATTCGCGGATCACATGGACGCCGAAGCCCTCGAAACGCTCTTGGCTGTCCACCGGGGCTATGGTGGCGATGACATCGGCCACATGGTCCTTGGCGGCGGCGTAATCCACCCGCGGGTCCACATTGGCCACGCCGTAGGGGGCGCTATGGGCCTGACCGTAAACCGCCTTACCCGAGGCGATGAGCGCCTTGGACGGGACGCAGCCATAGTTCAGGCAATCGCCGCCCATCTTGTGACCTTCCAAAAGGACCACCTTCGCGCCCATCTGGCTGGCACCCGCCGCCACGGACAGGCCGCCCGAGCCTGCGCCGATCACCAGAATATCCGTTTTGATGCGTGCCATCGCTCAAAGCTCCTTCTTGCCACGCAGGGCCTTGATCGCAATCGGCAGGGCGGCCAGCACGCTGAGGCCCAAAATGGGGCCGATGATCTGCGGCCCCCACAGAAGGCTCAGATCAGGGCTCTCGCCGCGGTCAAACACTTCGCCGAGGCCGACACCAATCCATG
The DNA here is from genome assembly GCA_049276875.1 of Roseovarius sp. Classification (GTDB taxonomy): domain Bacteria; phylum Pseudomonadota; class Alphaproteobacteria; order Rhodobacterales; family Rhodobacteraceae; genus Roseovarius. Next base: position 44,931 of record JBASXE010000523.1, on the reverse strand, counting down.
TAAACACCAGTGCACCGGGAATGATACCGATCACCGTGGTCAGCGCGAAATTGCGAAACTTCACCCCCACCAGCGCAGGCAGCAGGTTGGCCACGAAAAACGGCACTGCAGGCACGAGGCGCAGCAGGAAGAGATAGCTGATCTCATTGGCGTGCAATCCGTCCTTGATTTTCTTCAGCGTGCCCTCTCCCGCCTGCATCTTGGCCGCAAGCGACTTTCCCAGACCCGCACGCGCCGCAAGGAAGATTGCAAATGCACCAAGGCTTGCGGCCAGAACGTTAAAGGTGGTGCCAAGCCCGAGCCCAAAGAGAAACCCGCCCGTGACCGACGCCACAGCCGCACCCGGAAGCGAAAACGCGACAATAGCGAAGTAAATCGCGATGAAGATTGCCATGATGCCGAAGAAATTCGCATCCCGAAACGCCAGAAGCGCCTCGCGGTTATCGCGCAATGTCTCGAAGCTGAGGTAATCTTTCAGGGTAAACGCGCCAATAGCCGCGATGATCACGATCACCGCCAAAGGCGCGTGTCGCAGGGCCGAGCCCTTGGGCTGCTCTTGTGTCTGGTCCATGTCTTTTCCGCCTTTGTCAGTGATTTTCCTAATCCTTAGATGACCGGTGCACGGGGCGAATGATAGACGGATCACGGGCGCTTGATCGCCGGTGATGGTTTGCCCTCGACCATTACGGAAAGACTGCGCTTTTGTAACATCCCGGTGCCCCGTGCACAGTAGATTTGTTGCAAAAAACCGCGCGGCGGCGTTTGACTTGCGTCCTGCCCCTCTCTATAGACCGGGCTTCAGAGACATAACCGGGCATACGAGCGCGAATCCCATGCGCCCCGCCCGCAGACAAATTCGGAGACGGAGCGATGAAACGCACCTTTCAACCCTCGAACCTCGTGCGCAAACGGCGCCACGGTTTCCGCTCGCGCATGGCGACCAAAGCGGGCCGTAAAATCCTGAACGCGCGCCGCGCGAAGGGCCGCAAGTCGCTGAGCGCATAAAGCGCACAAGTCGAGGCATCGAAGACATGACACCGCCGGAGGCCCCCGATTTGGATGCGGGGACTATGCCCCCGGCGGGTTTTTTGCGTTTGCAGGTTCTGACCAAACGGTCCGAATTCCTGCGCGCCGCCCGCGCGGCACGGCGCGGGACCACCGGACTGTTGGTCCAAGCGCTCCGCCGCCCCGAGGGCGAGGCACCCGGAGAAATCCGCGTCGGCTTCACCTGCTCAAAAAAAGTCGGCAATGCCGTGGCGCGCAACCGTGCCAAACGCCGGTTGCGTGAGGCCGCACGCGCCATCCTGCCCACAGATGGCCGCCCCGGCTGGGACTACGTTCTGATCGGTCGGCATGAGGCCACCGCCGCCCGCCCCTTTGATGCGCTAAAGGGTGATTTGCGCTATGCTTTGCGCAAACTGCACGACAGTGCCGGGAGCAGCGCGAAGTGAGCCCGCTCGCACATATCCTCGCCCTGCCTGTGCGTGCCTACCGGTTGATCTTCAGCCCATGGGTTGGCGCAAATTGCCGGTTTCAGCCCACATGCAGCAGCTATGCGATGGAGGCGCTGCGCAAGCACGGCGCCTTCAAAGGCGGCTGGTTGACAGCACGGCGTATCGCCCGCTGCCATCCATGGGGTGCCAGCGGCATCGACAACGTGCCAGACTGAGACGCGGCTCTGCGCCGGTACCTGTTTCTATTGCCGCATCTGCCCATCTGAAATAAACGAGAGCCTATGTTGGACCAACCTGATGATATCCATCCGCTCTTTCACAGAGCGCCCCGCACAACCGAGTTCCGCAAGCTGCGCAAACGCATCGTGCGCCTCACCCGTGAGGCCATTGATCAATACGCCATGGTGGACCGTGCGCCTGATGCGCCTCGCGCCAAATGGCTGGTGTGCCTGTCGGGTGGCAAGGACAGCTATACCCTCTTGGCCGTGCTGCATGAGTTGCAATGGCGGGGGCTTTTGCCGGTCGATCTTCTGGCTTGCAACCTCGATCAGGGGCAGCCGGGCTTCCCGGCAACCGTGCTTCCCGCATTTTTGGAGCGGATGCAGGTCCCTCACCGGATCGAATACCAAGACACCTATTCTATCGTCATGGACAAAATCCCGGCGGGCCGCACGTTTTGCGCGCTCTGCTCGCGGCTGCGGCGTGGCAACCTTTACCGCGTGGCGCGCGAGGAGGGCTGCTCAGCCGTTGTTTTGGGCCATCACCGCGATGATATCCTTGAGACGTTCTTCATGAACCTCTTTCACGGCGGGCGGCTGGCGACGATGCCACCCAAGCTTTTGAACGAAGAGGGCGATCTCTTTCTCTACCGCCCCCTCGCCTATGTGGCCGAAACCGATTGCGAGAAATTCGCGCAAGCCATGGAGTATCCCATCATCCCTTGCGATCTTTGCGGCAGCCAGGACGGGCTGCAACGCCAACAGGTCAAAGCGATCCTCGATGGGTGGGAGGCCAACAGCCCAGGTCGCCGCCAGGTCATGTTCCGCGCCTTGATGAATGCCCGTCCCTCACATCTTCTTGATCCAAAGCTCTTTGATTTTAAAGCACTTGCGCGGAATTCGGTAGAAACTGTTTAAATTCGCATGGATTTGGACCTGCACATGCGTTGCCGTTAAAGGACTGTTGAGGTCGCGCCCTTAGGTTGATCAGCACCAAAGGGAATCGCGGATCATGTCATTGCCCCACACCATGCCTCTCTCAGCCCTGCGCGCGCGGCTCAGTGCTGCGCTGACAGGTCCAGCGATGCTGGCCTTCCTGCCCGCCCTCGTGCTTGGGGGATATTGGCTCGGGGGCGAGCAGATGTTGATCATGGTCGCCTTGGGCTTTCCGGTGTGTCTCGCATTTGCCGGGGTGCTTGCGCCAGAACGAGATACAGGCCACCGGGATGAGGTCACCCTGGTCGGGCGCGACAGTTTTGAGGAGGCGCTGCACGCAGCTGCAATTGCCGCGAATCGCTCCTCGCGCCGAACTGGCTGCATTCTCATCGAGCTTGATGATTATGACGGGCTTCTGACCCGCTTTGGTCGCGCCGGGACCGAGCATTTGATAACCAGCGTGCTGGAACGTCTTTGTGGCAGTATCCGGGGGCGCGACCGGATCAGCCGGCTTGACGATAATCTGCTGGGTATAAGCATTGCCCCTGTGCGCAGACTTGATCTCGGCAACACGTTGCACATTGTCTCTCGGCTGCAAGCCGCCGTTGAGGAGCCTTTGGTCATGGATGGCGCCACCGTCTATGTCAGCGCCTCGGTGGGGGTGACCCTCGACAGCAACGTGGCCCTGAAAAGCGGAGCAGGCCTCATGGACGCAGCCAATGTGGCGCTTTCAGAGGCCCGCCGCCACGGGCCTTCTGCTATTCGCGTCTACAGCCAAGAGATGCACGCGCCCACGATCCTGGGCGACACTGGCCTTGCGGATGAAGCCATTGAAGGCCTCGAATCGGGCCAAATTCAACCATGGTTTCAGCCTCAGGTCTCCACCGATACCGGCCTGATCAGCGGGTTTGAGGCGCTCGCCCGCTGGCATCATCCTGAACGCGGCCTCATTTCTCCGATGGATTTCTTGCCCGCACTTGAGCAATCCAATCAGATGGAGCGCTTGGGTGAGGTGATCCTTTATCATGCGCTTGGGGCCTTGAAATCATGGGATATGGCCGGGTTGCACGTGCCCCAGATCGGCGTGAATTTTGCACCAGAAGAGTTGCGCAACCCGCGCCTGATCGAAAAGATCGAATGGGAACTTGATCGCTTTGAGCTGGCCCCGTCACGCCTGACCATCGAAATCCTTGAGACGGTCGTGGCGTCCTCGCCAGACGACACGGTGGTGCGCAACATCGCGGCGCTCTCGAAGCTCGGGTGCCAGATCGACCTTGATGATTTCGGCACCGGACATGCCTCCATATCCTCCTTGCGCCGCTTTGATGTGCAACGCCTCAAGATCGACCGTTCCTTCGTCATGAAGGTGGATCGCGACCCCGAACAACAGCGCATGGTTTCCGCCATTATCACTATGGCCGAGCAGCTGGGCCTCGAAACCCTCGCCGAGGGGGTAGAAACCGCAGGCGAGCACGCGATGCTGGGCCAGCTTGGATGTGGTCACGTGCAGGGCTTTGGCATCGGGCGCCCCATGCCTTTGCACGACACGCTGACCTCGGCAGAGGAGTATACAGCGAAAATCCAGCTGCCGCCCAAAATTGGCCGCCAAACGGGCTAGAGCGCCTCCACCATGCGCCACCCCGCCGCAATATCGGGAAATGCACTTGACCTTTGCGGCGGCACTCTGTTGAAAGCAGGCCAAGAGAGTGCCGCTTGGCGCGGGGCCTTTAGCCTGCGTGGATGGCCCGCCCCGGAGGCTTTTCGCGCGCTTCAGCCGCCCGGGCCGATTTAATTGAACGCGCCAAACAGATGAGTGGCCGCCCGCGATGGACGATCAGAACAAGAACCTAATCCTTGCCACCGCACTGAGTTTCTTCGTGATCCTCATCTGGTTTGTCCTGTTCCCGCCGCCTGAGCCAGACCCGACTGCGATCACCGAAGCAGCACCCGTGACAGAGACCTTGCCGTCCACAGCCATCGCGCCCACCGCGGCAGACCCCGAAGCGCCCGCGCCAGAAGCTGCAGCAACAGCGCCTGACGCGCCGCGCATCGCCATCGAAACGCCTACACTCAAGGGTTCGATTTCGCTCCTTGGTGGCCGCATCGACGATTTATCGCTGCGCAAATATCGCGATACACTCGACCCTGACGCCGAAATCGTGAACTTGCTATCCCCCATCGGCACCAATGCGCCATACTACGCGCTCTTCGGATGGGCGCCCGGTGGCGGCCTTACGGCTGAGCAGGTGCCCGGCGCCAATACGATCTGGACCGCTGAAAGCGACGCAACCCTCACCCCCGAAAGCCCCATTGCGCTGACTTGGGACAACGGATCTGGCCTGAGTTTCCGCCGCGAAATCTCGATTGACGAGAATTACATGTTCTTTGTGACTCAATCGGTGACCAACAATGGCAACAGCGCGGCGACAATCGCGCCTTACGGCATCCTCGCACGGCACGGCCTTCCGGATGATTTGAAGAACTTCTTCATCCTCCATGAGGGCGGCATCAAGATGGTGGATGGCGAACTCACCGAGACAGATTACGATGATTTCCTGCCCGCGGGTCAGCATGAGGACGTGCCCGTGGCGACAGAAGGTTGGACCGGGTTCACCGATCACTACTGGATGACCACCCTGATCCCGCGTGGCGAGACCAGCTTTGACATCAGCACTTTGCAGGACCCCCGTCGCGATATCTATCAGACCACTGTCAAGCAAACGACCCAGACCCTTGCCCCCGGTGAAAGCGCTAGGGCGCAGACCCAGCTTTTCGCTGGCGCAAAGGAATGGGAAGCGATCCGCAACTACCAAAACGACGGGGGGATCGACCGTTTCCTCGATTCAATCGATTGGGGTTGGTTCTTCTTCCTGACCAAGCCGATTTTCGCTGTGCTGCATTATCTCAACGCAATGATCGGAAATATGGGTTGGGCAATTATCGGCCTGACGCTGCTGATCAAGGCCGTGCTTTTGCCGCTGGCCTATAAATCCTACGTCTCCATGGCGCGCATGAAAGAGCTGCAGCCGCAGATGGAGAAGATCAAGGAATCCGTTGGCGACGATAAGCAAGCGATGCAGAAGCAGATCATGGAGCTTTACAAGAAAGAGAAGGTAAACCCCGCCTCGGGCTGCCTGCCGATCTTGCTGCAAATCCCGATCTTTTTCTCGCTTTACAAGGTGATTTTCGTCACCTTGGAGTTGCGCCACGCCCCATGGATCGGCTGGATCGATGACCTGTCCGCGCCTGATCCCTCATCGCTTTTCAACTTCTACGGGCTTTTGCCTTGGGACGCGCCGGACCCCGGATCGATTCTAGCCCTCATCTTCATCGGCATTTTGCCACTGGGTCTCGGCATCTCGATGTGGCTTCAGCAAAAACTGAACCCGACCCCCACAGATCCTACACAAAAGATGATCTTTGCGTGGATGCCATGGGTCTTCATGTTCATGCTCGGCACCTTTGCCAGCGGCCTTGTGGTCTACTGGATCGCGAACAACATGATCACCTTCGCACAGCAATATCTGATCATGCGCAGTCAGGGCTACAAACCCGACGTGTTTGGAAACATACGCGAAGGTTTCAAACGCAAAGCCACCACCAAGCCTCAGAAAGACCCCAAAAAATGAGCGGGGTCGCTGGCCGGGGGGCGCGTGGCCTGATCAGGGCCGGCTGAATTATGGAGCAACTGCCATTTCCTCTCGCCCCCGCGCCCGATCAGCTGACATCTGAGAAGGGCCGTATCCTTTTCGCTGGTGAGACAGAATTCCTCAAAGGTGTGGTGGCCATGGACGGGCTGCCCCCCTCGGACCGGCTTGAGGTCTGCTTTGCCGGGCGTTCCAACGTGGGCAAATCAACGCTGATCAACGCGCTCACCGGTCGCAAGGGTCTCGCCCGCGCCTCCAACACCCCCGGCCGCACGCAAGAGATAAACTTCTTCACCCTTGCGCAGTGTCATTACCTCGTCGATCTTCCCGGCTACGGATATGCAAATGCGCCTCTGCCAGTGGTGGAGAAATGGCAGCGCCTGCTAAAATCCTACCTCTCAGGGCGGCAGAACCTGCGCCGCGCCTTCGTGCTGGTCGATACGCGCCATGGCATAAAGCCGGTGGATGACGAAATCATGAGCCTTCTCGACAGCGCCGCAGTGACCTTTCAGGTGGTGATGACAAAGGCCGACAAGGTCAAAGACGCCGAGCGCGAGCGTATCCTGACCCAGGTGCGCGGCGCGCTGGCCAAACACCCCGCCGCGTTCCCCGAAATCATCCTCACCTCCAGCGAGAAGGGTCTCGGCATCCCAGACCTGCGCGCGACGATCGCCACTCTTGCCTAAGCGCGCGCCCTCATGGATAAACGCCGCCATGAGGGACCAGATATGAAGAAGCGCGACATGAACCGCGATTGGATCGCCACCGCCAAGACCCTATCCGAGGCGCTGCCCTATTTGCAGCGCTATGACGGGGCTGTTGTCGTCATCAAATTCGGCGGTCACGCGATGGGCGACGATGCCGCGATGGACATGTTCGCGCGGGACGTGGTGTTGATGCGGCAAGTCGGCGTGAACCCTGTGATCGTGCATGGTGGCGGACCGATGATCAACGAAATGCTGGACAAGCTGGGCATCCAGTCCGATTTCGTGAACGGAAAGCGGGTGACGGATGCCGCGACCATGGAAGTGGTTGAGATGGTCCTTTCGGGCCGCGTCAACAAACGCATCGTGCAGGCGATCAACGCCCAAGGGGGGCGCGCCGTGGGCCTCTCGGGCAAGGATGCGAACATGGTCACCTGCGACTCTGCCGACCCTGCCCTGGGCCTCGTGGGCACGCCTTCGGAAATCGACCCGGGCATCCTGCACACGCTTTTCCGCGACGATGCGATCCCGGTGATTGCACCCCTAGGCGCTGGTCGCGCGGGCGAGACATTCAACATCAACGGCGACACGATGGCGGGCGCAATCGCGGGCGCGCTCAAGGCTGACCGGCTTTTGCTGCTGACGGACGTGGACGGCGTGCGGGATGCAAGCGGGGCCGTCGTAACAGAGCTGACCGCGGAGCAGATCCGCTCCATGACGGCGGACGGCACCATCCAAGGCGGCATGATCCCCAAGACCGAAACCGCACTGGCCGCGATCGCGGCAGGCGTGCGCGCGGTGGTGATCGTGGACGGGCGCGCGCCCAACGCGGCACTTCTGGAGCTCTTTACCGAGCATGGCGCAGGTTCGATGATCCGTGCAGGCTGACGCTCATGTGACTTGCGCCACGCGGCTTTCGGCATAGGTTGCTGGTCATGGAAAACGAAACCCTCATTCGCCTTGCCATCTTCATCGGACTCTTCGCGCTTTTTGCGGCACTTGAGGCTTGGGCCCCGCGCCGCGTGCGGGCCGAGCCGCGCGGGCGGCGTTGGGCCACGAATTGGTCGATCACGATCCTCAACACGGTGGCGCTGCGCGCGCTGGCCTTTGGATTGCCCTTGCTCGCAGTGGGCGCGGCGTTGGACGCTGAGGCGCAGGGCTGGGACCTGATGAACGCGTGGGGCCTGCCGCTTTGGCTGGCCGTGATCATCACGATCTTGATCTTTGATTTCGCCATTTGGGCGCAGCATCTCATCACGCACAAAATCCCACTTCTGTGGCGCTTTCACCGGGTCCACCACGCCGACCGCGATATCGACGTGAGCACGGCGATCCGCTTTCACCCGGTGGAAATCGCGGCGTCGATGTTGCTGAAAATTGGCCTCGTCTACCTGCTGGGGGCACCCGCGCTCGGCATCATCGCGTTTGAGATCATCCTCAACGGCACGGCCATGTTCAACCACGCAAATATCCGCCTGCCTCTCTGGCTGGACCGTGCAGTGCGCCTTTTGCTGGTCACGCCTGACATGCACCGCGTTCACCACTCGGATCGGCGCGACGAGCATGACAGCAATTACGGCTTTGCCCTGTCGATCTGGGATCGGATGTTCGGCACCTATATTCCGCAGCCTGCCGCAGGGCATGAGGACATGACGATCGGGCTGGAATGGCAGGACGAGCGGCCCTCAAGGCTGGGTTGGAGCCTCACACTCCCGTTCATGCGCAAATGACATATGCCCGCATAGGGGCTGCTGCCCGCCCCCATGCCCTCGCCATCATGGGCGGCCTACATGAGGGAGACGGCACCGTGGTGCTGCTTGGCCCCGGGGAGGGCTTCTGGCCACATTTCAAACAGAGCACTGAAGGACGCGACGGCGCGCCTGACCCGATTGATCGCTGGAGCACGCGGGTGATCAACACGCTGGCCAAGGAGCTTGGGGCAGAGGCGCTCTTTCCCTTTGGCGGGCCACCTTACGAGCCGTTTTTGCGTTGGGCGACTGATAGCGGACGCGCATGGCAGAGCCCGGCAGGGATGCTGGTGCATGACGTGGCCGGGCTTATGGTATCGTATCGGGGGGCGCTGCGCTTTGCCGACACTGTTGAGTTACCCGCGCCTCCCGCGATAGCCCCCTGCCACACATGCGAGGGGCAACCCTGCATCACCGCTTGCCCTGTGGATGCGCTGAGCGCCGCGCGGGGCTATGACGTGGCCGCATGCCACGCTTATCTCGACACCAAGGCCGGGCAGGATTGCATGAACTTCGGCTGCCGCGCGCGTCGTGCCTGCCCGATCAGCCAGAGCTTTGAGCGCGACCCCGCGCAATCTGCGCTGCATATGCGCAGTTTCCATAAGACATGACCCGCCGCCTAGTCCTGATGCGCCACGCGAAATCAAGCTGGGATGCTGCAAATCTGAGCGACCATGAACGCCCTTTGAACGCACGCGGGCGACGCTCGGCCAATGCTCTTGGGGCGTGGCTGCGCGCGCGAGGGTATGTGCCAGATGAGGTGCTGTGCTCTTCCGCCGAGCGGACGCAAGAAACGGCAGAGCGGCTGGGACTTACCACCCCTTTGACCCTGCTCGACACGCTCTATCACGCAAGCCCCGAGGCGATGATGCGGGCCTTGCGTGGTGCATCGGGGCGCTGCGTTTTGATGCTCGGCCACAATCCCGGCATCGCGGAGTTCGCCTATGATCTCGCGGCCACACCGCCGGTTCATCAGCACTTTGCGGTTTATCCAACCGGCGCCACGATGGTGGCGGACCTGCCTATCAACGACTGGGCACAGGCCGAAGGGCGTAGCGCCCAAGTGGTGGATTTCGTGATCCCGCGCGAGATCATGGCATAGAAAAGCTCCCCGAACAGCAATGGTTCGGGGAGCTTTCAACTGCGGCTTGCGCGTCTATCAGTGGCCGAGAATCTGGCTCAGGAAAAGCTGGGTCCGCTCGGATTGCGGGTTATTGAAGAACTCTTCCGGCTCGTTCTGCTCAACAATCTGACCTTGGTCCATAAAGATCACGCGGTTCGCAACCTTGCGGGCAAAGCCCATCTCATGCGTCACGCAGAGCATGGTCATGCCTTCCTCGGCAAGCTCGATCATCGTGTCGAGCACCTCAGCGATCATCTCGGGGTCAAGCGCCGATGTCGGCTCGTCAAAGAGCATGATCCGCGGCTTCATGCAGAGCGATCGGGCGATGGCCACACGCTGCTGCTGTCCGCCCGAAAGCTGACCGGGGTATTTGTCAGCCTGCTCTGGGATCTTCACTTTCTTGAGGAAGTGCATTGCCGTTTCCTCGGCTTCCTTCTTGGGCGTCTTGCGGACCCAGATCGGCGCGAGCGTGCAGTTCTCGAGAATGGTGAGATGCGGGAAGAGGTTGAAATGCTGAAAGCACATGCCGACCTCGGACCGGATTTTGTCGATATTCTTCAGATCGGACGACAATAGGGTGCCATCCACCGTGATCTTGCCCTGCTGGTGCTCTTCCAGCGCATTGATGCAGCGTATCAGCGTTGATTTGCCCGACCCCGAAGGCCCACAAATCACGATCCGCTCGCCCTGATACACGGTCAGGTCAATATCGCGCAACACGTGGAAGCTGCCATACCATTTGTTCATCTTGTCGATCGAGATCGCAACCTGATCGGAGACTTTCATTTGAGTGTTCTCAGCCATGTTATCCGGCCTCCATTTTGGTGCCCTAGCGCGGTCACTACTTGAGGGCGCGTTAACGATGATCTGTGGCAAGGCGACGCTCTAGCCACTGAGAATATTGCGAAATGCCATAGCACACGACGAAGAAGAGAATGGCGGCGAAACTGAAGAGCTCCCAATAGACGCCGTTCCAATCGGTCGAAGCGAGGATCGGTCCGCGGATCATGCCCACGAGGTCAAACATCGAGATGACCGAGACGAGCGTGGTATCCTTGAAGAGGCCCACGGCCACGTTCACGATCCCCGGAATGGAGATCTTGAGCGCCTGGGGCAGGATGATCAGGCGCATCGCCTGAGGATAGTCGAGCCCCAGCGAGTCCGCTGCCTCATACTGACCCTTCGGCAAGGCGGCGAGACCGCCCCGGATTACCTCGGCTATATAGGCCGAAGCGAACATCGTGATCATGATAATCACCCGCAGGATCAAATCAAAGGTCGTGCCGGGTGGCAGGAAATAGGCCAACACCACGTTCGCCACAAAGAGAAGCGTGATCAGTGGCACGCCGCGCACGAATTCGATGAACACCACGCAGATCCCTTTGATCAGCGGCATGGATGATTGCCGCCCAAGCGCCAGTGCGATCCCCAACGGCACCGAGAGCGACACACAAACCACGCCGAGAATCATGTTCAGCATGAAGCCACCCATGTCGCGCGATTGCACCGCTTCGAGGAAGGGCGCCTCGGGCGTCAGGGCCGGGGTGACGTAGCCTGACAAGATCCACACCGCGAACGCCGCCGCGATCCCGCCAAAAAAGCCCGCCGCGAAGTTGGTTTTGCCAAAGCGGTCGAACACGGCATAGCCCGCGACAAAGCCGAGCGCCGCAAAGATCGGAATCCAGATCGTGCCGCCCCAGATCAGCCAATACGCGATGAAAGGGTAAACAGCTGTCATAATCAGGAGTTTGCGCGGCAGATCAAAGAAGAGCACAGGTGCCGCTGCAAAGAACAAAAGCACAAAGGCGAGGCCCGGACGCCAGTATTGATCGGAGGGGTACTGGAAGCCAAAGAGAAGCTGGTTCCACCGCTCGGTCAGGACCGAGAAACAGGCACCGACCTGACCTTCGAGCGCTTCACGGCACTCCGCAAGGCTGTCAGTGTTCCAGATACCGTTGAGAATCCAGGGCAGGGTCGCGGTGATCAGCAGGTAGATCACATAGAGCGCCGAGACCGTCAGCAAGGCGTTGGCCCATGTGGCGAAGAGATTTTCGCGCATCCAAGCAACCGGCCCTGAGGCCGAAGACGGGGGAGCCATTTGCGGGATCGTTTCGGTGCGCACGAAGGCGACGGAATGGGCATGTGTATCGGACATGGCTCAGCGTTCCTTCAGCTTGATGGCGTTGTTATAGACGTTCATCACCGCAGAAATGCTCAGCGAGATGATGAGATAGAAGAGCATCAGCAGCAAGATACATTCGATCGCGCGGCCCGAGGTGTTGAGGGTGATCCCGCCCAGCGTGGCCGTGATATCCGCATAGCCCACCGCGATTGCGAGCGAGGAGTTCTTGGTGATGTTGAGATATTGCGAGATCAGTGGCGGGATGATCACCCGCAGCGCCTGTGGCAGCACCACGAGGTTCATGATTCTACCCGGGCGCATACCAAGGGCGGCTGCGGCCTCCGTCTGACCTTTGGAAACGGCTTGAATACCTGCGCGCACGTTCTCGGCGATAAACGCGCCGGTATAGATCGAAAGAGCGAACCAAAGCGCGATCAGCGGCGCGGGGATTTGAAGCCCGCCCTGAAGGTTGAACCGGTTTGCCAGTGGATCAGGCGCATCGAGCGTGATCGGTCCGCCCATGGCAAAGTAGGCGATCACGGGCGGCACTATCAGGATCAGAAGCGACGGCCAGCCCATCGGCAAGAGCTTGCCCGTATCAAAGAGTAGCTTCTTGGCGTAACGGCGATAGGCAAAAACGCCTGCGATGGAGGCAAAGAATACGCCAACCACGATGCCCGAGCCGGGGCCCCAGACGGGTGCTGGCACGTAGATGCCGCGATTGGTGAAGGCGAAATACCCCAGCCGCAGGGCTGTTTGCGGATCCTCGCCCAGATAGGCGCGCGGGCCCGGCATCGAGGCGGTGATGATCGTGAAGATGATGATGATCCAGATCAGCACCGGGATGTTGCGGAAGATCTCGACGTAGAAGGACATGAGCTTGCGCACGAGCCAGTTGTTCGACAGGCGCAAAACGCCCGCGATCACACCGAAAATGGTGGCGGTGACACAGGCCAGAACCGCGACGAGGAGCGTATTGATGATGCCCACCCACGCCGCCTGAAGATTGGTCGACTGGCTTGTGTAGGGAATCAGTGTTTGGTTGATGTCATAACCCGAGGGTGCGCCCAGAAACTCAAACGAGATGTTCAGACCCTGCACCTGCAGGTTCGAAACCAGGTTGTTTGCGAGATAGGCTATGGCGCAAATCAACAAGATCAGGGCAATCGCCTGAAACGTCAAAGAGCGATAGCGTGTGTCGCTCAACAACATGCCGATACGAAACGACTCCTTCGGAGGGTCGGTGAGAGCGGTCATCTTGAGTATTCCCCGTGTGCCGGCCCTGTGTTTAAGATGTCGTCTTTTTGCGCCGAGGGCCTTTTTCATTCACGTCTTAGTGTTCGTTCCGTCGTGGTCAGTGTGCAGTCTTGGTGCGGCCCGTCAGGTATGATCCGTCACCTGCGGTCGCTTGATATGCGAAGGGCGCGGCGATTGCCGCGCCCTTGCAGGCCGTCCCGGTTTAGCGGAAGGGCGGTGTGTAGAGCAGACCACCATCGGTCCACTGAGCGTTCAGGCCACGGGCCAGCCCGATCGGAGTGTTCTCACCGATGTTCTTCTCGAAGAGCTCACCGTAGTTGCCGCCGACCATGATAGCTTTTGTAGCCCAGTCAGCGCTCAGACCCAGCTGCTCGCCGAGGTTGCCCTCGGTGCCCAGCAGGCGGTTGATCTCTGGATTGTCGCCTGCGGTGGCAGCCATGTCGGCCACGTTTGCAGATGTCACACCCAGCTCTTCAGCTGCGATCAGAGCGTTGAGAGTCCAGCGCACAACGTCCGCCCACTCGTTATCACCGTGACGGACCAGCGGACCGAGCGGCTCTTTCGAGATGATTTCGGGCAGAACGACGTGATCTGCAGGGTTCTCGAACGCGGCACGTGTCGCGGCGAGGCCCGAAGCGTCTGTGGTGTAAGTATCGCACGCGCCGGCAAGATAGAGCTGCTGGCCTTCGGCGTTTGTTTCAATCGGCACGGGCTCGTAGCTGATGTTGTTCTTACGGAAGAAGTCCGCAAGGTTCAGTTCGGTCGTGGTGCCGGTCTGGATGCAAACAGTTGCGCCATCAAGCTCCTTGGCCGAGCTCACGCCCAGCGCCTTTGGAACCATGAAGCCTTGGCCATCATAGTAGTTGATGCCGACAAATTCGAACTTCAGGTCAACGTCGCGGCTGAAGGTCCATGTGGTGTTACGCGCCAGCATGTCGATTTCGCCCGAAGCAAGTGCTGTGAAGCGTGTCTTGCCTGTTGTTGGAACGAATTCCACGGCGGTTGCATCGCCAAGCACGGCAGCCGCAACAGCGCGACACACGCCGACGTCGAAGCCGTCCCAGACGCCATTTGCGTCGGGAGCCGCGAAGCCGATGAGACCGGTTGTAACGCCGCAGTTCAGCGTGCCGCGCGCTTTGACATCGTCAAGCGTACCGGCGGCTGCGACGCCAGCGGTCACGCCAGCAACGGTGAGCGCGCCAAGAAATACGGATTTTTTCATGTTTACCTCTTCCTGATTTTTCCACCCGTTCAAGGGGGTGGTTCATTCCACTCAATTGTTTGAGCCGGATCGAATTACGCAAAAGCAGCCCTAAAGCCCGCTCAGCGCGTTCTAGAATGGAAGGATTCATTCACAAAGGTCAAGGGTGCCATCACGAAAAAAGATATTCCGTGCACCACTTGACTTAACGTCAGGTTACATCTTGAGCAGGCTCAGCGCCCCTGTGCGAGGTGAAAAAAACGCAAAGCGTGTAAAAATGCCTCACGCTTTGTGGCTGCCATCTCTTCGGCCTCTTCGTCCACACCCCAAAGCTCGGCCTGCCAAGCCTCATCTAGGCGCGATAAAGTCCAAAGGGTTTCAGCATCTAGCGCGCCGCGCACCGCCGCGAGACCAAGCACAAGCGAGCCGGAAAGGCCCACCAGATCATGCAGCGCCGTCAGCTCGAAATCATCAAATCCGTGCACCAATCCGCGCAGGGTGTCGAGCGCGGTTGCGTCCTGCGGGCGGTGCATCACGCCGGTGACGGGCCGAAGCCGCGCGCCCAGGTCCGAATCGGCCCAATCAAGCAGGGGGTCCCAAAGGGCTGCCTGCCGGTCCACCAATTCCTGAGGACTGTCAGCACGGTAGCAAAGCAAATCCGTGTCGCCATAGCCCGCGACCATGTCCGCCACCTCGCGATGTTGGACACTCAGTTTGTCGATCGCCGCATTGACCGACCGCGTGACGGGCATTGTGCCTGGGTCCACTTTTTCGACTTGCGCATCCCATTCCACGGCCACGGCCTCGGCCATCGCGCGGGTCGGCACCTTGAGCGCGGCCTTCGCCGGAGTGCGGACCGGGCGCGCGTCCAAAAGCACCTCGAACATGCCATCGGCCTCGGCCACATGCGCGGCCTCCCAAAAGCGTTTGGGTCTCCATTCGCTCATCTCGTCCCCTCCCACAAAGCTTCAAGCACACCGTCCAGCGCGCCAAAATCCTCGATGATATGGTGTGCCGCCCCAAGGGCGTCCAACGGATGATAACCCCAGCTGACCCCTATGGCGGCCACACCCGCGGCGCGCGCCATTTCCATATCAAAGCTGGTATCACCAATCATCACGGCGTCCTGCGCCTCGACGCCCGCCTCGGTCATGGCCGTGTGAATCATAGACGGATGCGGCTTTGAGGGGTGGTGATCGCTGACCTGCTGCGTGGTGAACATGCGCTGCAAGCCATGCCCCTCCAGCAATTTATCCAAGCCCCGACGCGATTTGCCCGTAGCCACCCCGAGGATGTTTTCCGGACGCTGCGACAAACGCTCCAATGCCGCGCGCGCACCTGGATAGAGCGGTGAGGAGTCCGCCGCGCCCGACCTGGCCCTGAGGACCATGTAAGCGTCTTTGTATCCCTGAACCATCGCCACTTGCCGGGCCGGATCGAGTGCTGGTGCCAAACGCGGAATCGCCACCTCCAAAGACAAACCGACGATGCTCAGGATCTCCGAACGTTCCGGCGCATCGAGCCCTTGCTCCGCGAAAGCCGCCGTCATCGCGGCAACGATATCGCCCTGACTATCCACCAAGGTGCCGTCCACATCAAAGAGGATCAGCCGAAGCCGACCACTCATTCCATATCCTCAAACGGGTCAGCCAGAACGTCCGAGGCGCGCCACTGAAACGTTTCCCACGTATGTTCCATATGCGGGGGCAAAGGGGCCGTAATATGCAGCATCGCCTTGGTCACCGGGTGCTCGATCTTGAGCGAGCGGGCGTGCAGATGCAGCTTGCGGCTGATATCGCCACCCAGCTGTGCGCCCCAGCCATCGCCAAGGTTTTCCTGACCCGATCCGCCGTATTTTCCGTCCCCGATGATGGGATGTCCAAGTTCGGCCATGTGCGCGCGCAACTGGTGCGTGCGGCCCGTCACGGGCACCAGAGCGGCCCAGGATGTCCGGCTGCCCGCGGCCTCAAGCACAGCATAATCCGTGGTCGCGTGTTTCGCGCCCTCGGTGCTGTCCACTTCGCGCGGGTGGATGCAGTGCATCTTCTCGCCCTCACCCTTGGCCCCATGCCCCGGTGCTTTCAGAAGCCCGTATTTGATCGTACCCATGCGCGGCAGCGGCACACCCGCAATCGCCGCCCAATAGATCTTGCGCGTGGCCCTGTGCCGGAAGGCTGCGGTCAACCCTTTGGCCGCCTCACGGGTGCGGGCCAGCATCAAGACGCCGGATGTGTCCTTATCCAGCCGGTGGACCAGCCGGGGCTTTTCATCGAGATCAAAGCGGAGCGCCTCGGCCAGACCGTCGACATGGCGGTGTTGTTTTGAACCACCCTGCACCGGCAGGCCCGGAGGCTTGTTCAGCGCAATTACATGATCGTCGCGGTAAATTACGCAAGCGCGGATCATCGCCGCATCCGCATCCGTCACGCGGCGTGGTCCCTCTTGAACAGGGGCGGTATCCGAGATCGGCGGCACGCGCACGACCTGCCCTTCTTCCAGCCTGGTAGAGGGCTTCACGCGCCCGCCCTCGATCCGCAGATCGCCTTTGCGGCACATCTTCTCGATCTGGCTTTGGCGCAGGTTCGGAAAACGGCGACGCAGCCAACGGTCCAGCCGCTGATCCGCCTCGCCCTTGGCAATGTAGATTGTCTGAACCCGGCTCATGCAATCACCCCCCGCGCGGCCCACACCCCGACCACCAATGCCCCGATCGACAAACCTACAGACAGCGCGACATAGGCTGCTGCAGCCCCCACCTGACCACGCTCAAACAACAAGAACGCCTCCAGAGAGAAGGCCGAGAACGTGGTGAACCCGCCCAGAATTCCAGCCATCACGAACATGTTCAGCCCCTCAAGCCCTCGGTGCGACGACCACACGACGAATAGCCCCATCAGGAACGAGCCGAGCACGTTCACGCTGAGCATTGCGATAGGAAACCCCTGACCGCCCGCACGGATAAGCAAAAGGCCTGCGCCAAAGCGCAGCATTGCACCGATGGCGCCGCCGAGGCCCACTTGGAGAAACGTCATGATCATGGCCCGGTCTGTCGCGCGCGCACCGCCCATTGTCAACCATGGCGTCACCCGGGGCCTTGCGTGCAAATTTTGCCGCAAACCGCGCAAAATCCGCTTTTGACCCACCCGCGTGATCGCTAACATGATCTTCAACCCCGCAGACGCGGCCCCGACACAAAGCTGAAAGCCCGACATAGTGACGCATATCTCAGACCCCGCAGCCCTCCTGCGCAGCCTCTTTGACCGCGCGGTCGCCGCGGCCGACCCCATGCAAAGCCTCGCCGCGGCTCTGCCGCCCCGTCCCAATGGTCGCGTCGTGGTCATAGGCGCCGGCAAAGCCTCGGCCCGGATGGCCGAAGCGGTGGAGGCCGAATGGGGCCCCTGCGAGGGTCTGGTCATCACGCGCTACGGCTATGCCCGCGCCTGCAAGGGCATCGAGATCGTCGAGGCCGCACACCCAGTGCCAGACGCCGCAGGGGTGGAGGCCACCAAGCGGATGCTGGCCCTTCTGGAGGGCTTGGGCGAGGATGATTTCGTGCTCGCGCTGATCTCGGGCGGCGGCTCGGCGCTTTTGATCGCCCCTTCGGGCGGCATCACTCTGGACGAAAAGCGCGCGCTGACGGATGCGCTTCTGGCCAGCGGCGCGCCGATCGGTGCGATGAACACAATCCGCAAGCAGCTCTCTGACGTGAAAGGCGGAAAGCTTGCGTCCGCTGCCTATCCCGCACGGATGCTGGCGCTGATGATCTCGGACGTACCGGGCGACAACCCCGCCGAAATAGCCAGCGGCCCGACTGTGGGCGATCCCGGCGATGCGGCGGGCGCGCTGGCCCTCTTGGAGCGCTGGAACGTCACACCGCCCGAGGCCATTGGGGCCTATCTGAAGTCCGGGGGGGCGCCCTTGGCACCCGACGACGAAAGCCTCAGCAGGGTCGAGAACGTGATCTACGCCGCTCCCTCTCAATCACTGGCCGCCGCAGCAGAGGTGGCGCGCGCGGACGGCATCGACGTGCATATCCTCGGCGACGCTCTGGAGGGTGAGGCGCGCGATGTGGCCGCCGCACAGGCGCGCGAGGCGCTGGAATTGCAAGCCACGCTCCATGGCTCGGACGCACCCATCTTGCTCTTGTCGGGTGGCGAATTGACCGTCACGCACCGGGGCAACGGCATCGGCGGGCCAAACGCCGAATTCGCGCTGGCCCTGGCTCTCGCCCTCAAAGGGGCGCCGGGCATCCATGCCATCGCCTGTGACACGGACGGGGTGGATGGGGCTGCAGAAGTGGCAGGCGCCATCATCGGACCTGAGACGCTCCGCCTTGGCCCGGATGCAGCCGAGGCGTTGGAGAAAAACGACGCCCACAGCTATTTCGGGCGGATCGGCGCGCAGGTCGTGCCTGGCCCGACCCTCACGAATGTGAATGATTTCCGGGCGATCCTGATCCAGCGGGCCTAAGCGTCAAACCTTTTCCAGCATGGAGATCGTGGCCGCGCCAAAGCGCCGCACATCGCGCAGTTTGAGCCCTGCCGGGGGCCTGATCGGCGCGCCTTCTTCCCAAACGATCAAGGCGCCGGCTGCTATCCAGCCATCTTTCAAAGCCGCCTCAAGCGCCTCCTCCCCAAGGCCGCGCCCATAAGGCGGGTCGAGGAACACCAAGCTCGCAGGCACATGTACAGGCCCAAGGGCGCGCGCATCCCGGCGCAGGACCCGTGCCCGTCCACCCACCCGGCAAAGGGCGATATTCTCGTCCAAAAGCCTCTGTGCCGCGGCCCCGTTCTCCACAAACACAGCCCCCGCCGCCCCGCGCGACAGCGCCTCCAGCCCCAAAGCCCCGGTGCCCGCAAAGAGATCCAAAACCTGCGCGCCCGGCACCGGGTCGCCCATGGCACCCGCCAGCACGTTGAACACGCTCTCGCGCACCCGGTCTCCAGTGGGTCTCAGCGCCGCCGCCGTATCCCCCGCGCCAACCGAGGCCAGCCGCCGCCCGCGCCACTCTCCGGCGATAATCCTCACGCTTGCAAAAGCGATTTCAGCTCAACCCCGGTATCCGCGACCAGCGCCGGATCCGGCGATTTGCCAGCATCGATGAGCCGCTTTCCCACCATATAGGCGCGCGGCGCGTTCATCGCGTCCACCGCCAGCAGGGTCGCGCCGAGGTAATACCAAAAGGACACAGCCCCCTCCGCCGCCTCGGGGCGCGTCACGATGCGATCATACCCGGTGTTGAGCCCCGCGATCTGAAGTTTCACGTCGTATTGATCCGACCAGAACCAGACTTGGGGCACATATTCCTTATCCGCACCCATGATGTTGTCGGCCACACATTCGGCCATGTCGATGGCGTTGGGCACGCTTTCAAGGCGCAGCTGGCGCGCGCGATAGGGAAAGCTCGCACAATCGCCCGCGGCCCAGATATGGGCATCGCTCGTGCGCCCATGCGCGTCACAGCGGATGCCATTGTCGATCTCCAGTCCCGCCGCCTCGGCCAGCCCGGTGCCGGGCGCAATTCCCACGCCAACGATGACGAAATCGACGTCGATCTCGGTTCCATCCGACAGACGCGCACCGCTGACACTGCCCTCGCCGAGCAAGGTCTCAAGCCCCACTCCCTCGCGAATATCCACGCCGTGCGCGCCGTGCAAAGCGCGGAAATAATCCGAGGTCTCGGGAGCCGCCACGCGCTGCAAGATCCGCTCGGACATTTCCACCAATGTCACGCGCAGGCCCTTTGACGCCGCCACTGCCGCCGCCTCCAGCCCGATGTATCCACCGCCCACGATCAGCACATGCGCGCCAGAGACAAAGCGCGGCTCCATCGCATCCGCATCCGCCAGATCGCGCACCACATGCACGCCCTCCAGATCACCACCGATGGCGGCAGGCAGGCGACGCGGCGCGGAACCAGTGGTCAGCACAAGCGCGTCATAGCGCAGACGCTCTGCTCCCAGGTGCACTTCGCGCGCAGCGCGGTCGATCTTCGTCACCGATACCCCAAGGCGCAAATCAATGTTGTGCTCGGCATAAAAACTTTCGGGCCGCAGATAGAGCCGCTCCAGATCCATCTCACCCAGC
This sequence comes from Roseovarius sp., assembly GCA_049276875.1. Taxonomy (GTDB): domain Bacteria; phylum Pseudomonadota; class Alphaproteobacteria; order Rhodobacterales; family Rhodobacteraceae; genus Roseovarius. The sequence goes on along the minus strand of JBASXE010000523.1, from coordinate 24,434 downwards.
AGGTATTTCTTCGACAAGGGCGGGCGTTGATAAGGCGGCACCGCCTCGGCCCCGATCAGCGTCACATCGCCCTCAAACCCGCGATTGCGCAGCCGCGCCACCAAATAGGATCCCGCCTGCCCGGCCCCGATCACAACGACATGCCCCATACCAATCCTTCCAAATTTCCCATAGCCACCGCGCCACGCGGCCTATATCTACGCGACAATCAAACCTCATGACCAGACAGGATGCGACCATGACAATTTCAAAAGGCGACACTCTTCCAAACGCAACCCTCACCCATATGGGCAAGGACGGTCCCGAGCAGATCGAGCTTTCCGAAAAGCTGAGCGGCCGCAAGGTCGTGATCTTCGCCGTGCCCGGCGCTTTCACCCCCACATGTCACTCGGCCCACGTCCCGAGCTTTATCCGCACCAAGGACGCCCTTGCGGCCAAAGGCGTGGATGAAATCATCTGCGTCTCGGTCAACGACCCGTTCGTGATGGGAACATGGGGCGAGGCCACAGGCGCGTCCGCCGCTGGCATCACGATGCTGGGCGACGCGGAAAGCACCTTCACCAAAGCCATCGGGATGGAGTTTTCTGCAGCCCCCGTCGGCCTGATGGAGCGTTCAAAACGCTACGCGATGGTGGTCGAGGACGGCAAAGTCACGCTGCTTCACGAAGAAGAAAACCCGGGAGCCTGCGAAGTCTCCGCCGGTGAGGCGATCGTCGCCGCGCTCTGAAATGAGAAAAAGCCGCGGGGGGGCACATCCCTCCTGCGGCTTCTTCTCAGTCAAAATACTCTTTGCTCCACGGACCCGCCCGAACGCTATCCAAAGAGTTTGTCCATCTTCCGTGCAAGCTTTGCGTCCAGCGCGCTCAGACCATCCACATCATGCGTGGTCAAAACCACATCGACCCGGTTGTAGACATTGCTCCATTCGGGATGATGGTCCCACTTCTCGGCCCAGACACCCGCCTGCACCATCCATCCCAGCGCGCTTGCGAAATCGGCGAATTTATACTGCTTGTGGATCGCGTCGCGCCCATCCTGCATGGCCCATCCATTCGCCAGCAGCGGCTCGATCATGGTTTCTCTTGCGGTCTCGCTCAAACGCTCTGTCATTGGTGATCCTCCATATTTGATTTCCGAAATGGGCCGTAGGAGGTGAGAATGTCGATATCATCCTCCACCGCCCGCGCTTCGGCCCGAAGATAGTCAGCCACTGCCTCCGAGAAGCCCGGATCGCGCAGCCAGTGCATCGAATGTGTGGCCACGGGCAGATAACCGCGTGCCAGTTTGTGTTCGCCTTGCGCGCCCGCCTCCACGCGGGCCAACCCGTGGGCAATCGCATAGTCAATCGCCTGATAATAGCACAGTTCGAAATGCAGGCACGGGTGGTCCTCGGAGCAGCCCCAATACCGGCCATAGAGCGCCGAGGCCCCGATCCAGTTCACCGCCCCCGCAACCGGCCTGTCGCCATCCATTGCGAGGATCAACAAAATGTCGCCCCGCAGCCGCTCCTGCGCCAGATCAAAGAATCTGCGGGTGAGGTAGGGTGTGCCCCATTTGCGTGCGCCAGTGTCTTGGTAGAACTCCGAGACCGCGTCCCAGTGATGCGGCTGGATCTGATCGCCCGTGAGCTGCACGATCTCACCGCCAAACCCCTGCGCGCGGACACGCTCCTTGCGGATATTCTTGCGTTTGCGTGCGCTGAGCGCTGCGAGGAAGGCATCGAAATCGTTGTAATTCTCATTGACCCAGTGGAACTGCTGGCTCGTGCGTGGCATGAGGCCCAATTCAGCGGCCTCATCGGCCTCCTCGGAGCTGCAAAATGTGATGTGGAGCGACGATAATCCATTGCGCTCGCCAAGGCCCACGGCCCCTTGCACCAGCGCCGCACGGCCCATCGCCTCGAAGCCGGGCCGCACCAGCAAGCGCCGCCCGGTCACGGGTGTAAAAGGCACAGCCATTTGCAGCTTGGGGTAATAGCGCCCACCCGCCCGCTCGTAGGCGTGGGCCCAGTTGTGGTCGAAGATATACTCACCCTGACTATGCGATTTGGCATAGAGCGGCGCGCAGCCGATAATTTCGCCCTCGCGCTCGGCTGTCAGATATTGTCCCTGCCAGCCGCTGCCCGGGCCAACCGAGCCACTCTCCTCCAAGGCCTGCAAAAACCGATATGTGGTGAACGGGTCTTCGGCTCGCGCGCCTTGCGTCGTTCCAACTGCTTCGGGACAGGCGCAGGCATCCCATGCCTCCGGCCCGATTTCAGCTATGGAGCCATAGGCGCGGATGATGATCTCGGTCTCGGATGTGGTCTCAGATTCGGTCATCGGGTGCCCCTGCTCAGACCTCACAAAATGGCGCACCGGCGCGCGGGTTCAACCCGGATGCGGCGCGAGATAGCCCTCAAAGGTGATATTATCTGCCACCCGGCGCGCCTCTTGCTCCTCTTTGGGGCTGCGCACGGTCCATGTGAGCACCGCCGCGCCTTTGGATTTCAAATCAGCCACACGCGCGCGGCCAAGGTCGTGCCGCTCATGGCTGATAAAACTGCAGTCCGCCGCATCATATTCGGCAATCTCGCGCAGATGGTCCCGCGTGGCGGCGGGCAAAAGCGCCCAATCCACATCCGTCGGGTCATAAGCGCTGGTCACGATGCCGCGGGCCACGTCCGGGGCCAGATCGCGCAGGGCCAGCACCATATGCGGGTTGAACGACATCACCGCGAGCGGCCCGGCATAGTCCACGATATCACGCGCCACCGCACGCTCCAATGCGCCGTCTCCGGCACCCATCGCGCCGTGCTGGTCCTTCATCTCGACCAAAAGCGCTGTGCGCCCGGCAACCAGTGCCAAAACCTCGGCCAGCGTCGGGATGCCCTCATCCCCACCCAAAAGTGGCAGTTGCGCCAGTTCTGCGGCGCACAGGTCCGCACCCGCCCCCTCCCCCCCTGTCAGACGCGCAAGGTTATAGTCGTGAAAGACCATGGCCACGCCGTCCGCTGAAAGCTGCACATCCACCTCGATGCCATAGCCCGCCGCAATCGCGGCCTCCATTGCGGCGCGAGAATTCTCGGGCCGCCCAGCGCGGATATCGTGCAGCGCGCGATGCGCCAGCGGCGCGTGCAAAAACGCCGGATGGAGCGTCATTTGATCTGGAAGATGCCTTCGATTTCGACCGCGACGCCCAAGGGCAGCGCCGCCGCTGAAACGGCCGCGCGGGCGTGTTTGCCCGCATCGCCCAGCGCCTCACCCATGAAGTTGGACGCGCCGTTGATCACCTGCGGCTGCTCGGTATAGTCGGGTGTGGAGTTCACGAAACCCGTCAGCTTCACCACCCGCACGAGCCGGTCCAGATCACCACCGCATGCCGCCTTGACCTGCGCCAGAAGCGAGATTGCACAAGCGCGTGCCGCCTCGGCCCCTGCTTCGGTGCTCACATCATCGCCCAGCTTGCCTTTGATCAGACCCGCCTCATTCTGGCTGATCTGGCCCGAAACATAAACGATATCGCCCACCTGCACATACGGCACGTAATTGGCCGCAGGGGCCGGGGCGTCCGGCAAGGTCACACCCATTTTCGCCAGTTGCGCTTCGAATTGAGCCATGATGTCATTCCTCGGTATCCACATTTTCAAGGACGCTACCGCGCGCCCTCGACGAAGGAAACGGCAAAAGCCAGGGCCTGCGAGAAAAGTCACACATCCCCGCCAACTGGCCCCGACGGCTTGCATCAATCCCGCCAAACGTCTAATCCGCTGGCCACGCAATTGGGTGGATTTGATCTGCCTTGTGCTAGGGTGTGGGTGATTCTCTCCGGTGCCTGTGACGGCCCGAAACAACGTAATACACTGAAGCCCGCTTCACTCAAGACGCTTAAACATTGGAATGCTGCCCGTGAGCCAATATTCAATTTCTTCCGCGCCATGGCGCAGCCGCCCAGCGCTTGCATTGGCCACGGCCCTGCTCCTCGCGGCCTGTGGCACGCCCGATCCTGCCCTCACGCGCAGCGAACCATTCGACCCCTACGAGGCCGAAAACCGCAAGATGCACGAGTTTAACCGCTCCGTTGACAGGGCCATCGTGCGGCCTGCCGGGGTGGGATATAGCAAGGCAATCCCGGATGATGTGGAAAATCTGGTCAGCAATTTCGCGACCAATCTGTCGCTGCCGTCGGCCATCGTGAACAGCGCATTGCAGGGCAATGGGCGCGCGATGAGCACGGACCTTTACCGCTTCATTGTGAATACCACGATTGGGCTGGGTGGGCTCTTTGATACCGCGACCGACCTCAATATGCCGCCGAAATCGGACGCCGATTTTGGCCAGACCCTTTATGTGTGGGGTGTGCATGAAGGCCCGCTGGTTGAGCTTCCGCTGCTGGGGGTTGCCACAACGCGGGATTCGGTTGGCAAGCTCGTGGATCTCTTCACAAATCCGCTCTCCTACGCCGTCGAATCGCCCGAGCAATTCTACGGCACAGCCGCTTCGGTTTCCGCCGGCCTGAGTACTCGCGGACAGTTCAGCGATACGATCGACAGCATTCTGTATGAATCCGCCGATAGTTATGCGGCAACCCGCTCTATCTATCTACAAAATCGCCGATTTAAGGTGAGTGGGGGTGGCTCGGATGGGTTCGCCGACCCATATGATGCAGGAGCACCTGTGCTTTCAGACCCTTATGAGGATCCTTATGAACAATAATCTCACACGCCGCTTCATACTGGGCAGTGCCGCCGCAGCTTTCGTGGCACCCATGCCAGCCTTCGCCCTGACTGACGCCGCCGCCAAGGCGCTGGTGAACAAAGTCGTGGACGAGATCAATGGCGTGATTGCTTCAGGGCGTGGGCTCAATGCAATGATTGCCGAGTTCGAGCGCATTTTCACGCGATATGCTGACGTTAACATTATTGCGCAATCCACCCTCGGTGCCGACGCACGCAGCCTCAGCTCAGGTCAGATGCGCGCCTATACGGACGCGTTCCGAAGCTATGTCGCGCGTAAATACGGCAAGCGGTTCAACGAGTTTGTCGGTGGCCGGATCGAGGTCAAGGACGTGCGGGAAGTGAAATCCTGGCACGAAGTTCGCTCGACTGTCTATTTGCGCGGCGAGTCGCCTTTCGAAGTGCGGTTCTTGGTCTCTGACCGGTCGGGCAAGGATCTGTTTTTCGACATGGTCATCGAAGGCATCAGTCTGCGTTTGAGTGAGCGGACAGAAATTGGCTCGATGCTGGATCGTCGCAATGGTGATATTGACGGGCTGATCGCCGATCTGAAAAAATCGGGCTAGGCAGCCCGGCGACCTGGTGCTGCGGCCCTTGGGGCCGTGGCCTACCCACCGCCCAACAGCTTTCTCAGTATATTCTCGATCGGCCGGTTCCGATCCTCTTGGCGCGCGGGCCGCTCCTGCTGCGCCGGGCGATCTTGCTGGCCAGTGCCGGCACCTGCGCCAAAGCCTTCATCCACGGGCCGTTCGCGCACGCGGATCATCGGCAAGGGCCGCGCGGGCAGACCTTCGTGAACGCGCACCATCACCTCCTGCCAGATCTCGGACGGAAGGCCGCCGCCCGTCACACCCGTCAGCGGCGTGTTGTCGTCATAGCCCATCCAAACGCCTGCCACATAATCGGCTGTAAAGCCCAAGAACCAAGCATCACGTGCGGCCTGTGTCGTGCCCGTCTTGCCCGCAGCCTCGCGGCCGGGAAGCTGCGCGCGCGCGCCGGTGCCGCCATTCACCACGCGGTACATCATGTAGGTCAGCTCCTGCGCCGCCTCTTGGCGGATCACCCGCTCGCCAATGCCGCCGCCTGTGCCCATCAGCGGCTCATCCTGCCCCAACAGGCGCAGCTCAACGAGGCCATATGGCGTGACCGAGGAGCCGCCGTTGAGGATCCCCGCATACGCGCCCGACATCTCCAGAAGGGTGCTCTCGGACGCGCCCAGCGCCAGCGCAGGTCCATCGGCCAGATCGCTCACGATGCCGAAATCACTGGCCACTTTGCGCACGAGGTCGCGGCCCACGCTCTCGGACACCTTCACCGCCGGGATGTTGTAGGACTTTGCCAGCGCCTCGGTCAGGGTCACGCGACCATGAAAGCGATTGTCGTAATTACTCGGGCACCACTCGCCCGATCCCGCAATATTGAGGCAATATGGCTCGTCCACGATCGTGTCTTGGCTGGAATAGCCCAGCTCAAGTGCTGTGGCATATACGAAGGGCTTGAAGCTTGACCCGGTCTGACGGTTCGCTTGGGTCGCGCGGTTGAACCCGCCTGAGATCTTGCTCTGCCGCCCGCCGACCATCGCGCGCACCGCGCCATCCGCGCTCATCACGACAATCGCCGCCTGCGCCTTGGAGCCTTCGCGCACCTTGGTCTCGAAAATCACCCGCAGCGCCTCTTCGGCGGCGCTCTGCAGCCGCTGGTCCAGAGTGGTGCGGATGATGACATCTTCGGTCGTATCGCGGGTGAAAAATTCAGGGCCCGAGGCCATGACCCAATCGGCGAAATAGCCGCCAGCCTGCCGCTCGGCGGCCTCGGAAAGCTCCGCCGGATTGGCCTGCGCCTCGCGAGCCTCCTCTGCGCTCAGGTATCCCTGCTCAGCCATCAGGCGCAGCACAGTGGCCGCGCGGTTCTGGCTACGCTCGATGTTGGAGGTTGGCGCGAGCGTCGAGGGGGCGGTCAAAAGCCCCGCGATCATAGCGCCCTCGGCGGGGTCCAGCGCTGCCGCCGGCTTGCCAAAATAGCGTTGTGCCGCCGCTTCAGCGCCATATGCGCCCGCCCCCAGATAGGCACGATTGAGATAAATCGACAGGATTTCGTCCTTGGAATACTTGGCCTCCATTGCCAGCGAATAAATTGCCTCCTTGGCCTTGCGCGCAAGCGATCCGCGACGGCAATCGCGGACATAGTCGCGCTCGCTTTCCCATTCGGATTCGACATATTCCACACCGAGGCAGAGAAGCTTGGCCGTCTGTTGGGTGATGGTTGAGCCGCCATGGCCCTGCAAAGGCCCTCGCCCCTCACTGAGATTGATGCGCACCGCCGAGGCCACGCCTCGCGGGCTGATCCCAAAATGGCTGTAGAAACGCCTGTCCTCGACCGCGATCACCGCATTGCGCAAGTGGCGCGACACGGAGTCAGCCGTCACCACTCCACCAAACTGATCCCCACGCCACGCAAACACATCCCCATCGCGGTCGAGCAAGGTGACGGAGCCGCGCGAGCGCCCGTCCAGAAGCGTCGAGACATCCGGCAGCGTTGTATAGGTGTATCCCGTGGCCAGTCCGACGATGAGCCCCGCAAACACCGTGACCCGCCAACCCACGCCCCACACAATCCGCCATATCCAGCGCAGGAGCCCGCCAAAGATACGGCTCAGGATGCCGCCCTTCGCGCGCGGCGGCGCACGCCTGCGCTCGGGGCGCGACGTTGGTTTCGTTTTGGCTTTGGGTTTGCGCTTATCCGCCACCAAGGGGGGTTTGCGCCGTCCTGTGTTGCTCATGCCACCCCTGCTCGGAGCCTTTGATTTTGCGTGATCTTACCTGCCCTCGCGACAAAAGTAGAGGGCCGATAGACGGGGTCTGCGCTTTTTCGTCCGCCTATTTTTTGTGCATGATGTTTAATTTGCACAAAATTTAGACATGCGCCTGTGCGCAGGCCACAAAAATACCCCGCTCAACCTTTGAGAATCCCTCCCCATCAGCCTTTGCTGCACCTGCACAAAGCCCGCATATCTGTGGGCAAAAAAAGGGGAGTGGGACGTGAAACTCATCATTGCGACAATCAAGCCCTTCAAGCTTGAAGAAGTCCGCGAAGCGCTGACGGCTATCGGCGTGCGCGGCATGATGGTCACCGAGATCAAAGGGTTCGGTGCCCAATCAGGTCACACGGAAATCTATCGCGGCGCAGAATATGCCGTGAACTTCGTGCCCAAGATCAAGCTGGAGATCGGCGTAACCGATGCCATGACCGATCAGGTGGTCGAGGCAATCGCCTCAGCCGCCAAGACTGGCAAAATCGGTGATGGCAAAATCTTCGTGGTGGACATCAGTCAAGCCATGCGCGTGCGCACCGGCGAGACCAATGAGGACGCGCTGTAACAGGCGCGAGGGAAGAGGATAACACAATGAAAAACATCAAGACACTGGCGCTGGGCGCGGCGCTTCTTGCGCTCCCGTCCATGGCGCTCGCGCAAGACGCAGCGCCGACCTTTGACGAAATCGGCCCTTACATCATGACCACTCTGCTGTTCTTGGTCGCGGGCTTTCTGGTCTTCTTCATGGCGGCGGGGTTTGCCATGCTGGAAGCGGGCCTCGTGCGTTCCAAGAACGTGGCGATGCAATTGACCAAGAACATCGCTCTCTTCTCGTTTGCGGCGATCATGTATTGGCTGATCGGGTTCAACCTGATGTATCCCGGCGACGGCTGGACCATTTCGGGCTGGGTCGGGCCATTCTTCAATCAGACGGTGCTGGACCCTGTTGGCGTGGCCGCCGCAGATGCTGATCTCGGCTATGCCTCCATCGGCTCGGATTTCTTCTTCCAACTGGTGTTTGTGGCCGCTACGGCGTCGATCGTGTCCGGTGCTTTGGCCGAGCGGATCAAGCTGTGGCCCTTCCTGATCTTCGTCATCGTGCTGACAGGCGTATTCTACCCCATCTCGGGATCCTGGCAGTGGGGCGGCGGCTGGCTGTCTGAAGCGGGCTTCTCCGACTTCGCGGGTTCCACAGTGGTGCACTCCGTGGGTGGCTGGGCCGCTCTGGCCGGTGCGATCATCCTCGGGCCACGCTTGGGCAAATACGGCAAGGACGGCAAGGTAAATCCCTTCCCGGGCTCCAATCTTGCCCTTGCCACGCTGGGTACGTTCATCCTGTGGCTCGGCTGGTTTGGCTTTAATGGCGGCTCGCAACTGGCCGCGGGCACCGTGGGTGACATCACAGACGTGTCGCGCATCTTTGCCAACACCAACATGGCCGCTGCTGCCGGTGCATCCGCCGCTCTGATCATGACGCAGATCATGTACAAGAAGGTTGACCTGACCATGGTTCTGAACGGCGCGCTTGCCGGTCTGGTCTCGATCACGGCCGAACCTTTGGCACCCACGCTGTTCGGGGCGCTCTGGATTGGTGCGATCGGCGGTATCATTGTGGTCATCACCGTGCCGCTTCTCGACAAGCTGAAGATCGACGACGTGGTCGGTGCGATCCCCGTGCACCTTTTCGCCGGGATCTGGGGCACCATCGCAGTTGTCTTCTATAACAGCGAGGCAAACCTGATGATGCAGCTGACAGGCATCTTCGCCTACGGCGTGTTCACATTCGGAGCCTGCCTCATCCTCTGGCTGGTGCTGAAAGCGACAATGGGCATCCGGGTCAGCGAAGAGGCCGAGATGAACGGTCTCGACACATCCGAGCTGGGCATGGAAGCCTATCCTGAGTTCTCCAAGGGCTGATACTCCTCCCTGAGACAGCTTCGAGAAACCTTGGCCCCGGGCGGAAACGCCCGGGGCTTTTTCATGCGCGCCAATGCGCGATTCGCCGCAGCCAGGAGGCAGAGAATTTTCTCGCCAAGGGGTGGATCATATGTCAGACGTTTAATTGTCTGACATATACATCTTGCGAATCGAGAATCTCATGAGCTTTCAAACACCCCAAAGCCTCGACGCGGTCATCACCGCTGCGCGCAAACATTGCGCTGAGGACATAATCCCCAATGTAGACGCCTGGAACCGCGCCGCGAAATGGCCCCGCGAGGCCTCGACCAAAGCCGGCGCCATGGGCCTCACCGGGCTTTACGCACCGGTTGAATTTGGCGGTCAGGGCCTGCCGCTGTCGGAAGGGATTCGCGTCTATGAGGAGCTTGGCCGCGGCGATGGTGCCTATGCGTTTGCCCTCTCGATGCACAATATCTGCACCTTCGCAGGCTGCGGATACGGCACGGATGTGTTCAAGGCCGAGTGGGCCAAGGACCTGACATCGGGCACCAAGCTCGCCAATTTCGCGCTGAGCGAGCCGCAATCCGGCTCTGACCCCGTCAACATGTATTCGCGCGCCGTGGACAATGGCGACGGCACCTACACGATCAACGGAGCCAAGGCGTGGGTCAGTCTCGCAGGTGAGGCGGATATCTATTTTACCGTGGTGAAGATGACCGACACGCCCGGCCACAAGGACATGGCGATGATCGCCATTCCAGCGGACGCCAAAGGCCTCAGCTTCGGTGAGCTTTACGACACGCCGTCGTATAATTTCCTGCCGATGTCCGAGATGTATATGAAGGACGTGATCGTCAGCGTGGACAACATCATCCTGCCCGAGGGCCAGGGCCTGCAAGGCTCGCTGATGGCAATCGACATCGCCCGCGTCTCCATCGCGTCGGGCTGCTGTGGCCTGATGCAATCGGCGCTTGATACGGCGCTGGCCTATTCCGCGAACCGCAAGATGTTCGGCGGCAAGAACCTCGACCTCGATGGTATCCAATGGATGCTGGGAGAGGTCGCCACCGATCTGGAAGCCTCGCGGCTTTTGTATCGCGCTGCCGCACAGGCTTTGGGCACCGAGGAAGGCCCGCTGATGGCGGCCCATGCCAAACGTTTCGTGCCTGATGCGGCGCTCAAGGCGGCCAATACCTGCACGCAAGTGCTGGGCGGGATGGGTCTTTTGCAGCCCTACGGAATGGACCGCCTGTCACGTCTTGCGCAGATGCTGCGGATCGTGGACGGCACGACCGAGATCAGCCGCGTGGTCATCGGGCGGCACTTGCAGAAACGCGCGAAGACACTTGCCCCCCTGCCCATCCCCAAGGGCCACAGCGAGGCATAAACCTTGCGGCGCGTCCCATGTCAGGGGCGCGCCTATCCCACTCGTTCAGGCGCGCCGCTCTGAATATCCTTGCCCACCCAAGGCCGCTTCGCCGCCTTCCAAGCACCAAAACCGCCGCCTATATGCGCGATACGTTTGAGCCCCGCCTCAAGCGCCACGCGCCATCTGTTCCGCGCGCACGCCGCCTGCACGCATCAACACGACCCTCTTTTCGCCCGACCCCGGCCGGCCCCATGCCACAGCATTCCACTTTCAGAATCGCGCGCACCCATGCTAGACCTAGTGGAATGAACGCACCCGCCCCCAATATAAGCGATAATCGCCCCCAGATCCGCCAGTTGGACGAGGCGGCGATCAACCGTATTGCAGCGGGGGAAGTCGTTGAGCGACCTGCATCCGCCGTAAAGGAACTGGTTGAAAATGCCATAGATGCCGGCGCGCGGCGGATTGAAGTGGCCTACGGCGATGGTGGCAAGACCCTGATCTGGGTGAGCGACGATGGGTGCGGCATTTCTCCAGCCGATTTGCCACTCGCGCTCGCGCGGCACGCGACGTCCAAGATCGATGGGTCGGACCTGCTCAACATCCACAGCTTTGGCTTTCGCGGTGAGGCTTTGGCCTCTCTGGGGGCCGTGGGGCGACTCACGATTACCTCGCGCGCGCCCGGCCATGACGCGGCGGAGATCAGCGCCATGGCTGGCCAAATCACCCTGCCCAAGCCCGCGGCGCTTAGTGCGGGCACGGTCATTACCTTGCGTGATCTCTTCTTCGCCACCCCTGCACGGCTCAAATTCATGCGCTCGGACCGGGCTGAGACCCAAGCGATCACGGACACGGTCAAACGCCTTGCCATGGCCGAACCTGCGATTGCGTTTACCCTGCGCGATGTGACGGGCGGCGGCGAGGGCCGCGTCACCTTCCGCGCCGATGCGGCGACCGGCGATATGTTCGACGCGCTGCACGAACGTCTCAGAACGGTTTTGGGCCGGGAGTTCGCCGACAACGCTCTCAGGATCGAGACAGAGCGCGAAGGCATATTGATGACCGGTTATGCCGCCCTGCCCACCTATTCGCGCGGGGCTGCGGTGGCGCAGTTTCTCTTCGTCAATGGCCGCCCGGTGCGCGACAAGATGCTGCTTGGTGCCCTGCGCGCGGCCTATCGTGATGTCCTCAGCCGCGACCGGCACCCGGCGGCGGCCCTCTTTATCGAATGTGATCCGACCCTTGTGGACGTCAACGTCCATCCAGCGAAATCCGAGGTCCGCTTCCGCGATCCAGGCACCGTGCGGGGCCTGATCGTCTCGGGGCTCCGCCACGCGCTGGCTGAGGCAGGGCACCGCGCGTCCTCCACCGTGGCGGGGGCGACCTTGGGCGCGTTCCGCCCTGAGCCGTCCGCCGCCCGCGTTTACCAGATGGACCGCCCCTCTGCCTCCGCCCGCGCGACAAGCTATTCAGGTCAAGCCCCCGAGGGCTTTGCCGAGTTCCAAAATACGCTCAGCGCCCGCACCGCACCGATCGAAGACAACGCGTTCGGGCAGCAGGACAGCCCTGCCGAGCACGCGCCCCTCGGCGCGGCGCGCGCACAAGTGCATGAGAATTACATCATCGCCCAGACCGCTGATGGCATCGTTATCGTCGACGGCCACGCAGCGCATGAACGCCTGGTCTACGAAAGGCTCAAAGCACAGATGGCCGCGCGATCCGTCCCTGCACAGGCCCTCCTGATCCCCGAAATCGTGGACCTTTCCGAGGGTGATTGCGCCGCGATCCTCGCCGCTGCGCCGGACCTCGCCACGCTCGGCCTCACTATTGAGCCTTTTGGTGGTGGTGCCGTCGCCGTGCGCGAAACGCCTGCGATCCTTGGCAATGTCGATGCGCGTGCCATGATCCTCGATATTATTGACGAGCTGAGCGACCAAGGCAACTCAGCGACCCTACGCACCCGTATTGACGCAATCCTCAGCCGGATTTCCTGTCATGGCTCCATCCGCACAGGCCGCCGCATGCAGCCCGACGAGATGAACGCGCTCCTGCGCGAGATGGAAGCAACGCCCCTGTCGGGCCAGTGCAACCATGGCCGCCCCACATATGTGGAGCTGAAACTGCCGGATATCGAACGGCTTTTTGGCCGCTCATGATCAGCTTCGGCGGCAGCCAATATGCGCACACCGACCCCGTTGTTCTGGCCGCTCTGGCCGGAGCGCTTATCGTCTTGTTGTTTCTGTTCCTGCTGATCGCGGCGGTGCGTGCCGCTGGCCGCTCCGCCAGCCTTGCCGCCCCGCTTGCGCAACAAATTGGCCAAATGGAACAACGTGTCCAAGGTCTTAGCGACGGACAACACCAGCTTGCGGGCGGCCTTACCCATGTGGCCGAGGCGCAATCGGCGGCTCAGGCCAACATGCTGCGCTTGATGGAAGAACGCCTCGCCAACGTTTCGGAACGGATGAACGAAAACCTTCAAGGCACGTCGCGGCGCACCGCGCAATCCCTGGGTGATCTGCAACAGCGGCTCGTGACCATCGACGAGGCCCAAAAGAACATCTCGAAGCTTTCGGGTGACGTCCTCAGCCTTCAGGACATCCTCAGCAACAAACAAACGCGCGGCGCTTTTGGCGAGATTCAGCTCAACGATATTGTGTCCAAGGCGCTACCTTCAGACAGCTACAGCCTACAACATACGCTGCCGAATGGTCGACGCGCCGATTGCCTTATCCACTTGCCCAACCCTCCCGGCCCGATTGTCATCGACAGCAAGTTCCCGCTTGAGGCCTATGAGGCGCTGCGCCGCGCCAAGACAGACTGGGAGGTGAATGAGGCGGCCAAGATGCTCCGCACCTCCGTGCGCAAACACATCCGCGACATTTCGGAGAAATACATCCTCGACGGCGACACGGCCGACGGCGCGCTCATGTTTCTGCCCTCCGAAGCGGTCTATGCCGAGCTGCATGCGAATTTTCCCGAGCTGGTGCGCGCCGGGTTCGAGGTGAAGGTCTGGATCGTCTCACCCACCACCTGCATGGCCACCCTCAACACGATGCGCGCCATCCTCAAGGACGCGCGGATGCGCGAACAGGCGGGCTCGATCCGACGCGAGCTTGGCCTGCTCTACAAGGATGTGGAGCGCCTCGGCAGCCGCGTCGAAAACCTGGATCGCCATTTTGGACAGGCTGCGAAAGACATCAGCGACATTAAAATTTCCTCGGACAAGGCAGGCCGCCGCGCCCGCCGTCTGGACAATTTCGACTTTGAGGAGATTGCCCCCGATGTGGAACCAGCGGTGCCCACTCTGATCAAGGACGAATGATAAAGCCCCGGTTTTTTACAGACAGACCGAACCGAATGTGTCAACTTTGCGTGACATATTCCACTGATTATCGGAGCCACTCCGCATGACCCAAGCCCCCAAACCGCTCGCCATTGTCACCGGCGGCTCTTCAGGTGTTGGGCTGCACAGCACTCATGCGCTGATCGGTAAGGGCTGGCGTGTGATCATGGCCGTGCGCGATCCGGACAAGACATTGCGCGCAGCGCAATCGCTTAACCTGCCGGAGGAGAGCTATGAGATTGCGCATCTCGACCTCAGCAGCCTCACCAGCGTGCGTGCCTTCCACAAAAATTTCCGCAGCAGCGACCGCGCTCTGGACGCATTGGTCTGCAATGCCGCGACCTATCTGCCACAACTCAAGGAGCCCATGCGCTCGCCCGAGGGGTACGAGATCAGCGTCGCCACCAATTATTTTGGCCATTTCCTTCTGGCCAACCTGATGCTCGATGACCTGCGCAAGGCCCCCGCGCCGCGCCTCGTCACACTCGGCACCGTTACCGCCAATTCAGAGGAGTTTGGCGGGCGCATCCCTATCCCCGCCCCCGCAGATCTTGGCGATTTCGCAGGGCTTCGCGCGGGGTTCAAGGCGCCCGTGGCGATGATTGACGGCAAACCCTTCAAGCCGGGCAAGGCCTATAAGGACAGCAAGCTTTGCACGATGATGATGAGCCGCGAGCTTCATGCGCGCTACCATGCGGAAACCGGGATCGTCTTCAGCACGCTTTATCCCGGCTGCGTCGCCGATACACCACTTTTCCGCAATGCGCCCAAGGCATTTCAGAAGATTTTCCCGTGGTTTCAACGCAATGTTACCAAAGGCTACGTGTCTCAGCCGCTTTCGGGCGAACGCGTGGCGCAAGTGGTAACGGATGCGGATTTTACCCAATCCGGCGTGCACTGGAGCTGGGGCAACCGCCAGCAGGAAGGCCGCGCGGCCTTCGCACAGAGCCTCTCGCCCAAGGCCACCTCCACCGCCCGCTCTGCCGAGCTTTGGGAGCTTACCGCAGGGCTCGTCGCGCTCTGATCTCAGGTCGTCTCAAGGCAATGGCGCCGGAACGCGCGTTTGAGCATGTCCAACTCCTCGCGCAGAAGCGTCACCTCCACGCGGATATCATACCCCAGCGCATCACCAGACATCAGAGCGAAGCTGCCCAGCGTTTCGTCGCGGCCCACCTCTTGGATGAGGAAGGTCTGCACTCCGTCAGTGATCACCTCGACCGGAATCGGCACGCGGATTGCCCATGTGCGGTCCTCAAGCTCCGTCACCTCGACGCCTGACAGCGTCTTTTCCAAATGCGTGACCTCAATCTTGGGCTGGATATTGCCCTCGCCCTGATGGGTCAGAATCCCCTCCCACACCCCTTCAAAGAGCCGCGTCTTGGTCAGTATAAGGTCACTCATCGCATGGGCCTTTCTCAGAATTCCGCGCGCGGGCGGCGGCTCAGGGTCACGTCTCGCAGCACGACCTGACTCATTTCAGGGTTCTCGAAGATCAGATCGATCCACATGCGTTCGATCCGCTTTTCGTTGAGGTTGGAATAGGCCAGATCGAACTCCACCATGATCTCATCTTGGTATAGCGGCAATTCGCGGACGATCTGTTCCGTGTTCGGGCCGTGCTTGATGTTCAGCCGCGCGAAAATCTCCAGCGGCTTTTCCATCTCCACGATCGTGGTCATACGCAACAAATGCCGTTTCTCCAGCCCGTCAACCGCGCCATGGGGCAGATCAAGGACTACGGAAAGGAACGAGCCGTCAAAGGCAAACACATCCATCCGGAAGCCGTAAGGCGCAAGATCTGCCTCACGCGTATTGCGCAATTGCCGCAAGGTCAGCTCTGATTGCACACAATCATGAAACAATGTGAGTTCGTCGCCCAGCTTGGATTTACTGGGGGCCGACGACATTCCGGGGCTTGGCAACGGCAGGCACCACAGCGAAGGCCGCCATGCCCAATCGGTTCCATGGGGCTTGGAAAACGCATTCGATCCGATCATCGGAAGCGACAGTCGATTATCTGCAATAGCCACAAGTTCTGTCAATGAATACAGAAGTTTGCGGGCCATTTATCTCTCGCGACGCAGCTCGCTCATCGGCATATCAGGCGCCCGCCGCGCGGCCTTGGCCCAGCGACGAACGCCACGGCGGTGGACGATCAAATCGACCAATGCAGTTCGCAATTGCATGGGGTCCGCTTTCTGTTGCCTGAGCTTTGTTTCTAATATGCTTGAGCAAATCCTTCCAGAGGATTAACCAGGATTTTGAAACAATCCAGACAAGAGTGACCGCAAACCGCCCGGCTGCTCTGGCTTAGGCGCGTCAGACAAGGTGGCTTCAGAGGCCGCAGCTGCCTCGGCTCGCGCTATCTCAGGCGCGCCGCGCGGCAGGCGAACCGGGCTCGCCTCCCGCATTGCTTCGGCCAGATCAATCAACGCCTCGCGCCCAGCCGCATCCGTCGCAACGCCACCGGGGCGGCTATAGGTGGCCAAACCAATAAGGTGCTCATTGATCACCATCGACGCGCGCCAATGAGCGTCGGCACCCCCGCTGATCACACTCGACCCGCCACTGGCCTGATGGATCAGCGCAATTCCGTCTCCATCCACTGCACTCAGAACACCGCCACCTGCCGCCGCCGCCATCTCACGGGCCGAAAGCTGTTCGACACCTGCCACGCGCGGCAGCACGGAAACGGTGACGACCGAGGCGGGCACCAGATGGGGCGCATTCTCTGTGAGATGTGCGCAGCTGGTGAGCAAGACGAACCGGCTGCTGCCGGTGCGCTGCACGCTGTTTGGGTCCACGCAATAGCCCTTGGGCGCGCGCACCACGACCTCGCCCCGAAAGAAGCTGACGGTGGTGGCGCCGCCGGGCGTGAGTTGCTCGCTTGGGCGCAGGCTCATCACGCCGTTTGTTTCGCCAAGGCACCCCGCCAATGGCAGGACCAGCCCCAGCACCAGCGCGATGCGCAAGCCGCTAGATGTCCATGTAGACATGGCTTTCGGCCTCAGCCCCGGGATGGGTCACTGCGCCCTTATAGGTGGCTCCAACAAGCTGCGCGTATTTCCACAGCGCGCCGGAGGAGTAAATGGTCTTGCGCGGGCCTTTCCACTTGGCGCGGCGCGCGGCCAGTTCCTCGTCGCTCACATCCATGCTGATGGTCCCGGCGATCGCGTCAAGCGTGATCTCATCTCCATCTTCCACAAGGGCAATCGGCCCGCCAAGTGCAGCCTCGGGACCCACATGGCCCACGCAGAAGCCGCGTGTAGCGCCTGAGAAGCGCCCGTCGGTGATGAGGGCGACTTTCTTGCCCATCCCCTGCCCCGAGAGTGCGGCCGTGGTCGACAGCATCTCGCGCATGCCGGGGCCACCTGCGGGGCCCTCATTGCGGATGATGATCACATCGCCCTCGGAATAGCTGCGTGCCTGCACCGCCGCGAACGCATCTTCTTCGCATTCAAACACGCGCGCAGGGCCTTTGAAAATCTGGTGCTGTGTCGCAATCCCGGCGACCTTCACAATGGCCCCTTCGGGCGCGAGGTTGCCTTTGAGGCCCACAACACCGCCCGTTTTGGTGAGCGGCGCGGAGACAGGATGGATCACTTTGCCATCGGCTTCGCGCTCGATCATATCAAGCTCTTCGCCCATGCTGCGGCCGGTGGCGGTCATGCAGTCTTCGTGCATCAGGCCTGCTTTGCGCAGTTCCTTCATCACGACCATGACGCCGCCCGCCTCGTAAAGGTCTTTGGCCACGTATTGCCCACCGGGTTTGAGATCGACGAAATACGGCGTGTCCTTGAAAATATCGCAGACATCCTCAAGGAAGAATTCCAGCCCCGCCTCATGGGCAATCGCCGGAAGGTGCAGGCCCGCATTGGTCGACCCACCGGTGCAGGCAACAACGCGTGCGGCGTTCTCGAGGCTTTTGCGCGTCACGATATCGCGGGCGCGGATGTTTTTCTCCAGAAGGTTCATCACCGCCCGGCCCGACGCCTCGCCATACTGATCGCGGCTCTCATACACGGCCGGCATTCCCGAGGAGTTGGGCAGCGCAAGCCCGATGGCCTCGGACACGCAAGCCATGGTGTTGGCTGTGAATTGACCGCCACACGCACCCGCCGACGGGCAGGCCACGGCTTCAAGCTTCTCCAGCTCGCACGTTGACAGGTTCCCGGCCTGGTGCTGGCCCACGGCCTCAAACACATCCTGCACGGTCACATCGCGGCCCTCGTAGCGGCCCGGCAGGATCGACCCGCCATAGATGAACACCGAGGGCGTGTTGAGCCGCACCATCGCCATCATCATCCCCGGCAGGGATTTGTCGCAGCCCGCAAGGCCCACAATCGCGTCATACGCATGGCCGCGCATGGTCAGCTCAACCGTGTCGGCAATCGCCTCGCGGCTGGCCAGGGACGAACGCATGCCCTCATGGCCCATCGCGATCCCGTCTGTCACGGTGATGGTTGTGAACTCGCGCGGGGTGCCATGCGCCGTCTTGACGCCCGCTTTCACCGATTGCGCCTGACGATTCAGCGCGATGTTGCACGGCGCCGCCTCATTCCAGCAGGTGGCGACCCCGACCAGAGGCTGGTGTATCTCCTCCTCCGTCAGGCCCATCGCATAAAGAAACGACCGGTGCGGCGCCTTGGAGGGGCCTTCGGTCACATAACGGCTGGGCAGTTTGGATTTGTCGAACTTGGTCATCTAATGGCCTCGCAAAGCTGGTGTTTGATCCGGAATAAGCGAGGTGCGCGCGGCACGCAAGCACGACCGGACCAATTGAAAGCGCCGTTTGAATGACCCGACCTGATGCCCTAGCTATGGCTCATGCGCGGATATGAACCTCACCAGTCTCTGATCGCCCCGGCACGTGGCACGGCCGCGCTCTGGAGGCTTGTGACCGGGCTTGTGGTCGCAACAGCCCTGTTTCTGGGTTTGGCGGTTTTCTACAGCGGGATAGTCCGCCGAGTTTTGTCGCCCGATGCGTGGGGACCAGACGGCACGGGGCTGGACCTTGGCACGACGCCCCAGGGTGCGCTGGCCACGCTTTTTGTCTTTGCGCCAATGATCCTCGCGCTTTGCGGGGCGATGCTCTTGCTACACCGGCGCGGGGTGCTTTCGCTCATCGGCCCGCTGGGTCCGGCGATGCGGCAGGGGGCGCGTGCAGTGGCGGCACTCGCGCTGCTTTATGGGGTGGTGGCACTCCTGCCCATGCCCGAAGAGATGAGCCTCGACGCGGGCCTTGGCGCAGGGCAGTGGCTTTTACTCCTGCCCCTCGCCCTGTCGGGCCTGCTCATTCAGGTCAGCGCCGAGGAACTTATCTTTCGCGGCTATATCCAGAGCCAGCTTGCCGCGCGATTCTCCAAGCCCTGGGTCTGGATCATCGTGCCTTCACTCCTGTTTGGCGCGCTGCATTACGACTCCTCCGTCATGGGGGACGGTGCGATCTGGATTGCGATTTGGGCCGCACTTTTTGGTGTGGCGGCGGCGAATATCACGGCGCGCACAGGCACGCTGGGCCCGGCGATCGCACTGCATTTCGTGAACAATTTCGTCGGCATCCTCATCACCGGCACCGAGGGCTATCTCGATGGGTTGGCGCTTTACACCGTTCCCTTTGACGCGGGCGATATGGCGCTGCTGCGCGCATTGATGCCAGTGGAGATTTTGATGATCTTCACCTCATGGCTGGCGGTGCGCGTCGCCTTGCGCGTTTGATTGCAATTCCAAGCGGCGGCCATTATCTCGGAACGACGCAAATCAAAGGGACCCGACCGGTATGAACTGGATCAGCAACTACATGCGTCCGCGCATCAACTCGATCTTCTCGCGCCGCGAGATGCCAGAGAACCTTTGGACCAAATGCGACGAATGCGGCACCATGCTCTTCCACCGGGAGATGAGCCAGAATCTCAACGTCTGCTCCAATTGTGGCCACCACATGAACATCACGCCGCGCGCGCGGTTCTCCACACTCTTTGACGGCGGTATCTTCAACGAGGTGGCTGTGCCATTGCCGTCCGCGGACCCTTTGGGCTTTCGCGATCAGAAGAAATATCCCGACCGGATGAAAGCCGCGCAAAAGGCCACCGGTGAGACCGAGGCGATGCTTGTGGCCACGGGCGAGATGGGTCGCACGCCCATCGTGGCTGCCGCACAGGATTTCACCTTCATGGCAGGGTCCATGGGCATGTATGTGGGCAATGCGATCATCGCCGCCGCCGAGGAGGCGGTGAAGCTCAAACGGCCACTCATCCTTTTCTCCGCCGCAGGCGGGGCGCGGATGCAGGAGGGTATTCTCAGCCTTATGCAAATGCCCCGCACCACCGTCGCCGTGCAGATGCTGAAAGAAGCAGGCCTGCCCTACATCACCGTCCTCACCCACCCCACCACGGGAGGCGTCACCGCATCCTATGCGATGCTGGGCGATGTGCAGATTGCCGAGCCAGGCGCGCTGATTTGTTTCGCAGGGCCGCGCGTGATCGAACAGACTATCCGCGAAAAGCTTCCCGAAGGGTTCCAGCGGGCGGAATACCTGCTAGATCACGGGATGCTCGACCGTGTGACACCCCGTGCCCTGATGCGCGATGAGCTGATCACGATCACACGGATGCTCATGGGCCTGCCCCCCGCCGTCGCGGGCGATCTGCCCCCTCCCACCTTGGAGGAGATGGAGCCACAAACCCCTGAGGAGCCCTCGAAGGCATGAGCGCGCCCGCCTCTGACATCATCCTTGAACGGATGATGGCCCTCCACCCCAAGATCATCGACCTGACGCTGGACCGGACGTGGCGCTTGCTGCGCGCCTTGGGCGATCCGCAGGACATGTTGCCCCCGGTGATCCATATCGCTGGCACCAATGGCAAAGGCTCCACTCAAGCGATGCTGCGCGCGGGTCTGGAGGCGGCCGGGCTGAGCGTTCATGCCTATACTTCTCCGCATCTGGCCCGGTTTCACGAGCGTATCCGCCTTGCAGGCACACTCGTCACCGAGGACGCGCTGACCGCTGCCTTGGATGAATGCTACGCCGCCAATAATGGCGAGACGATCACCTATTTCGAGATCACCACTTGCGCCGCACTGTTGGCTATGTCCCGCACAAATGCAGATTACACGCTGCTGGAGGTCGGTCTCGGCGGACGGCTCGATGCGACCAATGTGATCCCCGCGCCTGCGCTCACCATCATCACGCCAGTGTCGATGGATCATGAGCAGTTCCTTGGGGATACGATCGCCAAAATCGCAGGCGAGAAGGCTGGGATCATCAAGCGCGGGGTGCCCTGCATCGTTGGGCCGCAACATGATGACGCGACAGAGGTAATCGAGAGCGTGGCCGCCCGCCTCGGCGCGCCGCTTTTGGCGTATGGGCAGCATTGGCATGTGAGCGAGGAGCGGGGCCGCCTGATTTATCAAGACGAGAGCGGTTTGCTCGACCTGCCCCTGCCAAACCTGCCCGGCGCGCACCAAATCGAGAACGCAGGTGCGGCGCTGGCCGCCCTGCGCCACCTCGGGCTTGGGGAGGCCGCGTTTGACGGGGCCGTGACAAACGCCTTTTGGCCCGCCCGGATGCAGCGTCTGTCCAATGGCCCGCTGGTCGAGGCGGCCCCCAAGGCGGAGCTTTGGCTCGATGGCGGGCATAACGCCGCTGCGGGCGCGGCACTTGGGGCGCATATGGCAACCCTGCCCGCGCGGCCCACGCATCTCATATGTGGGATGCTCAACACCAAGGATATCGCGGGCTTTCTCAAGCCGCTGGCCGCACAGGCCGCCAGCCTTACCGCCGTGTCGATCCCCGGCGAGGCGAACACTTTGCCCGCAGATGTCACCGCGCGCGCCGCGCGCGCCGTGGGTCTGTCCGCCTCCGAGGCGCCTGATGTGCGCACCGCTTTGGCGCAAATCACCGCCCAAGACCCTCAAGCGCGCGTGCTGATTTGCGGCTCTCTCTACCTTGCGGGGCATATTTTGCGTGAAAACGGCTGATCGCGCGTAAAATTTCGGCACGGGCAAGCTACCGAAACGACTCAATTTTTCCGAATTACTGCGAAAAACATGGGGTTTCGCGCCCTATGCGCCCCTACTTTATATTGACGGTTTTAAGACATTTCGCCTATATGTTGCCCCACTTACGCATGTAGCCGCCCAAAGGGCATAAAGATCCGGCGCGGCATTGCGAATGAGGGGGAGCGGACGTTATGCATGATACAGTAGAGCGCCACTACATGGCCATTTTACCGCGAGGTCAGGCGTAGAAATGATCCGTATCGCTCTCATAAGCGTCGGCTTTGTTGCGATCACCCTCGCCCTTATCCTGCTTCAGCCCACCTCTGGCATTCGCGCGCCCAGTCCTGACCTCCCGGCGGCCACGATGGATGTGACGCGTGCGGATACGGGGCTTGATGCTGTTTTGGCCATCGAGAGCGACCCGATAGACAACAGTCTTGACGCCGCCCTCAATGCGCCAGTGTTGGTGCCTGAAGTTACACCGACGCCCGATCCCATTTCACAGGACGCACCCATCCCTGCACCCGCAGCGGCCACTGGCCCCGCAATCGACGCTGGGCTGGAGGACATGATTATGACAGCGCTCAAACAGGGGCAGTCGGAGAGCTATATTGACGCCTTGGTCAATCAGGCGGCACGCGACCGCGATCTGAGCATGCCAAGCGATCTGGTGAGCCCCGACGGGCGTGTGAATACGAGCGCATTGCTGAGCGCGCTCACAGAAAAGGCCCTCACGCAGGGACCGGGTGCAGCGCTTTATGTGGTGCAGCCAGGCGACACGCTTGCCACGATCGCATACCGCTTTTACGGCCAGACAAGCTACAGCACCGAGATTTTCAACGCCAACCGCGAGACACTGGGCACGATGGCCCAACTCAAGGTAGGACAGACGCTGATCATGCCAGCGCTCTGACAGAACCACGAACGACGGACGACAGGCAAACGGCGCAGACTATCGAGCGAGGGTGAATGAGGGGCCGAACCAACGGCCCCCTTTCACGTCTTAGGGGCGGCTTGAGTGGCGCATCACAGAGCCCGTCATCCCGCATCAAACCATCCCTGTCCGGAAACGCAAAAACCCGCACCAATCCGGCGCGGGTTTTGTTGTTTGTCAGATCAGGAAACGCTTAGTGCAGCTTCGCATCCACCGTGGCGATCGCATCGTCAATCAGCTTGTTGCCGTCAGCTGCAGTCATCTGCTTCGCGATTATCTCGCGCGCGGCAGCGATGGCGATGGTCACGGCCCGGTCGCGCACCTCTTTGATGGCGGCACTTTCGGCTGAGGCGATCTGATCCTCGGCGGCCTGAAGGCGGCGCGCAATGGAGGTTTGCAAATCAGCCTTGGCCTGTTCGGCTGCGGCATCCGCCTCTTGCTTGGCTTGTGCCACGATACGGTCGGCCTGTTCCTGCACTTCTTTCTGCTTGCGCTCATAGCTTGCCAGAAGGCTTTGAGCCTCCTCGCGCAGGGCGCGCGCCTCGTCCAGCTCGGACTTGATCCCGTCCGCGCGAGTGTCCAGCATCCCGCCAATTTTACCGGGAACTTTGAGATAGATCAGCAGCGCGAAGAAGCAGATGAAAGCGACCAGAACCACGAAATCCGAGTTCCGAAGGGAGACAAAGCCATACTCTCCCGCTGCGTGCGCGGGGGATGCGGCCACGAAAGCTGCCGTGCTGAGGATCAGAGTATTTGCAATCTTGCGCATGGCTCAGCCTTTCATCCGGGCGGTCACTGCCGCAGTTACTGTTTTGGCGTCTGCCTTGCCACCCATCGCCGACACGATCTCTTTGGCTGTGTCCTTGGCCACGGCCGTCACGCTTTCAAGTGCGTTGGCGCGAATTTCGGCAATGGCTTTCTCACCCTCTGCCGCGCGCGCGGAGATTTGCGCGTCAGCCTTGGCCATAGCTGCATCGAGGTCTGATTTAATCTCGGCTTTCGTCTCACTGATGATCGCCTGCGCATCTGCGCGGGCATCGACGAGGGCCTTTTGGTAGGCTTCTTCCGCCTCAACGGCGCGGGCCTTGAGGTCTTCCGCTGCGGCGATGTCGTTTGTGATCGTTCCCTGACGTTCGGCCAGAATGGCCGCAATCCGTGGCAGGGCGATGCGCGAGAGCACGAAGAAGATGATGACCAGCGTAATCGCCAGCCAGAAAATCTGATTTCCGAACCACTCCACGCAGAGCTGGGGCATGCCGATGGCGCCGCCATCAGGGCCAATACAGGCACTGGCCGCAGACTGTGCGAGATCGCTGGTTTCGCTTGCCATTATATGCTCCTCCTACGGGGATGCTATCGGTC
>JBASXE010000522.1:0-7158 GCA_049276875.1 Roseovarius sp. | reverse complement strand
ATGCCAAGTTTACTTTGGTCTTGCCAGCAAGCCCGCAAACCACATGCATCGACTGGCGTTCCTGATCGTTCTCCCCAAGGTGTCTGCGCCACCGCGCACATAGCGATCTCATATATAGTGAATCCCGGATTGAGAAGAAACTTTGCAAACGCCACGGTGCCCGCCGGGATGCAATAGCATGTTGCTCCAGGGCTGCAAAAGTAGACCAACTGAACGTCTTTTCAGGGCTCGACTCCGCCACCTGACGCTTTTGATCGGGGGATTGCGGTAGTCTCTCTGGCAGATGGCACAACCCAAGCGCCCGATAAAACGGGAGAAAACAGGGAAGAAATGACTGTGCTGACAGAGACAGGGGTGGGTGGCGGAGGGAATGACACATGTAACGAACTCTCTCTCGTGCCAGCGTCGGACCCCGAGGGACCCACGCGAAACCCTTCGCAAATCTGGCGCTCATTGGAAGATCAGCCGATCAGCCCGGGCCGAAGTCATCCCGGAACCGGTCGATCTGGTGCATGCGCTCATGCAGGATGGTCACGATCCCGATGTCGCCATTCGAGAGATGTCGCCAGTAGACAAAATGGCGTTCGTAGCGAAAGAAAAATCCGTTGAGGCCGAACTCGGCCGGGATGGGCTTTGACGCAACGCCGTGGTCAGCGATCTTGTCGAAGGCTGCAAACAGGCCGGTGATGTATTTCTCGGCCTGATCATCTCCCCACCTGTCACGGGTGTAGCGGTAGATGTCATCGAGGCGGTGGGACGCCCCTTCCTGGATTCGAACGGCGGGCATCGGATCAGGCCCTGTTCCGCGCAATCACCTCGGCTGCCGTCAGCGGTTGATACGTCTCCTCGGGCGCTGCGAACGCGTGGGTCAGCTCGCCCTTCAGCCGGTTGAAGGCTTCCTGCTCCGCCCTCTCTTTGTCACGCCGGATCAGGTCGCGGATGTACTCACTGACGTTCTCATAGGACCCGTCATCGCCTACATTGGCCGACACGAAGTCACTCAATGCTCCACCAAGGCGGACGGTCATCGTGGTCGTTCGGGACATAGCATGGCACCTCTCATCTCGCATGTATTCAATATAACCAAAAACGCACACAAAACAAGCCGTCGATCACCCGCCTTCCCAGCCTTGGAAACACAGTCAGTCGTCCACCTCCTCGACAATATGGCGGCCCGCAAGTGCAAGAACAACATAGAGCACAGCATCCGAATGCCGCGCGAGGGCGATCAGATGGTCGCCGCTCGGCCCCCGCTCGCCCGAGAACCAGTATTTCACAGTGCGTTCGCTGGCACCCGTCCAGCGCATGGCCATTTTGATTGCCCTGTGTGTGTCATCCAACTCTTCGTGCAGAGCCATCGCTATGGCGGTTCGATAATCGGTTGGTTCTTCGACCAGGTGCACAAATGTGCCCATCTTCGGCACAACTGTGCCCATCTTCACGCGCATTTTCACGTCCTTCTTCGTTAAACAATTGAAGAACCATGAAAACGGCAGGAGTCGATTTTGTCCGTTGCGGGTCATTAGGCCGCGCTTGACGGACACTACTGATTTTAGGAGCGCAGTAATGAATTGGAATTTGAAAAATGACTGCCGGGCAAACGGAAAGACCTTGCCCGTTTCAGGAAACGAATTTCCAGACGCGCTTGTGTCAGATGGAAAAATAGAAACCAAACAAGGCTGAAAAGGAAAACCCGATTTGAATAGCGGTCGATACAACAGCGAGGACAAAGGCGACGAGGCCGGACTGGATATCCCAGCCGTCGCCTATGTGCGCATGTCGACCGATCACCAGAAGTACTCGACTGAGAACCAACTCGACATCATTCGGGATTACGCCACCGCCCGGGGCCTGCAGATCCTGCGCGTCTTCGAGGACTCCGGTCGGTCCGGGTTGCGGTTAGACGGCCGCGAGGCGCTGCAGAACCTGATGGTCGAGGTCCGAACCGGTCAGGCGGATTTCAAGGCTATTCTGGTCTATGACGTCAGCCGCTGGGGCCGGTTTCAGGACGCGGATGAAGGGGCCTACCACGAGCATGTCTGCTCTCGTGCCGGGATCCGCGTGCACTATTGCGGTGAGCAGTTCGAAAACGACGGCAGCATCGGCTCCAACCTGCTGAAGACAGTCAAGCGGGTTATGGCAGGCGAATACAGCCGTGAGCTTTCCGTGAAGGTCTTCGCTGGGCAATGCCGCCTAGTTGAGCTTGGATACCGCCAAGGCGGTGCGGCTGGATATGGGTTGCGCCGGGTACTGATCGACGAACACGGCAACCCGAAGGGTGCCTTGTCCCGCGGCCAACAGAAGAGTTTTCAGACCGACCGTGTCGTTCTCGTTCCGGGCCCTGAGCAGGAACAGGATGTCGTGCGCCGCATGTACCGAATGTTCGTCGAGGATGGCTGCTCGGAGCGTGAGATTGCGGAAACCCTGAATGCCGAGGGGCATCTGACCGATCTTGAGCGGCCATGGTCCCGGGCATCAGTGCACCAGGTCCTGACCAACGAAAAATACATCGGCAACAACGTTTACAACAAGGTGTCCTTCAAGCTGAAGCACAAGCGAGTGGTGAACCCACGCGAAATGTGGATCCGGGCGGAGGGCGCCTACCCCGCCATTGTGGACGAGGTGCTGTTTCTGCGCGCACGCGAAATCGTCGACGCGCGCAGCCAGCATTTCACAGATGCCGAACTGCTCGAAGCCCTGCGCGCCGTGCTGAAACAGAAAGGCGTGCTGTCGGGACTGATCATCGATGAACAGGACAACCTGCCGTCGTCCAGTGCCTTTCGGAACCGCTTCGGCAGCCTGCTGCGCGCTTACCAGATGATCGGTTACGAGCCAGAGCGCGACTATCGCTACGTCGAGATCAACCGGGCCTTGCGGCAGGCCCACCCCGGCATCGTAGCCCGGATCCTCGACGGGGTCGCGGAACGTGGAGGACAGGCGGTGCAGGATCCGGACACGGAGCTGATCCGGATCAACGACGAGTTCACGGCGTCGGTGGTGTTGGCCCGATGTTTCGAGACGCAGGGCGGATCATTGAGATGGCGCATCCGTCTCGATACTGGCCTGGTGCCCGACATCACGATTGCTGTGCGAATGGACGAATTGAACGAAACACCACGCGATTATTACCTGCTGCCGAGCATCGATATGACCATGGCCAGACTGAGGCTGGCCGAGCAGAACGGGCTGTCGCTGGACGCCTATCGCTTTGACACGCTCGACTATTTTTATGCGCTCGCTGGCCGGGCCCGGATCACGGAGGCCGCCTGATGCCAGATGACGCCCAAGACATTGCCCAGAAACACGTCACTCTCATCCCCACCGACCGAATTCGCATCCTCAATCCGCGCGTGCGCAACCGGCGCACTTTTGAGGAAATGGTCGAGAGTATTGCGAAGATCGGTCTGAAGCGCCCTATCACGGTGGCGCAGCGCGCAGGGACAGACCCCACGGAATATGATCTCGTCTGCGGTCAAGGGCGGCTCGAGGCGTTCATCGAGCTTCGGCAGGATGCCATTCCTGCCATCGTCATCGACGCCGACGAGAGCGACTGCCTGGTCATGAGCCTCGTGGAGAACTGCGCCCGCCGCCAGCACAGTCCAATCGACCTGATGCGCGAGATCGGCAACCTGCGGAAACGTGGGTACAACGACCGTCAAATCGCAAACAAGATCGGGGTCACGTCGGATTACGTCGGCATGATCGCAGGATTGCTGGAGCGCGGCGAGGAGCGGTTGGTATCTGCGGTGGAAACAGGCCTACTTCCGCTCAACCTTGCTATCGACATATCAAAAACGGACGCCGAGGGCGCACAGCGCGCGCTCATGGAAGCCTACACTCAGAAAAAGCTGCGCGGTAAGAAACTGGCCGCCGTGCGTCGCCTCATCCAGCAGCGTGATGCGCAGGGTCCGCACCTTCATCGAAACCGTTATGGCAGAAATGATGGCGCCAAGCGACCCCTGACCAGCGACGCGCTCGTACGAGCATATCAACAGGAAGCGGAGCGTCAGAAGCTGTTGATCAAGAAGGCGGAGCTGACCCAAGGCCGCCTGATGTTCGTCGTTGAGGCGTTTCGCTCGTTGCGCGACGATGACCATTTCCTGACACTCTTGCGTGCGGAAGGCCTGGACACCCTGCCTACCTATCTCGGGAAATCATTGGACGCGGGAGTGGCGGAATGAGCCGGGGCAAACGCAAAACGCCTGACCCCGTGGCGCTCGGCTTTGAGAGCGATTGCGTCACTGTGGCAGTAGAGTCCGTCCTGCCTGTGCGCGCCCTCAGCGCATCGGTCAAATCCAGCCGCAAGTACCGCCAGATCACCGCATCCATCAAAGAAGTTGGCTTAGTCGAGCCACCGGTTGTCACGCGATCCACCGGTGAGGAAGAGACTTATATGCTGCTGGATGGGCATATCCGGATCGAGGTGCTGAAGGATCTCGGCATCGAACGGGTCGAATGTCTGATTTCCACAGACGACGAGGCCTTCACCTACAACAAGCGGATCAGCCGCCTTGCGCCCATCCAGGAGCACAAGATGATCCGCAAGGCCATCGAGCGCGGTGTCTCAGAGGAAAAGATCGCTCTGGCTCTCGACCTCAATCCGCGCAGCATTGTGCGTAAGGCCAAGTTGCTCGATGGGATCTGTGAAGAGGCCGTCGGCATCCTGAAGGACAAACACTGTGCGACCGCCGTGTTCGAAATCCTGCGCAAAATGAAAGCTATGCGCCAGATCGAAGCGGCCGAGCTGATGATGAACGCGAACAATTATTCTCCGGCTTACATCTCTGCAATTCTGGCTGGTACGCCCCAAGCACAGCTGGTGGACACCAAGAAACCCAAGGAGATGAAGGGCATCACCCCAGAGGCCATGGCCCGCATGGAGCGCGAGCTGGCTCGGCTGCAGGAAGGGATCACTTCGATCCAAGACTCTTACGGCCAGGATCACCTGCAGCTGACCGTAATCAAAGGGTATCTAGCAAAGCTGCTCGGGAACGCCCGGATCGTCCGCTACCTGATGCAGCATCGGCCGGAGTTCTTGTCGGAATTTCAAGCGATCACCGAGATGGCCTCCACCCCGCCAACCGAGGCGGACTAGCCAAAGCGGCCAGAACTGATGGGGACCCGGACCCGATAAGCGCGGGGACCGCAGGAGACGCCGCACTGTGGGGCGGATCGAGCGCGGCGGTGGGGATGGCGGCGAACCCGCTCGGAGCCCACCAGGTCGGCCGAGGTTTCGCCGACCGCGTGACCGCGCATGTGGTTGCGATATTTGCAGGCGTGCCGGAGATAGCGCGGATCGGCACGCCTGCGTCAAAACTGAAGTCAATCCGGTGGCCCATCTAGACCTTGGACACGTCTGCGGACCGCCTCGCTGATGCGGTGCGCAGGGCGGGTGTAGCGGCTGGAAAGGCGAAGGATGCTATCGTCACGGGCTTTGGTACTGTGTCGAAATCGCTCTCAGACTACGCGAAATCAGCGCTTGATTTGGGTAAAGGACTTGGCGAGAGCCTCATGGGGGCCTTTCGAGGGGCGGAGAGCGCCTTCCGCAGCTTCGTTGAGACCGGCAAGCTCGATTTCAAAAGCCTCGTGCGTTCCATTCTCGCCGATCTTGCGGTTCTGGCCTTCAAACGCGCCGTGTTGGGTCCTTTCGCCAACGCGCTCTCCGGTATTTTTGGGGGCGGATCTGTGACGGCAGCCGTCTCGCATGCGGGTGGCATCGTCGGTTTGTCTGGCCATCAAAGGCAGGTACCCGCGCTGGCCTTCGCTGGCGCGCCAAGACTACATGCAGGAGGCTGGGCGGGACTTCGGCCCGACGAGGTGCCGACGATCCTGCAGCGCGGCGAGCGGGTGCTGAACCGCCGCGAAGCAGCCGAGTATGGCCATGCGGGCCGAGGGTCTGGCGGTGTCACCGTGAACATCGATGCCCGTGGAGCGCAGGTGGGTGCCGCGGAACAAATCGACGCAAGGCTGCGCGCTGCTCTGCCGGAAATCAAACGTGTTGCCATCCAAAGCGTCGCCGAGCGTCGCGCCAGAGGTTATGCCATATGACCGTTCCAACACTTCCCCTGCATCTGGTTGAAAACCTCGAGAGGCGCCTGGTCGCGAGTGTGACGGCCGCCACCTCGGGTTTTACCGGCAGCCAGCAAGTGCAGGACTGGGGCGGGGAATGGTGGGAGTTCACCTTCGAGATGGCATTGACCAGGGGCCGGGATGGGCGACGGCTTTCGGCCTTCTTTGCCGCACTCGCATGTCGCCCGCCCCGAAGCCTGCAAGGGATGACTGCACGAAGGCCGTGGTCGCGATCTGGGTCGTGTTCGTGCCGGATGTGGGCGTCGGTGCGGTCGGCGCGCCGCTCAGCGCAGGTGACTCCAGGGGGGCCTTTCCGTTGAGCGCCGTCTGCAATCCCGTCACATCGGCGATCACATGGCCATGCGCATCGTCTGATTTGCCATCTAGCGCCGTTTGCAATCCGCTGACGTCCCCGATCGCGTGCCCATGGCTAGCCGATGCCTTTCCCCCAAGTCCCGCATCGAACTGCGACTTGCGCACAAGGTCGGTTGCCGCGGACGCGTCTTGCGCAGATTTGGGAACCACGGAAAAAGTCTTGGCACCTGCGATGGTCTGGGAATTCCCAAGATCCATGAACGCGCCTCGGCCGCCAAGCGGCAGGATCGTGGTGGCGTTGCCTGATCCGTCATCGCCCTTACCAACGTAGAGCGTATCGTCGACCTCGTTGTGAGCCAGTTCGCCGGATTTGAGCGCGGCCGGCGCACCGGCATTACCCGAGACACGGCGTTTGAGCTGGATGGTATTGGCCATCAAAAATGTCCTCCATTTATGGGAGTATTAGTGGGAAGAATGGTGATCCCGGGCGCGCCCTGATCGCCCTTGTCACCTTGTGGTCCTGGGATACCTTGCGGTCCTGGCGCGCCGAGCACACGCACTCCGATAGGAGTAGTTCCCAACCGTAGCGTGATCGGTTCATGTGAGGCGACGCGCAGCCGAATTGGACCAGTCGCAGCGATGAGATTGATAACCTCGGACATGATTACAGCCCTCGGGTCACCGGCAGCAGAACGGGGATTTCCAGAAAGACATTCAGGTGCTGAGGTGGAGCGAGATCGGTTCGCACCAGATCCAAAACGACGGATCCAGGCG
>JBASXE010000521.1:0-2591 GCA_049276875.1 Roseovarius sp. | reverse complement strand
CCCCATACGGGCCGCTGTCGGTGAGCAGCGTGACCGTCGGGGGCGGAAGGGGCAGGCGCAGAAAGGCAACATCGGGACGCATTCCATCGAAGATTTCCAGCAGGAGGCCCGCCGCCTCGCGACCGCGCTCCAACATATCCACATGCGGGTTGGTGCGATAGGCCACAATCACGTCAACACTGTCGACCATGCGTTGGGACACGTTTCCACGCAAATCGAGGGTCGAGACGATCGGAGTCTCTTCGCCTACGACCTCGCGCACATCTCGCCATCGGGGTCCTTGGTGCTTGTGGTCGTCATCGCCCCGTGATTGCAGATATAGACCGCGTCAATCTCTCCCGCCGATTGCAGACGCCCTCGCATTTCGTCCAGTGTCCGCTCGAAAAAACGGTGATCGAGCGGGCCGCCGGCCTCGACCAGCCCGACGAATATCGGGACCGGACTCCATTCTGCGGACTGATCCATGGCCTCGAAAAAACCGCGCAGTTCAGTCGGAAGCATCGTGTCGGGATTTGCGAGGTCGACCAGAAGCGCGTCACCGGCCAGATAGACCCTGCTGCGGAAATCCTGTTCGGTAATGACCGGAGCAAAGTTGTTGCTTTCCAGCATGAAACCGAGAAACGCGACGCGGCGGGGTCTCTTGTCGGTCATGCCTTGCCCTCTCCGAGTAGTGTCTTTTGCCTATCGGTTCCGCTTACGCGCCGCCAATGCAAGCTGTTTCTGTGTCGATGCAAGCATGCATCGACGATATGCACCCAAAACTGCCTGGCGGTGTCACGAAATCTTTCCTGACTTCCGGACAGTCCGACATCCAGGGCGACAATTTAGGACGGATCCCGCCGCATGCCAATGGCGCAACATGAAATCTGAAAACGGCATTTCCGTTGACGGCGACTATACCTTACCCTGCGAAGGAACTGAAAGATCAGGGAGCCGAGCAAACGGCGGGCACCCACGCAATGGAGACTTTCGATGGATTTTCTGGACATGTTTCGGCTGGATGGACAGCGTCTGTTCATTACTGGCGGCAGCCGTGGATTGGGGCGCGAAATGGCGATCGCTATCGCGAAAGCGGGCGCGGACGTCATCCTAGCGGCCAGGCCCTCGGACAGCCTGGAACAGACTGCCAACGACATCCGCGCGCTTGGCCGCAAAGCCTGGACAACACCCGCCGATATCGGCGACCCACACTCAGCAGAAGACGCCTGCAAGCGTGCGTTGGAGGAAATTGGGCCCATCGACATCCTGATCAACAATGTTGGCGGACGCCGCGTGAACATCCCGACCGAGGAGATGCCCCTCGATCAGTGGCAGAGCTTGATGGATCTTAATCTGACAAGCACATTCGTTTGCTCCAAGACAATTGGCGGCGCGATGATCAAACGCGGAAAGGGCGGCAGGATCATCAATATCGCCTCGATAAACGCGATCGTTCCGGGGCGCGGCATTGCCGGGCGTCACTACGAGGCCGCCAAGGCGGGTGTCGTTCAATTGACGCGCAGCCTGGCGGTCGACTGGGCCAAACACGGCATCACGGTAAATGCGATCTGTCCGGGAATCTTCTTGACCGAGCCAAACCGGAACTGGTCGAAGTCGCATCCCAAAGTCATCGAGGACATCCTGGAGAACATCCCTCAGGGGCGTCTCGGGGACCCCGAAGAAATCGGCCCTCTGGCGGTCTATCTCGCCTCGCCCGGCGCGCGATATATGACGGGTTCCACCCTGGTGATCGATGGTGGCTATACCTGCGGCTGAAGTCCGTTTGCCAGGTCCCAAGAGGTGGTTCCGGAAATCTGAACAGCCTGGGCAAGTGGATTTTCCGCGAAACGCCGGCATGGGTGGTGTCAGACCAATTCGAACCAGTCTTCGCTAATCGGGTTGCATATGTGAGATCCTTCGGTCGGATTTATCGCGCTGGTATCTGTATCCTGGCCGGGTTCACTCTTCGCTGCGTAGTCGAGGCACCTGTCTAAACAGGGATCGCCACAAGTTGGGACCAGAATAGGGTCGGCGAATCAATCTCAAAGGTAACGTGCTTTCCACGATCTTCTGTGGAAGCAACAACTGGTTCGACGATGTCGCCGCGCACCGCGTCCTGCCGGACACATCCGCCGTCGCGGATCCTGTTTTTAAGTTCGCTTGTTCATTCACTCATTCCTTCAAATCCCAGGCAGCGGCTATGCCGCCGATGCAAGCACGGCTCATCTGGAATTCTATTCCATCGGTCCAGAGCCGGTGCAGAATTACTGCATGCAGAGATCACGCCACTCAGCAAGAGCGGCGGCGCGGTTGAGTTTGAAATTGCATCGAGTCCAGAAGCTGCGTTCCTGATAAAAGTGATTGCAGACGGAAGCGCGAACGGCGGCGAATTTCTGCAAATCTGGCACGCTGCGGAACATCAGTGTTGAACGCCTTCAAAGTCGGATTGAAGGAAGATACAGAATTATCACAAGCTCACCCCAGCTCCCGCAACATCGCATAATCACCCATCATTTCGACGACGGCTGATCAGTCCGGCAGCGATGCCAATTCCTCGGCCGCCCGCGCCTGAAACTCCCTGCTGTATTCCACCACCGGCGGGCACGCCCCCA
>JBASXE010000520.1:0-2117 GCA_049276875.1 Roseovarius sp. | reverse complement strand
TGCGCGCCGATGCCCATGCGCAATACGAGATCCGGGTCTATGCCGATCTGATGTGCAAGCTGGTGGCCGATTGGGTGCCGATCGCCTTTGGCGCCTTCGAGGATTACCGGATGGGGGGCGTGTCGCTGTCGGCCAAGGGGATCGAGGTCTTGCGGCGGCGCTTGGCCGGAGAGGCGGTGACGCAGGAGACGAGCGGGATGAGCAAGGGGGAATGGCGGGAGTTTGAAGGGGTGTTTGGGTGAGGTGAGGGGGTAGGGTGGGGCTTTGCCCCACCTTGGTGGTGTGTGTAACGAGTTTTGGAGGCGTTTAGATGACGCAAGAATATGAAAAATTACTGAATGAAGTAACAGATGATCTTAAACGCATTCAGGAATTCGACGCTGAAACCCTTGTTCAAGATGACAAATTGGGAGAGGAATTCGCATTTTATGATGCGGTTGATCCTGCAAAGAAGCTTATAAGCCTGTTCTCTAAGCTGACAGTGTCAACCCTTTCTGAGTTTCCATCAAGCCAACTCCAACAAATCTCCAGGCAATGTAAGGCTGTATACGCAATTTTCCACGAAATTTTAGAATTCTCATCGAAGGTTGCGGATGCTAACAATCTTCACAGTGGTCTAATCTCTCGCCTGCGCGACAGTTATCAGATTGCTTTTGATACTCTTTTCCCATTTATTGCGTATGCCGTGGCTCGGACGGTCGATTTTAACCAACTTTCCGAGGAAGGCCGCGCTGCCGTTCAAAGTGTGCGTGATGAGACTGCCAGTATTAAGGCCTATATCGAAAAAACATCACATGAAGCTGAAGAACTTCTCGAGAAAGTGCGACAGTCAGCTGCGGAGGAGGGTGTAACGCGGCAAGCAAAATACTTTAAGGAGGAGGCAGAGAAGCATGAAGTGCAGAGTGTTACATGGCGGAAGGCGTCTTTTTGGGTTGGCGGCGGGTTAATTGTGTACGCTCTTTTGGCTCTCTTTGCATTTCCCAAAATAGATTACCTCCGACCGGATAATCCTGCCGAAGCGATTCAACTTACTGGAAGCAAGATCCTAGTATTTGCAGTTTTGGCATATGGTCTCATTCAATGCATTAAGAACTATGCTGCACAAAAACATAATGCGGTTACGAATAAACACCGTCAAAATGCCTTGCTTACTTATACCACTTTAGCGGAGGCGGGCAGCACTCCTGAAGCGCGAGATACTATTTTGCAACATGCTGCCGCGGCAATTTATGCACCAGGTGACACCGGATATATAAAGAATGAAGAGCGGGGATATGGGGGCAACCCAATCGTTGGCTTTGCACCACAACAGGTTATCGGAGGAAGCTCAAACTAAGCAGTCTTGGGGTGGATGAAACCCACCATTCGTTCCGACCAACGGCGCGTGCTGGTAGGTTGCATCTATCCTACCGGTGATCGATCTGCGGTTGGTGGCGGCTGGGGCATGGTGGGCAGATTGCCCACCCGACGGGGCATCGGGAGGGGCCGCTGGACAGCGTTGCGCCTGCGCCCTACTTCTGCCGGACCCTGAAGGTGGAGTGCCCATGTCCCTGATCATCTTGTTCGTCGCCACGGCGCTGATTTTCCTGATCGCCGATGCGCTGATGCTGCGCGCGGTGATCCAGCCGGTGTTCGCCCGCCATTTGGGCGATGCGCTTTATCCCGGCGGCTTTCGGCTGTTGCCCGCGGTTCTGTTCTACCTGACCTATATGGGTGGGGTGACCTATTTCGCGGGGTGGCCCGCGCTGCGGGACGGGGTGCCGCATATGGCGCTGATCAATGGTGCGCTTTTGGGGCTGGTGGCTTATGGCACCTATGAGTTCACCAGCTGGGCGGTGATGCGGGTCTGGCATCCGCAGATGGTGGCGCTCGATCTTGCATGGGGTGTGGCAGTCACGGCGCTATCGGCTTGGGGCGGCGTGATGGTGGCGCGGATGGTCGCGGGCTAACGCAGGGGTAAAGCGTCCCTCATGGCGTCAGCTGGTGACGCCATGCCATGCCCCGCCATGCAGGTGCGATCAATCGATCTTTTGCAATTCGACCGCGGAGGAGCGGCCATCGCGGCCTTCGCGCAGCTCGAAGCTGATCTTCATATTGTCGGGCAGCCCGGTCATGCC
>JBASXE010000519.1:0-2605 GCA_049276875.1 Roseovarius sp. | reverse complement strand
GGTCTGAGCGGTTTTTGAATTTGTTTTATAGGTCTGGAAATGTCGTTATTAACAAGCGATATGGAAAACTATACAAGAAAATGCAGAAGGAGTGGTCTAAAGCAGACATTGTTCCAGAATCTCAAAGAGTCTCTCCAAAAGAGATTCCGCTT
Organism: Roseovarius sp.; assembly: GCA_049276875.1. Lineage (GTDB taxonomy): Bacteria > Pseudomonadota > Alphaproteobacteria > Rhodobacterales > Rhodobacteraceae > Roseovarius. Next base: position 2,453 of record JBASXE010000519.1, on the reverse strand, counting down.
AAGTACGATTTCTTAAATCCAGTCAATCTTGATATTAAGGGTGGATATGCGGGATCTTTTTCTGGAAATCCAACTTATCAGATGCAATTGTCTGAAAAACTGGTAAAGTCATTTCAAGACAAGGCTAATAGCAAGTATTATAACGAACTTCCGGATAGTGTCAAACAGGGGATTAGTAACGGCTCAAGAAAAATTGATTTAGATCCTGATAAGATTTCCACGTTCTTTTACAAAAAGGACGATTGGGACGCTTGGGCTAAACCAATGATCAACGCTATTATTGACGATGTTGTGATGCTTGAAAAGATGAAGCTGGCAGACATGTCAGCGTTGGATGGAGCCATCTCTAATGTAAGGTTATGGACACTTGGTAGTCTTGAACATAAGATTTTGCCACAAAAAGGTGCTATCGACCGTCTTAGAGATATTCTCGCTAGTAATGTTGGTGGTGGTCCGATGGACCTTGTATGGGGTCCTGAAATCAATTTCACTGAATCCAACACGCAGATATACAAATTTTTGGGGAGTGAGAAGTACCAGCCCGTACTCAATAGTATTTATGCGGGACTTGGTATTCCCCCAACGCTAACTGGTTTAGCTGGACAGTCTGGTGGATTTACCAATAACTTCATCTCATTAAAAACGCTGATCGAGAGATTGGAATATGGAAGAGATGCACTAAGTGCATTCTGGAATGAAGAATTCTCTCATATCGCCAAGGCAATGGGGTTCCCTGCCGTTCCAACTCTGCATTTTGAGTACATGATACTTTCAGACGAAGTTGCTGAAAAGAACCTATTAATCCAATTGGCTGACCGTGATATCATCTCGACTGAGACCCTCAGAGATAAGTTGGGAGTAATCAACGGTATCGAAGACACAAGAATTAGAACAGAAGCAAAATCACGAAAAAGCGGTAGAATGCCTAAAAAAGCAGACCCATTCCATAGTGGTGGAAACCAAGAGCATGAGTATGTAAAAATGGCTTTACAAAAAGGAGAGATAGGCATTGACTCCGTTACTGATATCAAACCAACAAACCCCGGAGGTTTAGATAAGACCAAGGTGGGCCAACAGCAAACTAAAAAGGTCCCCAATAATAATGGGAGACCACCATTTAAACAAGACGAAACAAAAAGAAAGCAAAAAAGGGTACTACCAAGGAGTAAGGCGACAACACTGATTTGGGCGGCTGATGCACAAGCGAAGATCTCATCCCTTGTGAACCCCTCTTTACTAGCCCATTACAGCAAATCCAGTCTTAGAGAGTTAAGTAAAAACGAGCTTTCACAACTGGAGGAAGTAAAATTTAGGATTTTATGTCAAATAACTCCATTAACACAAATTAATGAGAAAGTTATAGCCTCAGTGTTGGACGGAGATATGAAATTATCAAGTAATTTTTCTAGTTTTAAGAAGGAATGCGTTGAGGAGTTTATATCAATAAATAACAGATCTCCTAACATCGAAGAGCTTAGACAAATCAATTACACCGTATATTCGTTCGGTTTTGACCAATAAAACTGAATAAAACGTTTTTTTTGGTGTATGTAATTAAAGAGGAGTGTTTATGAATATTTTTGATCGCGAAAAAAAAGACGGCATATCTGACACAGTTGCTAATAGTAACTCAGTCACATTGGCGTGTCAAGTTGTTTTTGAAGACAATATTGACCTCGTGACAAGCGACGAAAAACTTCGCAAGGTTCTAGCCTCTTTTAGCGAGGACGGTAAGCAGTCAGACCTGTATTACCTAAATTCAGTCCTTGTCTCTGCTGGTTGGAATAAAAACGACGACGTTTTCTCTTCCGCACAATTGTGGGAATCGAGAAAAACGCCAGTAGACAAACAATTCAACTTAATGCATGACGAGTCGGATATTATTGGCCACATTACAGCTTCAATGGTTGTGGATGAAAATGGTCAAAAGCTTTCTGATGATCTAACTGTTGACGAAGTCCCAGAGCGAATTGACATACTGACTAGTGCAGTTATCTACAAAAGCTGGTCCGATATCGAAATGCGTGAAAGAGTCCACGAACTAATTGAAGGTATTGACGCCGGAGAATGGTTTGTATCTATGGAGTGCCTGTTTGACGGTTTTGACTACGCCTTAATAGCGGAAGATGGAACTTCGAGCGTACTTCCTAGAAATGAAACATCTGCTTTCTTGACTAAGCACTTGAGGGCATATGGAGGTAGTGGAGTATACCAGAAATATAAGGTAGGTCGAGTACTAAAGGGGATTTGTTTCTCTGGTAAAGGACTTGTCAACAAACCTGCTAACTCCAGAAGTATAATTTTCAGTAAAGACACAAACCCTTTTGAGTCCAAAGCTGAAATCACGATAGATAATTTTTTAACCGCTCAGGAGACAGATATGACTGATACAGTCGAAAAAGTCGATGCGAGTGAGCTTGCCGCAGCTAAGGCCGAAATCGAAGCTGTAAAAG
>JBASXE010000518.1:0-3061 GCA_049276875.1 Roseovarius sp. | reverse complement strand
ATACCGGGCACGGCGGCCACGGTTTCAAGCACAACAGCCCGGTGTCCATAGCGGCCCGCAAAAAAACGATCCGCGAAAAACCGCAGGAATTTCACAAAGCGCAACGCTGCGCGATCGCGCCAATCTTGCGGCGTGTGGTGGATGTTCTCAAACGACACCTCCGGGGTGTCGAAGTCGGCTGAATGTTTCATGCTATGCCCTATCTGTTAACGCACAAATCATAGATAGGGTGCCGTTATCGTCCTCCCAGAGGTCCGGCATGCGGCAAAATAGCAGTTTTCAGCGTTTTTCCATGTCCACATAATCGCGGAACGTGTCGCCCGCATAAAGCTGCCGGGGCCGCCCGATTTTGAGCTGTGGATCGGCGATCATCTCCTTCCACTGGCTGATCCAGCCAACGGTGCGGCTTACGGCGAAGATGGGCGTGAACATCGAGGTGGGAAAGCCCATCGCCTCCAGGATAATGCCAGAGTAGAAATCGACGTTTGGAAAGAGCTTTTTCTCTGAAAAATAGGGATCTGCGAGGGCTTGTTTTTCGAGTTCCTTGGCGACCTGCAAAACAGGGTTATCCTCAACGCCCAAAAGCTCCAGAACTTCATCGGCGGATTGCTTCATCACCTTGGCGCGCGGATCAAAGTTTTTGTAGACCCGGTGCCCGAAGCCCATCAGGCGGAACGGGTCATTCTTGTCCTTGGCGCGCGCAATGAATTCGGGGATGCGGTCCACAGTGCCAATCTCTCGCAGCATTTCAAGGCAGGCTTGGTTGGCGCCGCCATGAGCCGGGCCCCACAGGCAGGCAATGCCAGCGGCGATGCAGGCAAAGGGGTTGGCGCCCGAGGAAGAGGCGAGGCGGACCGTGGAGGTCGATGCGTTCTGCTCGTGATCGGCGTGGAGGGTAAAGATACGGTCCATCGCGCGGCTCAGGATCGGGTTGACCTGATAATCCTCGGTTGGCACCGAGAAGCACATGCGCAAGAAGTTCGACGCGTAGTCGATGTCGTTTCGCGGATAAACAAACGGCTGGCCGATCGTGTATTTGAACGCCATGGCTGCAATCGTTGGCATCTTCGCAATCATGCGAACCGAGGCGACTTCTCGCTGCCATGGGTCGTTGATGTCGGTGCTGTCATGATAGAATGCGCTGAGCGCGCCCACCACGCCTACCATGATCGCCATTGGATGAGCATCGCGGCGGAAGCCACGGAAAAGATACATCATTTGCTCGTGGATCATCGTGTGCATCGTCACGCGCTCTTCGAAATCCTCAAGCTGCGCCGCCGAAGGAAGTTCGCCGTAGAGCAGCAGGTAGCAGACCTCCAGGAAATGTGATTTTTCGGCAAGTTGATCGATTGGATAGCCGCGATGCAAAAGCTCGCCCTTGTCACCGTCAATGTAGGTGATCGTGCTGTCGCAGCTTGCTGTGGAGGTAAAGCCGGGATCATAGGTGAACACGCCCGCCTGGCCGTAAAGCTTGCGGATATCCAGCACATCGGGGCCCGTTGTGGGCGACAGGATCGGCAGATCATAGCTCTGTTCGCCAATCGTGAGAGTTGCGTTGCGTTTGCTGTCGGCCATGCGGCGTCCTCCATTTTCGCGCCCACTTGCGCGGAGCGCTGGAGCTTGCGTATTGCACCCGGCCTTTAGGCGGAGTTAACCGCCCTTTGCCGCATCCGTGAGCCGCGCCAAGGTCTCGTCCCGGCCCAGCACCACCATCATATCGAACACACTCGGTGTTGCGCTCCGTCCGGCGAGGGCCGCGCGCATGGGGCCCGCCAGCTTGCCAAACTTCGTGCCTTTGGCCTCGGCAAAATCGTTTGCGGTGACCTCCAGACTGTCTCGATCCCACGTAGCAGTTTGCAGGTGCGGCGTCAATTCACTCAGTATACTGCGGGATACATTGTCCAGATGCTTGGCGGCTTTTTCGTCAATCTCCACTGGTCTTGTGGCCATGATAAACTGCGCTTTATCAAGGAGTTCAGGAAAGGTGCGTGCACGCTCTTTCAGGCAATACATACCCGCCTCCATCAGCGCGTGCTGCCCTTGGGTGAGCGCCACCGCCCCGGTGGCCGCCAGAAACCCGTCAAGCTCATGCAGCAGTGCAGCATCGTCCATGGCGGCAATATGTTGGCCGCTCAAATTCTCCAGCTTTTTGAAATCAAACCGCGCCGGGCTTTTACCGATCCCCTCGAGATCAAACCATTCAAGCGCCTGCGCATCGGTGAAAAATTCGGCGTCCCCGTGGCTCCAGCCGAGCCGGGCCAGATAGTTCCGCATACCTGCCGCAGGATACCCCATATCGCGGTATTCCGCGACACCAAGCGCGCCGTGCCGTTTGCTCAGCTTCTTGCCATCGGGGCCATGGATGAGCGGGATATGGGCGTAGACGGGCAGGGGCCAGCCCATCGCGTCATAGATCATCATCTGCCGCGCGGCATTGTTGAGGTGATCATCGCCGCGGATCACATGCGTCACGCCACTGTCATGGTCATCCACCGCCACGGCCAGCATGTAGACCGGGGTCCCATCCGAGCGCAGCAGGACCATATCGTCAAGCTGATCGTTGCGGATGGTCACATCACCTTGCACCGCATCGCGTATCACCGTGCTGCCGTCGCGTGGGGCCTTGATGCGGACGACGAAGGGCGCATCGGGGTGGGTCGCCGGGTCCGCATCGCGCCAAGGGCTGCGGAAAAGCGTGCTGCGCCCCTCGGCCTTTGCCGCATCGCGGAAGGCCTGGATTTCTTCTTGACTGGAAAAGCACTTATAGGCGCGCCCGGCCGCCAGCATAGCGTGCGCCACCTCGGCGTGACGCGCGGCACGGGCAAACTGGCTGACCATGTCGCCATCATGCGCAAGGCCCATCCAAGCCATCCCTTCAAGGATCGCGTCTGTCGCCTCGGGGGTAGAGCGGGCGCGGTCGGTATCCTCGATGCGCAGCAAAAACGTGCCGCCATGGCGCCGCGCAAAAAGATAATTGAAAAGCGCCGTGCGCGCCCCGCCGATATGCAGATAGCCGGTGGGCGAGGGGGCAAAACGGGTCACGACAGGAGCGGACATAAGG
>JBASXE010000517.1:0-6518 GCA_049276875.1 Roseovarius sp. | reverse complement strand
GGGTGATACTGTGAAAATACGCTCCAAAATCCCTGATGCGTTTTCCAAGCTGTAGCATGATGAAGATCGCGCATGACGCTTTCTGAGCTCCTACAGTATTCTTGGCTTTCTCGAAAGTCTCTGGGTGAATGCCCATCATGGGTGCAAGTGTTCGAGCATGGTTTTCAATGTCCAACCAGTTTCTAAGTCTCTCTGTGGAGAACGATGTCGCCTGATCGCAGACTGAGGTCAGCAAGTCTGGTTTCAGGGCCTCAAGGCCTAGGTTGCTATCTAAATCTTTTTTTTCTTCTTCAGACTTAGATTGATGCCGGACAGTTTGTCCGTCATTGGCGGGCAATTCCATAGTTTCAGGCGGGTCATCCGGGGTAGACAAACTCTGGCATTCTGCATCTGTATTGGCGAGCAGAGCGTGGTATTCGGGGAGGCTCAGCTTCCTGCGTAGAGCTTTCCGTGCGTGGTTGATGAATGCGTTGCTAGGATCGTGCTCTTCCAAATGGGCGAGCTTTGTAAGGATCTGTTTGCGGACAAATATCCGATCTCGCCGGTTATTCTCCATCTCTTGCGCGATGGCTATAAGCTCGCTCGCACGTTGGAGCAGGGGGGTGAGAGACAATCCGTAACTGATGCACTCCCCGCCGGATGAGCGAACGCGGTAGCGCTTTCGGTTCGAGCTGTCATTGCGCTTGATGAATCCGAGTTCAACGAAGCGGTTGATGTGCCTCCGGAGTGTCCGTTCGTCGATTCCGCCAACGCGCTGGCAAAGTGAATTGTTAGCGCCGCTGGATCGCGGGCGCGTAGGCCCGGGTTCCCGCCGACCCGGCCCTTAGTACGGGCACTCGCCAGCCCCGCCTTGGTACGTTCGCGGATCAGCGCCCGCTCAAACTCGGCCGCGGCGCCCAGAACCTGAAGCGTGAACTTGCCTTGCGGGGATCCGGTGTCGATCGGGTCCTGAATGGAACGAAAGAACGCCCCCTTGGCCTCCAGCCGCTCGATCACCTCCAGCAGATGCGACAGCGACCGCGCCAGTCGGTCGATCCGAACGACGACCAGCGTGTCGCCTTTGCCGATGCGTTCCAACACCCGCGCCAACACCGGCCGCGCACGATTGCCGCCCGAGGCCTGTTCTTCATGGATCTCGGCGCAACCCGTGGATTTCAGTGCCTGCGACTGGGGCAGGGGGGTTTGATCCTCGGTTGAAACGCGCGCGTAGCCTATCAATGGCATCAAGACAGTCTTTTTTGCAGTTTTGTGTACCGCCACTAAACGACCATTTGACCACGGTGACGCAAGTCACGTTGCTGGCATTGACAGAATCCGGCCATTGGCATATATTGCCAATGATGGAGGGCTGATACATGGTGACACGCAATGTTGTTCTGACCGATACCCAGGACCAGTTGGTGCAGGCTTTGGTTGCCTCTGGACGTTATCAGAACGTCAGCGAGGCAATGCGCGCGGGGCTTCGTCTGCTGGAGCAGGAAGAAGCCCAACTCGCCGGTATCCGACAGGGCTTGTTCGAGGGTTTGGTGCAGGCAAAGGCGGGCGACTTTGCCGAAGGCAGTGGTGACGACGCGATCCGACGGGCATTTCGGCAAGCGCGCGCATCTTCATGAGTCGATCCCTTCGGCTGACCCGTCGCGCAGAGGCCAGCCTGGTCGAGATTGCCAAATGGACGATCGAGCAATTCGGGCTCAAACAGGCAGACCTTTATGAAGCGGAACTGCTTACCCGCTGTCAGGCAATCCTGAAGGGTCAAGCGCATAGCAGAAGCTGTGCGGTTCTGGTCGATGATGCAGCCGATCTGCGGTTCGCGAGGGCAGGGGAGCATTTCCTTGTGTTCCTCGATCAACCGGACGAGGTCATCATCGTTGATATCCTGCATACCCGTAGTGATCTTCCGCGTCATGTCGCCGCGTTGGCGGCTTTCAGAAAAGTTGACCTATAGCCCGGCTGCTTTGGTCAGGTTCACCCGGAACCTGTCTCGGCGGCGCTGGTAACGGCGGGTCATTTCAGCGTTTGCATGGCCAAGCTGCCTCTGGACGTAGCGCTCGTCGACTTCTGCCGAACTGGCGAGACCGGCGCGCAGAGAGTGCCCGGAAAACAGTGCCAGCCGTTCTTTTTCAGGCAGGTCCGACCGGATGCCCGCGTCCAGGACCGTGCGCTTAATCAAGCGCGCGACATGCTTGTCGTTCAACCGGGTTTCGGATGCCCTTTTGCCATCCCGAGACGTGCGGACAAAGACCGGTCCGAAATCCAACTTCGCAAAGTGCAGCCATTGGTTCAGCGCATGGACAGGACAGGTCTGCTCTGATGAGCCGCGCCCGATCTCGACTTCGCGCCATCCGGTCTTAGCGTTCAGGGTAAGCAGGGCACCCTTGTCGAAGATCTCGATCCAACCGCCAGAGTCCGGCGTTTCGTCCTTATGAACGTCGAGGCTCACGATTTCCGAGCGGCGCAGGCCGCCAGCGTAGCCCAAAAGCAGGATCGCGCGATCCCGCAGCCCCCGCAGATCGAAGGGCAGGGTGGCCACCATCGCGAGGATGTCTTCGGCCAGGATCGCTTCCTTCTGCACCGGTGGGCGCGCGTGTTTGCGCTTGATCCCCGCCAGTACTGTTGCGATGTGGCGGTTCTTGCGATCGAGCGTAAATCCGCGTTGTGTGTAATTCCAAGCCAGTCCGGATAGTCGGCGCTCAATTGTCGATACCGATAGAGCAGGGGAGGGGCCCGAGCCTGCGGCCAGGTCTGCAAGGTAGAGCCCGATCATCTCGGGGGAAGGAGGCATGGGCTCGGCACCCTTCATCCTGCACCAGCGCGCGAAGTGCGCCCAGTCCTTGGCATAGGCGCGTCGCGTGTTGTCTGACGTTGCGGCGCGCGCGTAGCCGCGGGCGGTATCCACCAGCCGGTCGAGGCTGCCAGACCCAGCGACATGAGAGGGCAAGGAGATCGTGTCAGACGGTTCTTGTTCCGGTAAAGCGCCTGAAGTATACTCTTTACTCATACGCTACTTTCAGGAGGTTGATATGGGTCGCGTGAAAGTCAATCTGACGCTGGAAGCCGACGTCGCTGAAACAGCACGGTCGCTTGGCCTTAACATGTCGCGCCTTGCCGAAGCGGCGATTATCGAGGCAGCGAAGGTCGAGCGTAACCGCCTTTGGCGAGCAGAGAACCAGCCTGCAATCAATGCCTATGCCGAGGAGATTGCCAAAGAAGGTCTGCCCCTCGCGGGCTATCGCAGCTTCTGAAGCGAGGACGGAATGGCGCAGTTCGATCTTTATTGCCTCAACGGCGGGCAGCTTGTCGTGGATCTTCAAACCGATCTGATCGGAATCGACGCGTCGCGTATTGTCGCCCCTTTGCGAGAAATGGGACGTTATGCGGCCTTCCCCGGCCTCACCCCGACGGTCGAGCACAATGGGTCGACGTGGATTGTCAGGGTTCAGGAACTCGCCGCTGTTCCTGGTTCTGAATTGCAAGATCGGGTTGGCTCTTTGGCCGATCATCGCGACGCCTTGAAGCGCGCGTTGGACATCTTGATCGACGGTGTGTGATCCAGACCTAAAGGAAGAGAGTGTCAAAGCCTCGCCGGGCACGGTGTCTCTCTCATTGCCCTCGTTGACCGAAGAACCGTTTGGCGCGGATGAACTCGATTTCTCGTGCTTTTCTGACATATCTCTGAGCATATTTGATTATGTCCGATAACTCAAGGTTATTGGACATAGCAAAGAACGGCAAGGTGGGGCGGTTTGAGCGCTATTTTCTGGATATAAGCGCCGCGTTGAAGTAGGCTCCGAGTATGAAGTTTACCCAACCAAACCTGACTGGCGGTCCAGATAACCTACCCCGGATGCCACTATGGGTCACCTCTGCGGGGACCGAAACCCTTGAAGATGTGGCGTTTTTGTCAGGGGCGGCGCTGGCCACGCTGCATCTTGTGTTAGGGCGTGACGACGTCCCTCACGCCTTGTTGCGCGATAGGCTGAGCCTGACCGCGTCAGAGGCCTGCATGCATCTGTTGGGCAGACCCGAAAAGGCAGGAGAGCTAAGGGATGCAGTGCATCTGCTCAGGCCAGGCGATCTGAAGTGGTCCGGCAAATTCGGACAGCGTGCTAAGATGTATCCAATCCGCGGATGAGAGCATGACAACACTCGATTGCGGCAACCGTCTCTAGCGCCTGTACAGGCTACAAACTTTGACCATCCCACGCCAGTGGGGTAGTCTCATCGTGCCGGGAAGATTAAAAACGCTCATGAGAGCGTACTATTCTGCCCCCTCCGGCATCAGACCCCTATACCTATGTGACGACGCAGAAATTCTTGGCGGTCTTCGGGATGGAAAGCCTCCGCAATTTGCCCGATCGCGACGAGCTAGAGGATGCTGGCTTGGCAAGTTGACACACAGAAGCCCATGTAGTGTGCAAATGGTGATACTTCTAATGAGCAAATGGTGGAAGTTCTACTAGACAAATGGTGGATTCTCTAATAAGCAACCAGTGGGAAGGAACCAGACCTCTCATACGAGATGCGTTCTATAAAGCTCGAAAGGGAAGCGCCGGTCCATGAGTGATACAGAAGACTATCTGCCAAGACACCTCATTCCAGAGCTAGAAGACGCGATCGCATCAGCGCGTGTAGTTAACCTCATCGGCCCGAGGCAGGTTGGTAAGACGACACTTGTAAGAGACCTGTTTGGCAATGGTCGTTTTATCACTTTGGATGACGCTGCAGTCTTGGCCGCCATTGAAGCGGACCCAGAAGGGCAGCTCACCAGTCTAATGGACGACCTGGACCACGCACCGCTTATCATCGATGAAGCTCAGCGGTCTAAAAAGCTGGCTCTGGCAATCAAGAGGGTGGTCGATACCAATCGACGCAAGGGGCAATTTGTACTTACCGGATCTTCCAATGTATTTACGACCACTGACGTCGCTGACTCTCTTGCAGGCAGGATGCGCACACTTAAGCTCTGGCCCTTGTCAGTTGCGGAAGTCAAAAGAGCACCAGTCAGCCGCCTAATGGATTGGGCGATGCAAAAAGATCCGAAGCTGGGACAAGTGGCCGATCCAGAGCCAATCAGCCGAAGTGATTACATTGATCTCATTCTGGAAGGTGGGTTTCCTGAAACAAGAACGCTGCCAATCAGATCCCGTCAGCGGCAGTATAGGGATTATATCGACGCGGTCGTTGAGCGTGATGTGGCAGATATTACGCCGGTTCGAAAACCAGATGCGCTGCGTATCCTGATAGATCAGATGGCGGTGCGGTCGGCTCAGGAAATTAACGCGTCCGAACTTGCCAAACTGACCAAGCTGCAACGCGTTACGGTCGAACAATATCTGGATATCCTGATACGCTTATCGATGCTCACCAAGCTGGGTGCCTGGACATCGGGTGAAGGCAAGCGGGAAATCAAGAATCCAAAATATCACTTCGCAGATTCAGGCATAGCCTGTGCCTTGCGTCGTTTCACTGAAGATACCTTCACCATCGACAACAATCCGCAAGCCCTCGGCGGTCTGCTTGAGAGCTTCGTTCTGAATGAGATCCAGCGTGCCGTCCCAATGCAGGCTGCAGACTATCGGCTCTATCACTGGCGCAGTGCGGACCAGCGGGAGATTGATATTCTGATTGACGGTGGTAGCCATCTAGTCTGTGCTGAGATCAAAGCTTCTGCATCGGTCAGCGGTGATGACTTCAAACACATCAAATGGTTCTCAAAAGACGGACCCGGTCGAAATCGGGCGTGTACAGGCATCGTGTTCTATTTGGGGCAAGAAAAACTCACTTTTGGTGACAGAAATTTTGCTCTCCCGGTGAGCGCCCTATGGAGCGAAGCGTATTTATAAGGCCACCGATGACGTTGAGGCCGAGAAAGCCCTGGCGGACTTTCAGGCGGAAAGGGGCCAGAAATACCCCTCCATTGCCCCGAGCTGGCGGCGCGCATGGCAAGAAGTGATCCCGTTCTTTGCTTTCCCACCAGCGGCGCGCAAAAAATCATCTAGACAAAGAATGCCACTTGACCTGCCCCCTGAGGCTCCCTCATTCATAACGAGAGTTTGCGGGTTTGGATTTCATATTCTTCATCGTCAGTTTGGGCAAGCGCGTCGTGCGCGGAGCCCTCAAGTTGCTCAAGCGCCCGTCGCGCTTCAGCGGGCGTTTTGTTCCCGAGAGACGAGTGCGGTCTGACCTGATTGTAGTCGTATCGCCAAAGCGCCAGTGTTCTGCGGGCGTCATCTAAAGTGTCGAAGATCTCCTCATTCAGCAGCTCGTCTCGCAGGCTGCCATTAAAGCTTTCGATGAAGCCATTCTGCTGCGGTTTGCCCGGATCGATGTAATGCCAATCCACGTCGTTATCGCCAGCCCACTTCAGGATCGCGCGACTGGTAAACTCCGTTCCGTAACACCTTCGGAATGATGCTGATTAAGAGGCTAATCGACAGCTTTCTCAATAAGTTTGGCCAGATCTTATGCTGCGGGTGCTTCTTGCTGGTGTTCGGCCCTTTGTAGATGGCCTGCAGCCC
>JBASXE010000516.1:0-1581 GCA_049276875.1 Roseovarius sp. | reverse complement strand
TCGACCGCGAGCCGACCGAATTCCGAGGGGTCCCCGAACCGGTTCGGAAACATGCGGCCATCCAGCATCCCGTCGATGACCTCCTGTGGAATGTGATCGGCAATGGGTGTCTTGAACAGACCCGGGGCGATCGTCATGACCCGAACCCCCCGCGGCATGAATTCCCGTGCGGCCTGCAGGGTGAGGCTGGCGATTGCCCCCTTGGACGCCACATAGGCTCCCTGTCCGATTTGCCCTTCAACGGCGGTGATCGACCCTGTGTTGATGATGATCCCGCGCTCGCCATCCTGGTTCAGAGGCTCCAGCGCCATCATTCGGGCTGCACATTTTGTCATGACGTTGACGGTTCCCATGAGGTTGACGTCGATGACCCGCGCAAAGGCAGCCATGTCCACCGGACCGTCGCGCCCCACCAGCCGCATGCCACCTGGAATACCGGCGCAGTTCACGTTGATGCGGATCGGGCCGTTGTGCCCTTCGGCTTTTGCCAAAGCTTCGGACACGGCGTCCGGGTCGGTAACGTCACAGGCGACACCCAGGGCGCCGATCTGATCGGCGATCTGCGACACCTTCTCTGCGTTCAGGTCTAGAATGGCGACCCTTGCGCCGGCCTTGGTCAAAGCCTTGGCGGCGGCCAATCCCAGACCCGAAGCCCCGCCGGTAACCAGCGCGGAAAGACCGTCAACCTGCATCGCACATCACTCCTATTTGTCTTGATGTGATAGCCCGGCGTCTCCCGATATTCACGCGACGTGTGTTTACCCTTTGGCCAACTGGAACCACTGGAATGAGGCTCACCAATCACAATGCCAGCACGTTAAAGTCTCGAAATTTTCTCCCAGAGGGACCAGATCGACTGCCGGGTAGAGAGTGTTTTCCGAGCCGGTGCGGCCTAATCCCTCAACCTCTCTGGATCGAGAACGAATGGCCGCTATTCACGCTGCATGGCGGCGCTGAAAATGATGGATTCGAGGCGATTTTCGTGCTGCGAGCGCACGCAGCGAAAAAACGCAATGACGGGGTTGGGCTCGGTGCCGCCATTCGCCGCAAGCTGCGCGAAGGACCGCTGTCGGGAAAAGGCTGAGACTTTGCAAACTCCGCTTTTGCGCATAGCCGACGCTCGGACCTTCGTCCGAAAGACCTGGACGCACCAGCGGCAGGCAGGGTATCTTGTGTCAGGTGCAGAACACTAGTCCTAGCAAACCGGAAAAGTCGGGATCAGCCGAGACGCGACGCCAAGCATGCGGCGCAGGACGTGCAGGCGGTCCTCATTGTTGTCCATCTGCGCAATGGTGTTCATGTCGTTGTGCCACTGACCAGGCTTGGTGTTGGTGGTGTCGATGGTGGCGTCGCCCGTGTGCGCGCGCATGGGCGAAATGCTAGCCAGCACGCGCTTAGGGTTAGAAACATCATCAGCCAAACGGCCATCAGCCAGCGCGGCGGCCACCGTCAGTCCTGCCCCCCATCATCCTTTGGCGGCCGTTCCTGCTTTCTGATATGCCGCGGCGGTCTACGTCTGGGCATGAACACCAACCTTTTCACGGACAATCCGCAGGATAATCGGCGCAACCTTGCCTGGCG
>JBASXE010000515.1:0-14755 GCA_049276875.1 Roseovarius sp. | reverse complement strand
CTAATGAACGCCTGAATTGATAAAGAGGTCGAATTCAAAAACACACGAAACACACACTTTTTGCCGTGTTGATCGCTTTTTTGGATGCTGAATCAAGGGGTTGGCGGAGTTTTGTGCGGACATTTTTGGGAACAATGTGTGTCAGCCTGTACTCGCTTTTTACAGGTAGCTGACGTTGCGGCGACGCGCAGCGAAGGTGTGATGTGAGTCCAAAGCATACCATTAGTATGTTATCTTGGGCAGTAGATGTTAGCATGAACACTAGGAGCTCTTGATGGCAAATGCAGCGCAATCCGCGAAAAACTCAAACCGCTGGCGGACGTAATCCTGGCTCACCCACCCAACAGTCATGTGCGCGGCACGTCTTTCATGCGAGACAGAATGTCGACCCCTAGGCCTTTCCAGAAGTGCAATAGATCGATAAAGATCCAGTTTTCGCTGAGCTTATCTCCACTGCGTCGGTAGATGTCGATCACGCGCATCTCGCCGCGCTTTTCGCTGGCGGGCATGCTCATAAAACCGCCAGCGTGAATGGTCGTGAAATTGGGCCAGCCAAAGAAGCCGCCAAAATGCCCCTCGGCCATGCGGCACAGATGCGTTGTCTTAGACCGCTCCTTGAAGGCGGCGCGAAACGGGCCCGAATGTTGCTTGGCATAGCGCTCGATGGTGTAGGTCGCGCCAATACCCGCAGGCCCCCACCAGGTCATGTCATCATGCCAGGTGCGCGCCAGTTCTTCCTCAAGCGGCAGCCCGAGGTTCCAGGTTCCCAGATCGCCGATCATCGCGTTGATCACGGCGAGCGTAGCTTCGCCTTCGCCAGCGGGCTGGACCTCAAAAAGCAGGCCATCATGCATCATTGGACCGGGCTGCACGAGGTGGGCAGCGGTTTGCGGCGGAAAGGGATTTAGCCCAGCTTGCAGCATCAGATGCGGAATGTCAAAATACATCGCGGTTTCGACGATCTTGCCGTTCTCGACCTTGTTAAACTCACAATAGCGCAGAAAGGCCATTTTTCCGGTCGGCGCAATCCCCAGCCAAGGGTGATCGAAAAGCCCCATAAGATGGCCCATCGACACAACCCAAGTGGATTGAAACCCGTCGATCTCGTTGCGCCCGGCCATAAAGATATCCATGCGCCGCTGCATCCGGGAGAGCGCGCCGCGCAGGGGACGCCAGAAGGTCTGGGCAACTGCCTCGGGTCCTGTTTGCTCATCAAAGGGATGAAAGCCGCGCCAGTGGCAGTCGGCGGAGCAATACTGCTCAAGGACCGATGTGATCCCCTCTCCCTGCGCCGCATCCAGTGCGCGGTAGTAGTCTCTAACAATCTGTTTTTCTTCTTGAAAACTCATCAGCGCACCCCTTTGTGCATACGTTTGCAAAAAAACCTTGCCTAAATGCAGAACCGCTGTCTAGTCTTTTTGCATACGCTTGCAAAACGAATCCGGCTTCGGGGGGAACTTAACTAATGGCAGAAATCCAGCTGCGCAATATTTCAAAGCGCTGGGGCAGCTTTGTCGGGGTCGACAATTTTGACCTGACAATTGCCGACAAAGAGTTTCTCGTGCTGCTTGGCCCCTCGGGCTGTGGCAAGACCACGACCATGCGAATGATCGCGGGGCTGGAAACCGCGACGGAGGGCGAAATTCTGGTCGACGGCAAGGTCGTGAACGATCTTGAACCCAAAGACCGCGATGTCGCGATGGTGTTCCAGTCCTACGCGCTTTACCCGAACATGAATGTCTACGACAACATCCGCTTCCCGCTCAAGGTGCGCGGCGTGGATGCGTCGACGCACGATGAAAAAGTGCGCCGCGCCAGTGCAATGGTCGAGCTGGACGATTTCCTCCATCGCAAACCTGCCGAGCTTTCGGGCGGTCAGCGTCAGCGCGTGGCCCTCGCCCGCGCCATTGTGCGCGAGCCGAACGTCTTCCTGATGGATGAGCCGCTCTCGAACCTTGACGCCAAGCTGCGTGTCTCGACCCGTGCGCAGATTAAGAACCTCAGCCATGAGCTGGCGGTCACCACCGTTTATGTTACCCACGACCAGATCGAGGCGATGACGCTAGCCGACCGCGTTGTTGTGATGGAAAATGGCGTCGTTCAGCAAGTGGGCAGCCCGACCGAGATCTATGACAAACCTGCCAACACCTTTGTCGCCAGCTTTATCGGCAACCCCGCGATGAACCTTATCGGAGGCGCAGTTAGCAGCGGCACGTTCAGCGCGCCTAACGTCGAGATCAAGGGGCTGGTTGCGCCAGACGGCCCGGTAACGCTCGGCTTTCGCGCCGAAGACGCAAGCGTTGCCGCGACGGGCCAAGGCCAGATTAACTCGCCGATCTATTCGCTCGAGCTTCTGGGCGACGCCACCATGGTGACGGTCCGAATTGGCGGCACACTCGTCAGCGTCAAGGCCGACAAGAGCTTCCGCGCGGAGATCCAAGATATGGTTTCGCTGAGCGTGCCAAGTGAAATTTGCCACCTGTTTGATGGTCAGACAGGGGCGTCCATCGGAGATTAATCTCCGGTTCATTCCGCGGCAACACAAGGCCAAGGACAACAGGGATGCGTGATTGCAAGGCGCATCCGATCAAAGAAACAAGGAGAAAGAAATGTTTCTAAAAAAACTCGCACTCGCCGGTGCCATGACAGTCCTTACAGGCACAACGGCAATCGCCGGCTGTGGCCTTTCGGCCGGCAACGTCAATATCTTGGGCAATGACTTCGCAGCCATTCAGGCTGTCGTTGCAGGGGCCAAGGAATGCGCCGGAGGCGGCGTGAGCGTTGAGGCGAACCTCACAACCGAGCACCGCGATTTGCAGGTTGCCGCGCTGACGGCCAACCCCGCGCAATACACAAGCGCCATTGTCGCCAACAGTTCAATCGTGCCACTCTTGAACGATGGCTTGATCCGCCCGCTGGATGATCTGATTGCCAAGCACGGCTCGAGCCTTGGGCGCAACCAACTGATCACAATCGACGGCAAAGTTATGGCCGTGGCCTTCATGGCCAACGCCCAACACCTCTTCTATCGCTCTGATATCCTTGAAAAGGCCGGTGTCGACGCGCCAACAAACTATGACGAGGTTGTTGCCGCCGCCGAGAAGATCAAGTCGATGGGGCTAATGGAGCATCCGCTGGTGATCAACACCAAGACAGGTTGGAACCTCGGGGAAGAGTTTGTGAACATGTATATGGGCACAGGCGCCGACTTCTTCAAAGCGGGCACAGCCGAAGTTACGATCAATAATGAGCACGGCGTTGCGACGCTCAACATGCTCAAGAAGCTGACAGAGCACGCAAACCCCGACTTCCTGACCTTCGATTCCAACGCTACAGCGGCGATTTGGGAAGGTGGCCAGGCGGCGCTCGGCATCATGTGGGGCTCACGCGGGGGTCCGATCCTTGATGCAGAGGGCTCGACCGAAGAGATCACAAGCGCAACTGTTCTCACAGGCGCGCCAACGTTCATGGGCGATAACGTGGCCTCGACGCTCTGGTGGGACGGCTTCACCATTTCGGCCAACATCAGCGACGAAAACGCAGAGGCGACATTCGTAGCGCTTGTCAACGGTGTGCGCGATGACGTGATCAAAGCCAACAATGACGCAGCGGTCTGGTTGAGCTCGGCCTATGTGCCGACCAAAGCCTCAGCCGGTGTTTCTGCAACGGCGATGTCAGGTGCAAGCCCCTATCCCATGCTGCCTTACATGGGTCTTCTGCACACGGCGCTGGGCGCTGAGATCACCGAGTTCCTGCAAGGCTCGGAGAACGCAGAACAAGCGCTGGCCGATGTGGAAGCCGCCTATACCACGGCTGCTAAAGAGCAAGGCTACCTGCAATAAATGCAATCGGGTGACGCCGGCTCTCGGCGTCACCCCACCTCCCGTTTTGCTGGACAGATACCATGGCCCATCGCACCTTCTTTTGGTTTATTCTTCCCTCGCTTTTGGCGATGATCCTCTTCATCGCGCTGCCGCTTGTGTCGGTTGTGGTGCAGTCGATGCACATCGAACACGAGCAGGTGCTCAAAGTCACCGAGAACTGCGGCCCCTTCGGCTGTAAAGAAGAAACCACCGTCGATGCCGAGGCCACCGCTGCGAAGCGCACCGAAAAGCCCTTGGGGCGGTTCAACGGGCTCGGAACCTATTTCGACCGCGGGCATCTGGCCTCTGAGGACGTGGCCGAAGCCTGGCTCACACGCACGTCGCTTGGCGACTTTATGTCTGATCTATACAACCTGCCCTTCTACAAGGGGCTCTCCTTCACGCTGGTCTATACTTTCCTTGTCACCCCGCTGGTGATCCTCTTGGGGCTGACCATCGCGCTTGGGGTAAATCGCGTCACACCGATTCTCAAAGGGCCAACGATTTTTGTCTCGCTCTTGCCGATGATCGTCACGCCGCTCATCGGCTCGCTGATCCTTTTCTGGATGATCGATGCACAGGGTATCATTGGCAAAACCATGCAATATATCTTTGACGACCCGACGCTCTCGCTCAAGGCCTCGCCAACACTGACTTGGGTGGTGCTGATCATCTACGGCGTCTGGCATTCTGCGCCCTTTGCCTTTGTGGTCTTTTATGCGGGGCTGCAAACCGTCAACACCGACAGCCTCGAGGCTGCTCAGATCGATGGCGCGAACCGCTGGCAACAGCTGCGCTATGTGGTGATCCCGCACCTTATGCCTTTGGTGGTGTTTATCTCGCTGATCCAGCTGATGGACAACTTCCGCGTCCTTGAGCCGATCATCGGTTTCTCGGCCGAGGCCAATGCCACCTCGCTCTCGCATCTAATCTTCACCGATCTGCGCAGCGATGTTGTGCGCTTCAACTCCGCGGCCGCGACCTCTGTCTTGACGGTTCTGGGCGCGATCATTTTGCTGATGCCGGTCCTGATCCGCACATGGCGCGACTTCAAAGGAAAGACAGTCTGATGGCCAACGCAGCTCGCAAATCACCCCCCTTGTTGATGATCGCCTCGACAACCTTCGTGCTGCTCTGGATCGTGGTCGCGGCTTTCCCCTTCGTCTGGACGCTTTGGGGCTCGTTCAAGGTTCAGGGGGATTTCTTCTCCAAGGCCGACTGGCGCTATGCCCTCGACGGCACCCGCACCATGATCGAAACAGGCGGGGCCTTTACCGGTGCGGCCTATGAGGGTGCGTGGATCGAGCAGGAGTTCTGGCGCGCGGCGCTCAACACATCCATCGTGGTGTTTTTCACGGTCATAATCTCGCTCACCTTCGGCACGCTGGGCGGCTACGCACTGGCCCGCTCGGGGCACAACTATGCCTTCTGGCTGTTGATGATCGCGCTGGTTTTTCGCGCTATGCCGCATATCACTCTGGTTTCGGGCTATCTTCTGCCCTTCTTCCAATGGAACCTCTGGGGGCATTTGCCGACAGCGATCATCGTGCTTGTTGCGATCAACCAGCCGTTCACGCTCTGGATGCTGCATTCGTTCTTTCTCAACATTCCCAAGGATCTGGACGAAAGCGCCAAGGTGGACGGCTGTACGCAGTTTCAAGCCTTCCGCTACGTCATCATCCCAGTGATGTGGCCCGGCGTGATCACCACTGGCCTCTTTAGCTTCCTGCTGGCCTACAATGATTTTGCGGTGACCGCGGTGCTCCTCTCGCGCGACAATCAAACCATGGTTCCGGCCATTGCGGGCTTCCTCGGATCAACCTTCGAGGAAGGCAACGTGATGTTCGCGGTCGCCGCCGTTGTCTCGGCCACCGCGCCGCTCTTTGTGCTGGTAATGTTCTTCCAGCGCCAGATAGTTTCTGGCCTGACCGCGGGAGCAGTGAAGGGATAGCATGTCACGAGTTGCCAATTATATCGTCATCGGAGCCGGCTCGGCGGGCTGTATTGTCGCCGCCGAGCTGGTGGCCCGCGAGGCTGACACTGTCCTGCTTATCGAAGCCGGCCCCTACGACCGCGACCCGCTCGTCAAAACTCCGATGGGGCTGATTGCGCTCATGGGCGGCGCCCGCGACTGGCGGTTAAAAAGCGCCCCGCAAGCGGCGCTGAACCGGCGGCAGGTGAACATTTCACGCGGGCGGATGGTCGGCGGATCAGGCTCGATCAACTCGATGGTCTGGTTCCGCGGGCGGCGAGACGATTTCGACGGTTGGGCAGTCCCCGGCTGGGCCTGGGCCGATGTCGAGCCGAGCTTCGAAGCGGTTGAGGCCAAGCTTCTGCCTTCGCAGCTTGTGGGGGCGCATCCGCTGGTCACGCAGCTCCATCGCATGTTCAAGGCCAATGACAGCGCCGCGCCAAGCCCTGAGCGCGAAAGCGCTGGCGTTTTTCGCTTCAACCTGCGCGACGGGCGGCGCTGCTCGGCGGCGGATGCGTTCCTGCGCCTTGCGCGCCAGAACGCGGCGCTAACGTTGCTTACGGAGCGCATGGTTCAAAAGTTAACGCTGTCGCAGGACTGCGCGCATAGCATGGTCTTTGCCGATGGCAGCACAGCCACCGCGCGCAAGGGCATTGTCCTCTCGGCAGGATCTATCGGCTCGCCCGAGATCCTGCTGCGCTCGGGCATCGACCCCGCGGCTGATCGCAAAGCCGCAGCGATAGATAGCGTGCACCCATCTGACGAGATCGGCGCAAACCTGCATGATCACCCCGCCGTCAGTCTGCACTATACGGGCGCGAACACAGGCTATGGTCTGACGCTGGCGCAAGCTGCCGCCTGGGCACTGGCTCCGCTGCGCTATATCATCAGCCGCACCGGGCGTATCGCATCGCCCACGGTTCAGGGCGGCGCATTTTTCAATGCCGCAGGCGATGGTGCCACGCCCGATGTGCAGAGCCATATCACCCCCTTTATGCTCGGCTGGAAGGGGAGCCGCTTTACATACGGCGCGGGCTATTTCGCCGATGTCTGTATTTGCCGCACCAAATCACGCGGGACGCTTCGGATCACGCCCGAGGGCCTTGCGATTGACCTTGGCCTCCTACGCGCTTCTGCGGATCTGGAGCTTCTGCTTGCGGGTGTCAAACGCCTGCGCGCGCTTCTGGCCGAGACGAATCTGGACCCCCATCAAGCCGCCGAGTCCTATCCCGGCCCCGGCGTGGCAAGCGACGAGGCCCTGCACCGCCATATCCGCGCGCACGCAGGCACGGCCTATCACCCCGTTGGCACGCTCAGGATGGGCCCGGACAAGGCCGCCGCCCCCGTCGCCCCGCGTCTTGCCCTGCGTGGCGTGGGCAAGCTCTGGGTGGCGGACGCCAGCGTGATGCCCGCCGTCACCTCGGCCAACACCAACGCGCCGTCGATGATGATCGGCCATAAAGCCGCGCAGATGATCGCTGAGGATGCAGCATGCGCCGTGAAGCGCCTAAGACACGATCGGAGGCAACGCTCCGCGCCGTTAAACGCATGGAAGACGCGCTGGGCCGCGCCGAGACCGATACGACGCCCTACTTCCACGCAGATTTCCTCTGGCGCAGCAATCAGGGCTGCGGCACCAAAGAAGGTGTTGAAGGCTTCGTGCGCGGTTGGCAAAAGCCCTTCCGCGCGGCCTTTTCCGAGCGCAGTTACCACACCGAGAAGTTCATCGCTGACGGGGATTGGGCGGCTTGCTTTGGCTATTGTGAAGCCACGCACAGCGGGGCCTTCATGGGCGTTCCCGCCACGGGCAAGCGCGTGCGCATTCCGTATATGGATTTCTGGCGGGTTGAGGACGGTCGTATCATCGACAATCCCGTCAGCGTCGACTTTGCGGCTGTTCTGGCTCAGCTCGGGCAAGACGTATTTGGGGGCGAAGGCTGGGAGCAATACGACATCGGCGAAGGCGCAAAACCCAGCTCACAAATTGAGGATCGGATATGACTATTGAATACCTGAAGCGCGGCAAGTCGGACGCGGCCCGGGCCGAGGATGACGCCCAGACAGCCGCCGTCGTGGCAGCAACCCTCAAGGACATTGAGGAGCGCGGCGATGTCGCTGTGCGTGAGCTGGCCAACAAGTTCGACAAATATGACCGCGAGAGCTATCGCCTCACAGAGTCCGAGATCGAAGCCATCATTGCCAAGGTCAGCCCCGAAGACATGGCCGACATCAAGTTCGCCCAAAAACAGGTGCGCAATTTCGCACAGGCCCAACGCGACAGCATGCTCGATATCGAGGTTGAGACGCTCCCGGGCGTGGTCCTTGGCCACAAGAACATCCCCGTGCAATCGGTCGGCTGCTATGTGCCGGGCGGCAAGTTTCCGATGGTGGCTTCGGCGCATATGTCTGTCGCCACAGCAAGCGTCGCAGGCGTGCCGCGCATCATCGCCGCAACGCCGCCGTTTGGCGGCGAGCCGAACCCTGCCGTGATTGCCGCCATGCACATTGGCGGCGCGCATGAGATTTACGTTCTGGGCGGCATTCAGGCCGTCGGTGCGATGGCCATCGGCACCGAGAGCATCGACCCTGTGCACCTCCTTGTCGGCCCTGGCAACGCCTTTGTCGCCGAAGCCAAGCGCCAGCTTTTTGGGCGCGTCGGGATCGACCTTTTCGCAGGCCCGACCGAGACCATGGTGATCGCCGACGAGACCGTCGATGCCGAGCTTTGCGCGACCGACCTTCTGGGTCAGGCCGAGCATGGCTATAACTCCCCCGCCGTTCTGGTGACCAACTCGCGCAAACTGGCGGAAGAGACGCTCTCAGAGATTGACCGCCTGCTGACGATCTTGCCCACCGCCGACACCGCAGGCGTGAGCTGGCGTGATTATGGCGAGGTAATTCTTTGCGATACCTATGACGAGATGCTCGAAGTGGCTGACGATATCGCCTCCGAACATGTTCAGGTGATGACCGACCGCGACGACTGGTTCCTTGAGAACATGACGTGCTACGGCGCGCTTTTCCTCGGGCCGCGCACCAATGTCTCTAACGGCGACAAAGTTATAGGGACAAACCACACGCTGCCGACCAAGAAAGCAGGCCGCTACACGGGCGGGCTCTGGGTCGGCAAGTTCCTTAAGACGCACAGCTATCAGAAGATCTTGACCGATGAAGCGGCTGCCATGGTCGGAGCCTACGGCTCGCGGCTCTGCCTGCTCGAAGGTTTCGTGGGCCACGCCGAGCAGTGCAACATTCGCGTGCGCCGCTATGGCGGGCAGAACGTGCCTTACGGAGGGGCCGCCAAGTGACGCCAGCTCCGCTGAAAGCTCTGATCGCACCCCTGCAAGCTGCCATGTCGGAGTTTGCTGAATCTCCGGTACGCGCGGCGCTGGGCGAGGTGTTCGCAGCCGACGCGACGCTCAAGCTCTGTCACCCGTTTGGCACGCTGAGCGGGCCTGAGGCGCTCTATGACATAGCCTACGGGCCACTCCTTGCCGCCATGCCCGACCTGGAGCGCCGCGATATGATCATCATGGCGGGCACGACGCCTGAGGGCCAAGACTGGATCGGGACCATGGGCAACTATATGGGCACGCATCTTGCGCCCTGGCTCGGCATTCCCGCCACGGGACATCTGACGCATATGCGCTTTCACGAGTTTTTCCGCGTGGACGATGGCCGCATCACCGAAATGCAGGCGATCTGGGACATCCCCGAGGTGATGGTGCAAGCCCGCGCTTGGCCGCTTGCGCCACAGCTGGGCGCCTATCTCTGCACCCCCGCGCCGATGACGCAGGATGGCTTCTACATCTCCGGCGATGGCAGTGCCGCGCTGAGCAGCGTTATAGGCATGCTCACCGATCTCTGCCGCCACCCCGCGGAGGGCGGCCCCGAGATCATGCAGCTCGAGACCCACTGGCACTCGCGTTTCAACTGGTATGGCCCCACGGGCATCGGCACGGCGCGCGGCATTGCGGGCTTTCGACACTGGCATCAGGCGCCTTTCCTACGCGGAATGCCCGACCGCAAGCTTGATGCCATGGGCGATCTGATGTCGCATTGGATCGGGGAAGGGAGCTATGTCTGCGAGACCGGCTGGCCCAACCTGCGCCTGACGCTCTCGGGCGATGGCTGGATGGGCATCCCGCCTGTGAACAAGGAAGTGCTGATGCGCTCGCTCGACTTCTGGCGCGTCGAGAACGGCCTGATCCGTGAGAACTGGGTTCTGGTCGATCTTTTGGACATCTATAGCCAGATCGGGCTTGATGTTTTCGCGCGGCTCGAAGAGTTCAACAAAGTTCGCACCTTGGGCGCACTCAATATTGGAAACGGGATTGACGCATGACACTACCAAGCACACCGAGCTTTAACCTCAGCGGCAAGCGCGCGCTGGTGACGGGGGCCTCTTCGGGCATCGGGCTGGCCTGTGCGACAGCGCTGGCCGAGCATGGCGCAGAGGTCACTCTTGCCGCACGCCGTGCCGACAAGCTGACCGAGATCGCAAGCAAGGTGACGGCCAAGGGCTGGACGGCGACGGCGCTCGAAATGGACGTCACAGATGTGGCCGCCACAGCCGAGGCCGTGGCCAAGCATGGCCCCTTTGACATCCTGCTCAACTCCGCAGGGCTCGCGCGCCACTCCAAGGCGACAGAAACCACGGTGGAAGATTTCGACGCGGTGATGAACCTCAATCTACGCGGCGCATACTTCCTGACGCAAGCCGCGGCCAAGGGCCTTCTGGCGGCGGGGCGCAAGGGCTCGCTGATCAATATTTCCAGCCAGATGGGCCATGTCGGCGGGATCGACAGGGCCGTTTACTGCGCGTCAAAGTTTGCCATCGAGGGCTTTACCAAGGCGATGGCGCTGGAGTTTGGCAAGGTGGGCATTCGCGTCAATACCATCTGCCCCACCTTCATCCTCACCGAGCTGACCCAATGCACGTTTGACGACCCCGCCAAGCGCGCTTGGGTGCTGGATAAGATCAAGCTGGGCCGCCCCGGCGAGGTCGAAGACATCATGGGGGCGGCGCTCTATCTGGCGTCTGACGCCTCCTCGCTTGTCACCGGCACGGCGATGGTGATCGACGGAGGTTGGACAGCGGACTGATGGCGCAGCTTAAAGTCACCTCTGCCGAAGTTGCCGCCCTCGCGGGAGTGAGCCAGTCGGCCGTCAGCCGCGTCTTCACGCCGGGCGCGTCGGCCTCGGCCAAGACGGCTCAGAAGGTCCACGAAGCGGCACTCAAGCTGGGGTATCGGCCCAACAACATCGCGCGCGCCATGGTCAACGGCAAGAGCCGGATCATCGGCCTCGTGGTGGCTTACCTCGAAAATCAGTTCTACCCAGAAGCGCTCGAAAAGCTCTCGGCAGCCTTACAGGTTCAGGGCTATCACGTGTTGATCTTCATGGCGAACAATACGACCGACAACATCGACGAAGTGCTTGACGAGATCCTCGACTATCAGGTTGACGGTATTGTCGCAGCCTCGGTCGCGCTCTCCTCGCAACTGCTTGATCGCTGCCAGTCGGCAGGGGGGCCCGTGTTGCTGTTCAACCGCAGCCAAGATACGCACACGCTGTCGTCTGTCACGTCTGACAACGTTCTGGGAGGGCGCAAGGTGGCCGAGTTCCTCGCAGCCAGCGCGCCGGGGCGCATCGGCTATATCGCCGGCTGGGAGGGCGCCTCGACCCAGCGTGATCGCGAGCTGGGCTTTGCACAGGGACTTGCCGAAGCGGGCCGCAAGAACGATCTGCGCACAGTGGGCAACTTTCATATGGACAGCGCCCGCGAGGCCACGCTGGAAATGTTCGCGCAGCCCGAGCGCCCTGACGCTGTCTTTGTCGCCAACGACCATATGGCCTTTGCTGTCATTGACACCCTGCGCTTTGAGCTTGGCCTCTCAGTGCCGGGCGATGTCTCGGTCATCGGCTATGACGATGTGCCGACCGCCGCATGGCCCGCCTACAACCTCACCACCGTGCGCCAGCCTGTAAACCAGATGGTGGCGCAGACGGTGGAAACCTTGCTCAACCAAATCGATGACCCAAATGCCCAGCCCCGCCGCATTGCCATTGATGGCCCACTGATCGTGCGCGGCTCGGCCAAAATACCTGAAGGATGGAAGACATGAAGGCCTATGCAAACAAGTGGCAGGATTTTCCCGACTACATCATCGAGATCACCAAGGAGATTTGGGAAGACCGCGGTGTTGAGACGCTCAACCGCTACTATGCGAAAGACATCCCCGTGCGCAGCCCGATGGGCATCCAGATTGGCAACGAGGCGGTCAAAGCCTCGACCATGGCGACGATCCACGAGTTTCCCGACCGACAGCTTTTTGCCGATGATGTGATCTGGTCGGATCACCCCGAGCATGGGCATCTTTCCTCGCACCGCCTTATTACCCAAGCCACTCACACCCGCGACGGGCAGTTTGGCCCTGCCACGGGCAAGCAGTGGACAGTGCGCGTAATTGCCGATTGCGCTGCCAAGGGCGAGACGATCTATGATGAATGGCTGGTGCGCGACTATGGCGGCATTGTCCGTCAGATGGGCATGGACCCGGCCAAGTTTGCCGCTCAGATGATCGAGAGCGAGGGCGGGCCTGAACGCGCCAGCCCGGTTTTCCTGCCCGAGAATGACGTTGACGGCGGCTACCACGGACTCGGCAACGACAATGAATGGGGCCAAAGGTATGCTGATATCCTGAGCCGCATCATGGATCAAGATTTCAACCATATCTTCGAGGCCTACGACCGCGCCGTGATCGGCGAATATGCGGGCGGGCTGACCACTCTGGGGCGCGACGACAGTGTCGCGTTCTGGCTGGGCCTTCGGTCTTCCTTTCCCAAGGCCGAGTTCAAGATCCACCACCAGATCGGCATGGACGCCGACATGCTCAGCCCGCGTGCCTCGATCCGCTGGTCACTTGACGGGTTGCACGAAGGCTGGGGCAGTTTTGGCGCGCCCACAGGCAAACGCGTGCATGTCTTCGGCCTGTGCCACGCCGAGTTCGGGCCATATGGAGAAAACGGGGTGGGGCTACGCCGCGAATGCGCCCTCTACGACGAGATCGCGATCTGGAAGCAGATATTGATGTAAAGCGCCAAGGAACGCAGCAAAGGACACGACACATGACATCGCAAGACATGGAAGCACGCATCGTTCGCTATGGCGATTTGCAGCCCTGTAAAACCGCCTTCATCGACGCCCATACGCCGGGCAGCGATCAGAAGGAAAACTTCACCATCATCGGCGGCGGCGTCTCTGAGAGCCCCGACCAGCACGTGCATATCACCATCCCGCATGGCTTTAACATCGGCGCGGCTGGGCAGCCGCCCAAATGCCGCAACTCGATGCACAACCACCGCACCGCTGAGGTGTTCTTCATTCTCTCTGGCCGTTGGCGTTTTTTCTGGGGCGAAAAGGGCGATGCGGGCGAGATTATCATGGAAGAGGGGGATATATTCAACATCCCCACCAACATCTTCCGCGGGTTTGAAAACATCGGCACCGACTACGGAATGATCATGGCGATCCTTGGCGGTGACGACGCAGGCGGCGGCGTGATCTGGGCCCCACATGTGATCGAGGACGCCAAGGATCACGGCCTCATCCTCGGTGAAAACGGCAAGCTTTATGACAGCAAGAAGGGCGAGAGCCTTCCCGAAGGTATCGCCCCCATGCCGCTGCTTACAAAAGACGACTTGGCCAAGGTCGACACGCCCACGCCCATGCAAGTGGTCGGCGGCTATGTGCGCCGCTACCTCGACATGGTTGCGCTTGGCCAAAGCGGCCCTGTGAAGGTGATCGGCGAAAAAGGCATTATCCGCGACAAGCCCGGCTTTGAGGTTGATTTCATCACCCGCACCTCGGCCACCGATACCAAGCACAGCCACGACAAGCCCTCGGTGCTCATGCCCGTCAAGGGCCACTGGAGGGTGGAGTGGGATGGCGGCAGCGCCACACTCGCCCCTGGTGACACCATGTCGGTGCCCGAAAACCTCGCCCATTCCGCCGTGCCGTCGATGACAGGCGAAGCGGCGCTTTATCATGTGATCGCCACGGATGACCCGGCGGGAGCAACATGGAAAGGGTGACGCGCCTCTCCGAACAAACGCAGGAGATCTACGACGCCAATGCGCGCGTCTATGATCAGATGCGGTCGCGCACCTTGTCCGAGGCGCGCTGGCTGGCGCGCTTTGGCGATGCTCTGCCCAAAGGCGGCAAGGTGCTCGACCTTGGCTGCGGCGCGGGCGAGCCGATCGCAAGCTGGCTCATTGCCGAAAGTTTTGCGCTGACGGGGGTCGATTTTTCCGATGCCATGCTGAACATCGCCCGCGAGCTTTGGCCGACAGGCGACTGGCGCATCGGGGATATGCCCGCGCTTGATCTGGGAGAGGTATTCGACGGGATCATCGCCTGGAACAGCTTCTTTCACCTCACTGAAGACGAGCAGCGCAGCACGCTCCCGCGGCTTGCGGCGCACCTACGCAAAGGCAGCTCCCTGATCACGACAGTCGGGCCCATTGCGGGCGAAACCACAGGCACTGTAGCCGGCAATACCGTTTATTGCTCCAGCCTCTCGCCTGCCAAATATGCGCAGATCCTCGACGACAATGGGCTGCGCCTCACCGCCTATCTGGCCGAAGACCCCGACTGCGGCCGCCACTCTGTGCTTATGGCCCGCAAAGACTGAAAGGACACCAATGCCCCCCAAAACCGAGAGCAATTCGTTCCGCTCTGCGCGAGTCAAGGGCTGAGCCATGCGCGCGCCCCTTGTCCTCCTGCCCGGTATGATGTGCGACGCGCGGCTCTTTGCGCCGCAGATCGCGGCCTTCTCTGCAGAGAGGGCCGTCATGGGTCTGCCGCTCACGGGGGAGAACACGGTCGAGGCTCTGGCGAGCCGCATCCTTGAGATCA
>JBASXE010000514.1:0-4068 GCA_049276875.1 Roseovarius sp. | reverse complement strand
CATCCCAAGCCAGGCAATGTCCGTGATGCCCTATGTCGTCACCATCATCATGTTGGCGGTGATTTCCCGAAATCTCGCCTTCATTCGCCTCAACAGCCCTGCCAGTCTCGGTGCGGTTTTGAAAATTTCCTGAGTCCAACAGTCCTAAAAGAGGATCTAAAATGCAAAGAAGAAACATAGTCCTGAGTTTCGCGGCGGCTGCGACCTTCGCTTTGCCTGCGGCGGCTGATGACCCGATGAAGATCGGCTTTGTCTATCCCTCACCCATTGCAGACGTAGGTTGGTCAGCAGAGCTGAACGCAGGCCGCCTCGCAATTGAAGAGGCTTTTGGCGACAAGGTCGAAACCTTCTTCGTTGAAAACGTCCCCGAAGGCCCGGATGCCGCGCGCATCATCAACCAGATGGCCGCACAAGGGGCCGACATGATCATGCTTGGCTCATTTGGCTACATGAACGACGGTATTTCGCTGGCCGAACGGCGCCCCGATCTGACCTTCATCCACGCCTCGGGCTACCTGCTTGCTGACAACTTCAGCAACTTCCAAAGCCGGAACTATGAGACCTCTTATCTTGTGGGCATGGCCGCGGCGGATGTGACAGAAACCGAAACCGTTGGTATCGTGGCGGCCTTCGCGATCCCCGAGGTCGTGGGTATGATCAACGGATTCACGCTGGGCGTCCAGGCCGTGAACCCCGATGTGACGGTAAAGGTCGTCTGGCTGAACTCTTGGTTCGATCCACCTAAAGCGCAGGAAAGCGCGCGTGCCTTGATGGCGCAGGACTCGGACGTGATCTATTCGCTGTACCAAGATACCCCGTCTGTTGTGACGGTTGCCGAGGAAGAAGGCGTTTGGGTCATCAACACGTCTTCGGACATGAAAGAATACGCGCCCAATTGGCTGCTGGCTTCACAGATTGCTGACTGGTCAAGCTTCTTCGTCAAAAGCGCGCAAGCAACCATGGACAGCACCTTTAAAGGCGAAGCGTTCTGGGGCGGTTATGCCGATGACACCGTTGATGTGAAAAGCTGGTCCTCTTCGATCTCTGCCGAAACCATGGCGAAGATCGAAAGCGCAGAGGCCGCAATGCGGGCGGGTGAATTCCATCCGCTGACCGGTCCGATCGTGGACCAAGATGGCACCGAACGTCTGGCCACTGGCGAAGTCATTGATGACAAGTCCATGTCCGGCATCGACTGGCTGGTGGCGGGCGTAGAAACCCGCATTCCGCAGTAGGACTGCCTGGTATCGTGCCCCTGTTTCGGGCCGACATTTTGCACAGCCCCGAGCGGGGCCGGATTGAGCGCATCCCCGATGCGCTCGTTTCTGTCGACGACACGGGGATGATCACCTCGGTCGTGCCATGTGGTGCGGACGCGCCCCCGCGCGATACGAATGATTTGCGCGGACAAGGGGTTTTGATCCCCGGACTGGTCGATCTGCACATCCACGCGCCGCAGTTCCCGCAGCTTGGGATGGCACTGGATGTACCGCTCGAAGACTGGCTCTTGAAGTATACTTTTCCGTTGGAAGCACGATACAGCGACCTCGATTTTGCGACCGAAGTCTATGGCGCGATGGTCCGCCGTCTGCTGGCGGGCGGGACGACGACCGCGGTTTATTTTGCAACAATCCACCCCGCTTCCAGTCTGCGTCTGGCAGAGATCTGTGTTGAGCAGGGACAACGGGCCCTGGTCGGGCGGGTCGCGATGGATGATCCTGCAAGCTGCCCCGATTACTATCGTGATGCCGATGCAAAGGCAGCCATCCAAGACACCGCCGATTTTATCACCGCCGTGCGTGCAATCCCCAACAACACGCTGGTCGAAGCCACGGTTACACCGCGTTTCATCCCCGCATGCAGTGATGAAGCGCTCGCAGGTCTAGGAAAACTGGCCGCCGAAATAGGCGCGCCGATCCAAACCCATTGCTCTGAAAGCGACTGGGAACATCAGTTCGTCCAAACGCGATGCGGGATGTCGGACACCTTTGCGCTGGACAGCTTTGGCCTGCTGACCCGCCGCACGGTTTTGGCCCATGCCGGGTTCATTGATGACGAGGATATGGATTTGATCCGCGAGCGGGGGGCCGGGATCGCCCATTGCCCGCTGTCCAACACCTTTTTCGCCAATGCAGCGTTCCCCTTGCGACGGGCCTTGGAAAAATCGGTGCGCGTCGGTTTGGGGACCGACATCTCGGGCGGGCCAAGCGCGTTCTTGCTCGACAATGCGCGGGCGGCTGTTGCGACGTCGCGCATGCTTGAGACCGGCACCGATCCCTCCAAAGAACAGTCCACCCGGGGCGTCCCGGAAAGCCGCATCGAATTCCGCGATGCCTTTTGGCTTGCGACCATGGGCGGCGCTGATGTTTTGGACTTGCCAGTTGGGCAATTTGCGGGTGGCCGTCAATTTGACGCTGTGCTGGTCGATTTGCCTGAAATCGACCTCGTGCCATTCTCCGACGACGACCTTTTGCAAGCCATCATCATGCGCGCAACACCAGCGGACCTGAAGGCGACTTGGGTCGCAGGCCGCTGCGTATCTGGAGACCACCAGCGATCTGATCGTAGATTCCCGACCCTGATTTCCGACTATAGCCAACGGTTGCTGTAAGTCGAAAGAAAGCAGTCATTGAGGCAGCTGAGCAAGAAGCAATAAAAACCGCACTTGATCCTTGCTCATCCCATTTGTGTCGCGTTTGGCATGAATGACCGGTTTCGCCGCCGCAACGCAGCATCCCCAATCAAGCACTTGCAGAGACTTTTGTGCTGTTAGCGCACGCAGCGAGAAACTCAAACTCACAGGTTGGGCTCACAGCCGCCGTTCGCTGTACTTTATACGAAAGTCCGCTATAGGCCGATTGCGTTAATTCGGTGCCCCAAATACCACCCCAGCCTGATCCAGCCACGGCAATGCCGCGCTCTCGGTAAGCTGCATGATAGTGATGGCTGTGATCTCTCGGTCAAAGACCAGTTGTTTCAGTACCTCGGGTGCGAGATATGCCAATCGCAGCTGGCGACTTACATGCCGCTCCGCGAGGTTCAAAGCGATTGCAAGATCCCGGACCGTGCCGAACTCACCGACCTCCATGCGCCGCCGCCAATCCTCAGCTGTTCGCGTGATCAAGTTCCAAGGACCAAGGACCAAGGACCACGGTCCTCGAACCTTGGCCCTGAGGCCATCGGATCATGGACCGAGGATCTTGCGCCGCGGATCTCGGTTCTTGCAACTCGGCCCTCGACTGTCACCGCAATAATGTTATACTATAACAGTCATGTAGGGGGTCGTTATGCGGTTTGAAAAAGGCAACGAAATCGGCTCAGCGACGCGGTTCGGCCCGGAGTGGGCGGGCCAACGTTGTGGCGCACGAACCAAGGCTGGAACGCCTTGTCAGCGTCCTGCTGTGAAGCGGACGGGGCGCTGCACGCGGCATGGCGGGCGGAGCACAGGGCCTCGGACCGCGGAAGGCCGTGCGCGGATCGCGGCTGCGCAGACCACGCATGGGGGGCAGACGAAAGAGGCCCGCGCAGAGACCAAACGGCGGGCGCAGCTGGGTCGCGAAATCCGCGCAGAGGTGAGGGCGATCGAAAAGGAGCTGATAGCCACGGGGCTCTTGGACAGGAATTGGCGGGACCTGTTCGAGACTTGAAGGTAGTTGCGGTCAACATGGCCGCCGAACTACGCGCCCTTGACCCGCCGCAGAGTAGCCACGCCGCCCGCTTTCCGCTCGACGTTATAGCCAGCGACGCTTTGGTCGATCTTGGCCAGAACCCGACTGCGGCGGTCCTTCCCTGAAATCCCCGCGCAATCCCAGACCTGTTGCCGCAGCTCCAGCGCGTCTAAGGTGGGCGTCTTCATTTTCATGAAAGCCTCGGCCACGAGTATCAGGCGGGACGCTGGGTCTGGGATATTGCGTTTTATCCAACCGAACCGGATAGGTCCCTGAAGGAATAAAGCCTCGCGTTTGCGGGCCTGCTCGAGGCGGCGGTCGATGGCCATATTACCCCCATTATTTATAAAAGGAGAATAAATAAGATATAGATACGGTTGCGCGGTTTCCGCGACACACC
>JBASXE010000513.1:0-3145 GCA_049276875.1 Roseovarius sp. | reverse complement strand
ATCCTGCGCGATGGAAATCCAGGAGAGCCAAGTGTGACCTTGTCTCCGTTGACCTATCACTTCCAGCACCGAACCGAGCTCGAGGTGGTCGTGCAATCAACGACTGATCGAAACGCTCTCCTTGACGCTATAGTCGGACAAATCGGGGCCGTGATTGCGGTGGATCGAACTCTTGGAGGGCTTTGCGACTGGATCGAGCCTGAAGCGCCTGAGCCTGTCGATCTTCCAGTTGAGGGCGGCGCAAGTCTAAAAGCTGCCATCGTAGTTGTTGTACTACACTATACAGCGGCCAACAGCTTGGAATGACTTTCTGATTGGAAGACTTTAAGCAGCTGCCTTTTGTGATTGCCTCGGTGACGAGGCACGAACAAGTCAAATGCACGAGTTGGTTTAGACGGGGATATAGCTGCTCAGGAGATTTAAAATAAAAACAAGTAGGGTGAGACCCACGATAACAAAGATCATGAACGTTGACGGTTTGAGGCTGTTTTTTCTGCCCTTTGGTTTTTTAAAATCAAGTCCCAATGGTTTAGATCTCTGCTCCTTGCCCCCAAGCATTAGCAAGTGAAGGCTAGCAGATTTTTTATATAATGCGATGGTTTCTTTAATCTCGGTTGAGGCGTTTCGGCCGGCACGTCATATGGCCATCAATCATGGCGCCAGCTTCAACAGAAACGCGTTCACATTGGATATCTGCTTTGGTCGCACTTTTGCTTTTAAACGTTGCGTCCTCAGCCACCAAGTTGCCGGTGAGTGTGCCGCTGACTGTGATGTGCTTTGTGCTGACTTTGCCATTTATGCGCCCGTCTTCGGTTACAAAGAGTGTATCGGCACTAAGATCACCGGTGATTTGACCGCAAAACTCAAGAATACCTGCTGTGGTTAGGTTGCCTGTGATCACAAGGTCTGATTGCACAACAGATTTTTGACGCCTATCTCGCGCAGGAGCGGGCGTCTCACCCGGTAGCGGTGGTCTTGACGGTTTACCTAATGGGTCATCCTCAATCACTTCCAGTGTTTTAGGTTTGTTGGCTTCATTTTGTTTTGCAAAAATAGACATGGATTATTCCCCCGGACTTAAGACAATCAATAAATCTTAAAACGTCAAGACAATTGCGTTGAAGGTCACATCCAAGGAAAGGACAGTTTATGGCACGAGCCCAAGGGGCGCGGGCGCAGATGGCGCTTGCGTTCGAGACGAGCTATGGCGCGCCGCCAGCAGGCGGCTTCACCAAAATGCCCTTCGCCAGTACGTCGCTCGGGGCCGAGCAACCCCTGCAAACTTCAGAGCTCGTGGGCTATGGCCGCGATCCACAGGCCCCGATCAAGGATGCTGTGACGGCGGATGGCGATGTGGTCATCCCGATTGATATCGAGGCGTTTGGCTTCTGGTTGAAGGCGGCGTTTGGCAACCCAACGTCGACAGGAACTGAAGCGCCATATACTCATGCGTTCCGCTCTGGGAATTGGGAGCTGCCAAGCTTCTCGGTTGAGACCGGCATGCCAGAGGTTCCGCGCTACGCCATGTATTCTGGCTGTATGGTGGATAGCCTCAACTGGCAGATGGCGCGGACTGGATTGCTGACGGCTAAGGCGAGTATTGTTGCCCAAGGTGAGGAGATCACCACGAGCAGTGCAGTGGGAACCCCTGTTAATATTGCTCTGAAACGCTTCGGGCATTTCAACGGGGCGATCACGCGCAACGGTGGGAACATCGGAAATGTTGTGTCCGCTGACATCAATTATGCTAACAATCTAGATCGCATCGAGACGATCCGGGCCGATGGCAAGATCGACGGCGCGGATCCTTCCATCGCCGCACTGACCGGCAATGTTGTCGTCCGCTTTGCCGATCAGACCCTGGTAACGCAGGCGATCAATGGCGAGGCGTGCGAGCTCGAGTTCTCATATATGCTACCGACGGGCGAGAGCCGTACTGTTAACGCGCACGCTGTTTACCTTCCACGCCCACGGATCGAGATCTCGGGGCCACAAGGCGTGCAGGCCACTTTTGACTGGCAGGCTGCCAGTGATCCGGCGGTGGGGCGGATGTGCACCGTGACCTTGATCAACAACCGCGAGGATTATTGATGCTACGATTGAACCTTTCCACTGAGCCACAATGGCTTGAGCTCGGGCACGGCGTCCGCCTTTTAGTAGAGCCCCTGACCACGGCGATCATGCTGGCCGCGCGCAGTGATCCGGCGATCGTCGCCGCGGCGACAGATGCTGAAACCAGCGCCTCCAACGACGACCTGGCCCGTATCGTGGCCAAAGCTGTTGCGCGCATTGTCGTGAAGGACTGGGAGGGCGTCGGAGACGAGGACGGTAAACCTCTGCCACTGACCCCTGAGGGGATCGATGCGCTCTTGGAGCTCTGGCCGATTTTTGAGGCCTTCCAAACCAAATATATTGCTGGCGCACTGATCCTGGATGCGGAAAAAAACGTCTGACCGCTCTCGCCGACTGGGAGTTCGGCGGGGGCGGTGAGTATTGCGCGGCATGCCCATCCGTATGTCCGGACTGTCCGCGTAGCTGTCATGCGCCACGCACACTTGAGGGCTGGCAGATCTGGGATCTTGTTCAGCGGCTTGGCGGGCAAGTTCGCGTTGCTGATGGCATGAGCGGTGGTGCTGTCCTTGGATGGGATATGGGTGCGGCGCTGCAACTTGGGGCGGCACTCGGGCTTTCGCCTCTGATCATAGCAGAGCTTTTGCCGCCCATTGAGGCGGTGATGGTTCGAAAGTTGAGCGAGCAGTCGAGTTCAAGCGGCTTGGAGGGGTTTGATGCCTGAGACATCGATGGTCTCGCGCGCACGCGCCAGATCCCAAGCGCGCTGGAGGTTCATCCAATACTCCGGCGTTGTCGAAAAAAAGCGCGCCAAGCGCATCGCGGTGTCAACCGTGATGGTGGTCTGGCCTTTGACAAGGCGCTCAATCCGGGTGCGCGGCACGCTAAGTTTTGCGGCAAGCGTGATTGCGCTCATATCGAGTGGGGTCAGGTAGAGCTCAGCCAGAACTTCGCCTGGGTGGGATGGATTGGTAATCAGACTCATGTCAGGCCCTCCTAGTGATAGTCCACGATCTCAACCTCTGCAGGTCCTTGATCGGTCCAGATGAAACAAATGCGCCATTGTCCGTTGATG
>JBASXE010000512.1:0-2640 GCA_049276875.1 Roseovarius sp. | reverse complement strand
GGCCCGAAGAAGGCTCTTTTAGAGAAATTTACTTTGGCTGTACTAGCTGGATCGAATACACTTCAGCAGTGCGTCACTGGAGGGAAAGGCTCAATACATCACGCTTTTCTGGCTGGGGAAGCATGCTAGTTTTTCATAATTGGTTGAGCTACGTCCTTGTAACGGGCGCAAATTGGAATGGTCCAATCGGTCATTTCCGGCTCGAAATCAGCACTGATGGACGGCAAATCGTCGACACCTGTTTTGATGGTCTAGAAAGAGTTTCGGATACATCACTCGTTTTTGAGGCAACTGATTTCACGCCAACACAAAACTTAAGCGTTATGTTCCATGCCCCTGAGCACAGAGGGGATTAACATGAGAATAACCCTCATCACACTCGCCCTAGCCGCCACGCCTGCGTTGGCTGAGGATCAACTTGCCAGCGTGACCGCCGTGTTCAGTATCGCCGGAGAGTGTCAGATGCTCATCGTCTCTGAGGAGGAGCGACCCTGCAAAGACGTTATTATCAACACCGAGCACGACAGCGGGCGCATTGGGTTTTATTTCATTGATGATAGCGAAGGCGGCGGGGTTATCACTTTCTCTGGAATGGGATTGGGGCAGCGATCAGCGACTGAGAACCTGCGCCTGCAGCCAGTGGATGCCTTGATTTTAAAAGAAGAGCGGGTGCCCGCAGTGGGCGCGTGTTCATTCGAAAACCCCTTTGTGGGCCCAGCACGTGTTCAATGCTCGGCTTTTGTTGAAAGTGGGGAATTATTCTCCGGATTTTTCTTATCAGACGGTAGTGAGCCGATACTGATATTTCCGGAGGAAAACGATGGCTAAAACTTGGATAATTCCGTGCTTTGACATCAGCACTTGGAGGTACCGCAGATGATCAGACCGCTCTTGATAAGCCTTATCCCCCATTCCCTTTCAACTATGCTAAAATACTTCAGGTTAGTTGGTTTAACTCTATTACTTTCAGTAGGCTTGGCAAGTGTAGCTAAGGCTGCCAGCTTTGACTGCAATAAAGCCACCACGGAGACCGAGATAGCTATTTGCGCTGATGCTCAGCTGAGCGCTTTGGATGAGGGGCTTCATATAGCGTATCGAGATATTCTTGTTTCAAATTTGGATAGTGCAGCAGAAACTGCCAAATCTGAGCAGCGAAACTGGTTAATGGAGCGCAACATCTGTGGGCTTGACGTGTCTTGTTTAGTTGATAAATACAAAAAAAGACATATCGAGTTATCGAACGCTAACTACGACAGCTGGCATGAGCCTTTTACTGGTAGTTTTTTACCATCAACGATGAACGGCTCTTTGACCTCTCTTCTGAATACTACTTTAAAAGATTGGGATTTAGTAGCTGTCGATAGCATTATTGGTGCTTCATACTTAGGGATGTCCATTACCACAGCATTCATAGTTAGAGAGAAAAGTATCAATGCAATTCACAGTTGTGGCATGAATATCTGTAATTCGAACCCGGCATACTTTGCTCTAATTGACGGCAGTATCGATGAAAATTTCAGCAGTACAAGCGTTCAATTTCATCCTGTCGATGAACTCGTGCAAGATTCTGTCGAAGTTACGTTAAACGTTATATCCAAAAACCGTGTTGAAATTGGAGCATATTGGTTGCGTGGTGGCTCCTCAGTAGACGTTAGCTACTCTCACGATGAAGGCCTGAATGCTATTTCGAAAAGGACTGGCGGTGTGACTAGCCCGGGGGTAGGCACAATGTATTCAGAGACTTACCTGTTTGAACAGGATATTTACCTTGCAGAGTTTGGATATGTTTTTGGGGGGATGCTTAAGCTATTGCCCCGTTCGATTGGGCTGAAAGATGCTGTAAATCCATGTGAAGAAAGCGATTTTAGAACCTGTGACGAGCGAGATATTTACGATTTGGCTGTTCAGCTATATTCAGAACCTGAAACAATTCATGAGTCTTTGAGACTTTTCAGTTACCTTAATGATCTCAAGTATGAACCTGCAAAAAAAGCATACGCAATCGTATCTGAGACAATATCTAAAATGTAATAGTGTCTTGATGTGGATGCGCAGAAAATGCTTAATCTGTTGTGCTATTATCTTGGGCCTACCGAGCTTATCCTTGGACTGATTGCTGGCTGACTGTGTGCTTGAATGAGCCGTGTTCGTGTACAAAGATGAAGCTAGATACGAGAACAGATAGGTTCAGTAGATTATGCTTAAGAACTTCAGATTATTCGGATTAGTTCTGCTCTTTTAATTGGAGTTGCGTATTTTTTCAGTTATTTTTTTGCCGCAAAAAAGCAGCATCCTCGGAGAACAAAGAGATTTCACTTTTTTTCATAAAAAACAAAGGCCTAACAGTCACATTTTTAGTAGCTGTATTGTCGCTGTGCACTTTTTTTATCCATGTACAAACGTCTTCCCCGACCTCTTCTGCCGAATATGATAGAGCGTTGTTTGGTAGCTGGCCCGGGCCAGAAAGGCCAGCCAGCGGCTACGTTTGATGTTCATCTTTCCCGCAATATCCCTATTTCAAGCCAACGATAGCACAGCACCGCATGCCTTGCTTCGGACTTTGGTCTAACAATCAGGAACGTTTCCAAGCCACCAAAGCGGCATCAGACTTTTATCCAATTCCCCAAGTTTGTGCCTTAT
>JBASXE010000511.1:0-35709 GCA_049276875.1 Roseovarius sp. | reverse complement strand
GCTCAGGCCCGGCACGCTGAGTGCGGGCGTCACCCCGACATAGCCCTGTCCCAAAAGCGCGCTCACCCCCAACCCGAAAAGCGTAAGCGCCAGCCCCGATGCTACCTGATTGGCCAACAAAACCTGCGTGAGCAGGGCAAAAACGGCGGCCAGCGCGGCGCCTGCCACGGCGGCCACGGCAAAGCCCATCGCGGGGGATCCCGTCTCTACTGCGGCAATGAACCCCGCACAGGCCCCGAGGATCATCATCCCCTCCACCCCAAGGTTCAGGACGCCCGACCGCTCCACCACCAGCTCGCCCAAAGCGGCCAAGAGCACGGGTGTTGCGGCGGCGATCAGGGCGGCGATCAACAGCACCGGATTGATGGCGGACAGGTCCATCTATGCCTCCCTCACCCGTATTCGACGCAACCGAAAATGCGTGAACACATCCACCGCCAACAAGAAAAACAAGAGCATCCCCTGAAATACCTGAATGGCCGCGGCGGGAAGCTGCAATCCAGCCTGCGCCGCCTCTCCACCCACATAGGTGAGCGCCATCAAAAGCCCCGCCGCAAGAATGCCGAACGGATGCAAACGGCCCAGAAAGGCCACGATAATCGCCGTAAAACTATAGCCCACGCCAAACTCGATCGTGATCTGACCCGCAGGCCCCGCCACCTCAAAAAGCCCTGCCATCCCGGCCAACGCGCCCGACAGGCCCAAGCAGAAAATCACCACCCGCGCGGGGATCACACCTGCAAAGCGCGCGGCTTTCGGTGCGGCCCCGCTCAGGCGGATATGAAATCCGCGCACATGGCGGCTCAGAAGAACATAGCCCCCGATCACCGCGATAAGGGCCGCGACAATTCCCCAATGCACGCCGCTGCCCGCGATGATCTCGCCATTATATGCCGAGGGATAGCTCTGAAGATTTCGGCTGCCCGGAAAGCCCCTGCCGTCCGGGTCGCGCAAAAGACCAAGCGCCATCGCCGCCACCAGTTTCTCGGCCACATAGACCAGCATCAATGACACCAAAATCTCGTTCGTCCCGAACCTCACCCGTAAAAGCGCGGGGATCATCCCCCATGCCCATCCCCCCAAAGCCCCCGCTGCCACCATGGCAGGAAACAAAATCGGGCTTTCCACCGGATAGAGGGCCAGCGCCACCGCCGCTCCGCAAATCGCGCCCACGATGTATTGCCCCTCCGCCCCGATGTTCCACACACCGGCCCGGAACCCCATGGCAAGCCCCACCGCGATCAAGATGAGCGGCGCGGCTTTCAGCAAAAGCTGGGGACGATAAAAGAAGGCGAACTCACCGAAAAGCGGGTCCCAGAAGATCGTGCGAATCGCCAGCGCGGGATCCGTGCCCAACGCGGCAAAAAGCGCACCTCCCGCCAGCATGGTAAAGACCACCGCCAGCACCGGCGCAGCCCAGGCCCACACCTGTGACGGCGCCGCGCGCCGTTCAAGCCTCAGCACGGCGCGCCCCCTTCTTCTTTGTAAAAATACTCACACCTCAGCAGATCACCCATGAGCCACCATGCGCGTTTCAGCGCCGCCCATCATCAACCCGATCTCTTCCACACCGAGGCCTCTCACGGGCCGTATATCGCTGAGCCGCCCTTCGCTCAGCGCGCCGAAACGGTCCGAGATTTCCATCAACTCGTCGAGATCCTGCGAGATCACTACAACCGCAGCCCCCCCCTCGGCCAGATTGATCAGGGCCTGCCGGATCGCTGCCGCCGCCGCCGCATCCACGCCCCAGGTGGGTTGGTTGACCACGAGGACGCGAGGGGATTGCAACACCTCGCGGCCGATGACGAATTTCTGCAAGTTGCCGCCGGACAGCGCCCTTGCGGGCGCATCCGGTCCCGGCGTGCGCACGTCGAACGCGGTGATGATGCGGCGGGCAAACGCCTCCGCAGCCCCCCATTGGATTATGCCGCGCTGAACCAGGTGTTCACGCTCCGCGCCTGTGAGAAGGGTATTCTCCGTGAGGCTCATCTCCGGGGCTGCGGCATGGCCGAGCCGCTCTTCCGGCGCGGTGCTTAGGCCAAGCGCGCGCCGGGTCCAAGCCGCGAGATGTCGGTGCCGCAAAAGACCACGCTGCCCGGCGCACTCACCCGCTCGCCCGAGAAGGCCGCCAACAGCTCGTCCTGCCCATTGCCTGCCACGCCGCCGATCCCGAGGATCTCGCCTGCGCGCACGTCAAAAGCCACATCTTTAAGCGCCGTGCCGAACGCCCCAATCGACGCAAGGCTCAGCCCGGCCAGCGACAACAGCACGTCTCCCGTCTCGGTGGCTGTCCGCAAGGGCGCGTTGAAACGCGCGCCGACCATCTGCTCGGCCATCGCCTGCGCGCTCACCTCGCGCGGATTGCACACCCCCACGACACGCCCGCGTCGCAGGATCGTGGCGCGGTCACAGAGTGCGCGTATCTCGGCCAGCTTGTGCGAGATGTAGAGAATCGCCACCCCCTCGCCGCGCAGCTTGCGCAGCGTGGCAAAGAGAATCTCCACCTCGCCGGGGGTCAGCACGGAAGTTGGCTCATCCATGATCAAGAGGCGCGGGCGTTGCAGAAGGCAGCGGATGATTTCCACCCGTTGCCGCTCCCCCGCCGATAGATCGCCCACGGTGCGCGCAGGATCTAGCGGCAGGCCGCAGGCCTGCGATACATCGCGAATACGCTGGGCCAGATCGCGCAGGCGAGGCGGGTCCTCCATGCCAAGGGCCACGTTTTCGGCCACGCTCATCGCGTCGAAAAGCGAGAAATGCTGGAACACCATGGCGATGCCCGCGCTGCGTGCGGCGCGCGGCGTGGGCGGTGCGAAGGCGGCACCGGAAAGATGCATCGTGCCGCTGTCGGGTCGTATCAGGCCGTAGATCATTTTCACCAGCGTGGATTTGCCCGCGCCGTTTTCCCCGAGCAGGGCGTGGACCTCACCGGGCGCGATCTCAAGGCTCACATCCTCATTGGCGATGACGCCGGGATAGGCTTTGCTCAGACCGCTCAGGCGTAAAAGGGGATCGCTCACGCCATGCCTCCTCAACCCGTGCCGCGTGCCTTTTTCTAGCAGAGCCCGCGTGCCACGCAAAGCCCCTCTGGCGGGGGGGCAGGGGCTGCGTTAGGCTGGCTGTCATGAGCAATGATCCCCGATTCATCCATCTGCGTGTGCACACCGAGTATTCCTTGCTGGAAGGTGCGGTGCGCTTGAAGAAACTGCCACAAATGTGCGTCGATGCGGGTATGCCCGCGGTGGCCGTCACCGATACGAACAACATGTTCGCAGCACTTGAATTCGCCGTCTCTGCGGCGGATGCCGGGGTGCAGCCCATCATGGGGTGTCAGATGGATTTGGCCTATCTCGATGCCGCCCCGGGGGAGCAGGCCCGCCCCCGTGCGCCCCTTGTTTTGCTGGCGCAGAACGAGGCGGGTTATGAGAACCTGATGAAGCTCAACTCCGCGCTTTATCTGCGGGGGGATGCGCAATTGCCGCATATCACGCTGGAGGATCTGGAGGCGCATGGGGCAGGTCTCATTTGCCTCACGGGTGGTCCGGACGGTCCCATCGGGAGGCTGTTACGGGGCGGGCAACGCCCGGCGGCGGAGGCTTTGATGACGCGTCTCGCGGCGATCTTTGGAGACCGCCTTTATGTGGAGTTGCAACGCCATCCCGGCGATAGCGGTGCGCCCGAGGCCGAGCGGCTGACTGAGCAGGGCCATATCGAGATGGCCTATGCGATGGACCTGCCCATCGTGGCCACGAATGACGTCTATTTCCCCAAGGAAAAGATGTATGAGGCGCATGATGCCATGCTCTGCATCGCGGAAGGTGCGTATGTCGATCAATCCGCTCCGCGCCGCCGCCTCACGCCGCAGCATTACTTCAAGACTCCGCGCGAGATGGTCACGCTGTTCGCCGATTTGCCCGAGGCGCTGGAGAACACGATCGAGATCGCCCGGCGCTGCGCGTTTGCGGCCTATCGTCGTGATCCGATCCTGCCGAAATTCGCCGATGATGAGATCGAGGAGCTGCGCCGCCAGTCCAAAGAGGGGCTGAAAGAGCGTCTCAAAGTGATCCCCCACGCAGCAACGGTGGAGGAGTATGAAGCGCGGCTGGAGTTTGAACTCGGTATTATCGAGGGGATGGGTTTTCCAGGCTATTTCCTGATCGTGGCCGACTTTATCAAATGGGCCAAGGATCGCGATATTCCTGTCGGGCCGGGCCGTGGCTCGGGCGCGGGCAGCCTTGTGGCCTATGCGCTCACGATCACCGATCTGGACCCGCTGCGCTATAGCCTCCTTTTTGAGCGCTTCCTGAACCCCGAGCGGGTCTCCATGCCCGATTTCGACATCGACTTCTGCATGGACCGCCGCGAGGAGGTGATCCAATACGTGCAGGAGAAATACGGCCGCGACCGGGTGGCGCAGATCATCACCTTTGGCGCACTTCTGTCCAAGGCCGCCGTGCGCGACATTGGCCGGGTCCTGCAGATGCCATATGGGCAGGTGGACCGTCTGTCGAAGATGATCCCCGTCGAGGGCGTGAAGCCCGTCAGCATCGAGCAGGCGCTCGCGCAGGAGGACCGCTTGCGCGAGGAGGCCCGCAACGAGGAGGTCGTGGACCGCCTTTTGAAATACGGGATGCAGGTCGAGGGGCTTTTGCGCAATGCCTCCACCCACGCGGCAGGTGTGGTGATCGGGGACCGTCCTCTGGACGCGCTCGTCCCGCTTTACCAGGACCCGCGCGCCGATATGCCCGCCACGCAATTCAATATGAAATGGGTTGAGCAGGCGGGGCTCGTGAAGTTCGACTTTCTGGGCCTCAAGACGCTCACGGTCGTGCAAAACGCGGTGGAGCAGATCCTCGCCGGAGGGCGGCCCTTGCATATCGCCGCCGATGGCACCGAGCTTTACCAACCGCCCGAAGGGTCGCAGAACGATATCGGTGCAATCCCTCTGGATGATGCGGCCACCTACAAGCTCTACGCCAGCGCCAAGACTGTGGCGGTGTTTCAGGTGGAAAGCTCAGGCATGATGGACGCCCTGAAGCGGATGAAGCCGACCTGCATTGAAGATATCGTGGCGCTTGTGGCCCTCTACCGGCCCGGTCCGATGGAGAATATCCCGAAATATTGCGAGGTGAAGAACGGGCTGTCAGAGCGTGAGAATCTGCACCCGTCGGTCGATCATATCCTCGACGAGACCCAAGGCATCATCGTCTACCAAGAGCAGGTGATGCAGATCGCGCAGGAAATGGCCGGGTATTCCCTTGGGGGCGCGGACCTTCTGCGCCGCGCCATGGGCAAGAAAATTCAAGCCGCGATGGATGCGGAACGGCCTAAATTCCTCAAAGGCTCCGCCGAGAATGGCGTGGACAAAGACAAGGCGATGGAGGTTTGGAACCTTCTCGACAAGTTCGCCAATTACGGCTTCAACAAATCCCACGCAGCGGCCTACGCGGTGGTCAGCTACCAGACAGCCTGGCTCAAGACCAATCACCCGGTCGAATTCATGGCCGGTGTCATGAATTGCGATATCCACCTCACAGATAAGCTCGCCGTTTACTTCGAGGAAGTGAAAAAGGGGCTGGAGCTGCCTTATGTGCCGCCCTGTGTGAACCGCTCGGAGGCGACATTCGTCGTGCGCGAGGGCGCGCTGCATTATGCGCTGGGCGGGCTGAAGAATGTGGGCGTGGAGGCGATGAAGCTGATCTGCGAGGGGCGGCGGGTCGAGGGCGTTGAGAAGCCCTTTGCCACGGTATTTGATTTTGCCCGCCGTGTTGATCTCAAGCGGATTGGCAAGCGGCCCTTGGAGATGCTGGCCCGCGCCGGGGCGTTTGACCAACTGGACCGCAATCGGCGGCGGATGTTCGAGAGTGTCGAGGCGCTCACGAATTACTCAGCGGCGATCCATGATCAGAAGGGTTCGGCTCAGGTCTCGCTCTTTGGGGAGGCAGGCGACGATCTGCCCGAGCCGCGCCTCAGCGGGGCCGAAGACTGGCTTCCCGCCGAGCGTCTGACCGAGGAGTTCAAGGCGGTCGGTTTCTACCTCTCAGGGCACCCTCTGGATGATTATATGGCGATCCTGAAGCGCAAGGATATCAAGACACTGGACGAGGTGATGGTGCAGGCCGCGCGCGCACCGGCGGTGGTCAAAATGGCCGGTGTGGTGGCAGGCCGGCAGGAGCGTAAATCGGCGCGCGGCAACCGCTTCGCATTCGTGCAGTTGAGCGATACGACCGGGGGTTATGAGGTCACGATGTTCTCCGAGACGCTGGAGAAATCGCGGCCTCATCTGGAAACGGGTGCGCAGCTTGTCATCACCGTCGAGGCGACGGTGGAGGCCGAGCAGCTCAAGCTTCTGGCGCGTGCCGTGGCCCCGATTGACGGGATCGTGGCCGATGCGGGCGCGATGGGTCTGCGGATATTTGTTGAAGCGCCGGATGTGCTCCGCGCGGTGGCGAATGTGCTGGAAGGCGCGCGCGGTGCCACGAAAGCCCGGCCCGGCCCTGTGCAATTCTGCCTCAGCGCGCCGGATTTGCCGGGCGAGGTCGAGCTGTCGGCGGGGCGCGATTTTCCCGTGAACCCGCAAATCAAGGGTGCGATCAAGAGCCTTGAGGGTGTGACCCATGTCGAGGATCTTTAGCGCGGCTCAATAATGTGGCGGGCGCTCGTTGCCCAAGGTGACCTGACCGCCCATGGCGCTTTCACGCTCGGCCTCGCGGCTGATCAGCATCTCGGTGCGGCGGGTGAGGCGGTCGATTTCCGTCTGCTGGCGTGCG
The DNA here is from genome assembly GCA_049276875.1 of Roseovarius sp. GTDB lineage: Bacteria > Pseudomonadota > Alphaproteobacteria > Rhodobacterales > Rhodobacteraceae > Roseovarius. The sequence continues at coordinate 28,939 of JBASXE010000511.1, read as the reverse complement.
ACCACATCCGACAGATCGTCGACGCTGCGCATCAGATGCGCGATTTTTTCTTCCAGATGTTCCATAGGGGCGAGGTAGGGTCTGGTGCGCGTGGCGTCAATCCCTCTCACTTGCGTGTGCGCGGTGAGAGGTTTTCGAGTATTTGTGCAAAGAAGAAGGGCCGAGGCGCGCGCTTGCCCCGGCAGGGGGCATCCGGTAGACCGCGCGGCAAACGTGCACGAAAGGTGTGATCCGATGGCCAAGCCGAAAAAGACCCCCCGCCCGAAGGCCGAAACGCCCAAAGGCTTCCGCGATTATTTCGGGGCCGAGGTCGTCGAGCGGGCGCAAATGTTGGAGGCAATTGCGCAGGTCTATCACCGCTATGGGTTTGACGCGCTCGATAGCTCGGCTGTGGAGACGGTAGAGGCGTTGGGGAAGTTCCTGCCCGATGTGGACCGGCCCAACGAGGGTGTCTTTGCGTGGCAGGAGGATGATGGAACGGACAAACCCGGCGATTGGCTGGCGCTGCGTTACGATCTGACGGCCCCTTTGGCGCGGGTCTATGCGCAGCACCGCAATGATCTGCCGACGCCCTACCGGCGCTATGCGATGGGGCCTGTGTGGCGTAATGAGAAGCCCGGGCCGGGGCGGTTTCGGCAATTTTATCAATGCGATGCGGATACTGTCGGGGCGGCGTCCGTTGCGGCGGACGCGGAGATTTGCGCGATGCTGTCCGATTGTCTGGAGACCGTGGGGATTGCGCGCGGCGACTACGTTGTGCGGGTGAACAACCGCAAGGTGCTGAATGGGGTTTTGGAAATTCTGGGCGATTTCTATCAACCAAAGGACGACGAAGAGCAGAATTGGTCAGATATACGGGATCGGCACATTGAGGATGCCGTGCTCCGCACCGCTGACAAGTTTGACAAAGTTGGAGAAGCGGGCGTGCGCGAATTGCTCACGGTTGGCAGAAAGGATGGCTCTGGCGCGTTTATTGAAGGAGTAGGGCTAAACGACGATCAAGCTGATGTTGTTGTCAGGTTTCTGACTTCCAAAGCTGAATCAGCCGAAGAAACCATATCGAACCTTCGAGAAGCTGTCGGCGCTTCGGAAATTGGGCTTGAGGGCGTGGCCGAGCTTGAGGAGATTGCGGAGCTTTTGGCGGCGCAGGGCTATGGCCCGAACCGGATCGAGATTGACCCCTCCGTGGTGCGGGGCCTTGGATATTATACCGGCCCGGTGTTCGAGGCGGAGCTGACCTTTGATATCCTCGACGAGAAGGGCCGCAAACGGCAGTTCGGCAGCGTGGCGGGCGGCGGTCGGTATGATGACTTGGTGAAACGCTTCACCGGGCAGGCGGTGCCGGCCACGGGTGTGAGCATTGGGGTGGATCGCCTGTTGGCGGCGTTGCGCGCGCAGGGACAAACGAGTGCGGCGGCGGCGGGGCCTGTGGTCGTGACCGTGATGGACCGGGCCCGGATGGCGACCTATCAGAGCATGGTGGGCGAGTTGCGCGCGGCGGGTATCCGGGCGGAGGTCTATCTGGGTAACCCCAAGGCGTTTGGCAATCAGCTGAAATACGCGGATAAGCGCGGCAGCCCGATTGCGGTGATCGAGGGTGAGGATGAGGCGGCGCGCGGCGTGGTGCAGGTGAAGGACCTGATCCTTGGCGCGCAGATTGCCCAAAGCGCCACCCTTGAGGAGTGGAAAGAGCGGCCCAGCCAGTTTGAGGTGCCGCGCGATCAGCTCGTGGCGAAAGTGCTTGAGATTTTGGAAAGTCAGCGTTGATGCGGGCCGAGGTCAGAGCCGAGGCGGCCCGGTTACGCGACCTTTTTGAGGCGGCGGGGGCCGCTGTAGTCGAGACGGGTATCTTGCAGCCCGCGGCCACGCTTCTGGACCTTTATGGCGAGGATATCCGCGCGCGGGCCTATGTGACCTCGGACCCGCTCAAGGGCGAGCAGATGTTGCGCCCGGATTTCACCGTGCCCGTGGTCGAGATGCATATGGCCGAGGGTGCGGAGCCAGCGCGTTATACCTATGCGGGCGAGGTGTTTCGCCGGCAGGAGGAGGATGCGGCGCGCGCCTCGGAATATATGCAGGTGGGGTATGAGGTGTTTGAACGCGGGGCGGCTGCCGCCTGTGACGCGGAGGTTTTCGCGCTGATCCATGATATTCTCGCACCTTTGGGGCTGCGTGCGGCGACAGGGGATATTGGCATCCTGCGCGCTGCCGTTGGGGGGTTGAGCACAAGCGACGCGCGCCGCGCGGCACTCCGGCGGCATTTGTGGCGGCCCCGGCGGTTTCGTCAGTTGATCGAGCGGTTCGCGGGGCGTGTGGCGGTGCCCGCGTCCCGCGCGGCCCTTTTGGCGGCGGATGATCCGATGGCGAATGCGGGGCCGATGATTGGCCTGCGCAGTGAAGCCGAGATCGCGGCGCGGATCGACGTGCTGCGCGAAGATGCGGCGACGCCACCACTGGCCGAGGGGGAAGTGGCCCTTCTCGATGCGATCCTTGCCGTGCGCGAAACGGCCCCCAATGCGCTGGCGCGGCTGCACGACATCGCGGTGGATATGCCCGCAATTGCCGATGCGGTGGCAGGTGTCGAGGCGCGGCTGGAGGCGATGGGGGCACGCGGGATCGACGTGGACGCGCTGCCGTTTGAGGCGTCCTACGGGCGCACGCAGATGGAGTATTACGATGGGTTCGTCTTCGGATTTACCTGCGAGGCGCGGCCCGATCTGCCGCCCATCGCCACTGGCGGGCGCTATGATGCGCTGACCCGGCAATTGGGGCGCGGACGCGAGATCCCGGCGGTGGGTGGTGTGATCCGCCCGGGGCTGGTCTGCGCGCTGCGCGGGCAGGGGGGTGAGGCATGAGTGTTCGGCTGGGGGTGCCGTCCAAGGGGCGGCTGATGGAGAAGACCTTTGAGTGGTTCGGCGCGCGCGGTGTCGGCCTTGGGCGCAGCGGCTCGGACCGGGAATATGCGGGCGAGGTGACGGGGATCGACGGTGTTGAATTGATCCTGCTCTCGGCCGGGGAAATCCCGCGCGAGCTTGCCGCTGGGCGCATCCATCTGGGCGTGACTGGCACGGATTTGGTGCGCGAGAAGCTGAGCCTGTGGTCCGAGCGGGTCGAAGTGGTGGCGGAACTTGGGTTTGGCCAAGCAGATCTGGTGCTGGCGGTGCCAAGTGCCTGGGTCGATGTGGGCACGCTCGATGATCTTGATGCGGTTGCGGCAGCGTTTCGGGCGCGCCACGGGATGCGGCTCCGGATTGCCACAAAATATCACCGGTTGGTGCGAGAATTTCTGCGCGAGGCGGGCGTCGCGGATTATGCGCTGATCGACAGTCAGGGGGCGACCGAGGGCACTGTGAAGAACGAGACCGCCGAGGCTGTGGCCGACATTACGTCTAGCGGAGACACCTTGCGCGCAAATCACCTCAAGCTTTTGGAGGACGGGCTGATCCTGCGCAGTCAGGCGACGCTCTTCCGTGCGCGCCAAGCGGATATGACGGAGGCGGAGCGCGCCGTGATGGCGGTGCTGCTGGAGCGGTTAGGCGTCGATTAAGCCGCAGCGCGTTTCGTCGCGGCCGCCCAATTGCATCTGAGTGCTGCCTTGTCGCGCTACTGGTAGACAAGCCAGAGGCTGTTCATGAGATTTGCGGATGATGTGATTGAGGGAAGGCTGTTTGGGACCAAACGGGGTTTCGCGCCGTTGCCCGGTGGGGCGGCGTTAGGTGTCATGTTTGATCCAAAGGCGATGGCGCGGTGCCATGCGCGGTCTTGGGCAAGCTCCCATACCCCGCGGCCGGAACCGGGGATATGGGGTAAGTTTTTATCAAGATCTGAGGGCCTCGGGCCTTGAGCCCGAGACACTCAGACATTGTCGAGCGCTTTAGAAGCGGAAGGTTGCGTGCGCTTGCACGGTGGTCGCATCGACGTCGACAGGCGTGTTGTTGATGTTGTCGAACTCGTGGTAGAGAACTTCACCACCGAGCGAGAAGGTCTCGGTGATCATATGCTCATAACCCGCGCCTACGAAGTAACCATCTTCGCTGCCGCCCGGGGTGGTATCAGCCTGCGCGTAGCCGCCTGTCCCATAAAGCAGCCCGTTGCCGATCTTGTAACCACCACGCAGTTTCAGACGCTAGACACTGTCGACGCTCGCGCCGGGAGCCAGAGTGATGTCTCCGAAGTCGTAATCAGCGCCCGCGCCGATGACCCACTGGCCAAAATCATAATCGTAACCAAGCACGAGACCGCCGATGAAGTCATCGCCATTCACGCCCGCGACATTGGTGTCGACATTGGCGTAGCCAAGCTGGCCACCTGCGTAAAAGCCGGTCCAGTCAGGGCTGCTGGGCGTTGGTGCGATTGCGACGGGTGCCAGCGTGGGCTCCATCATTGGCTCCGCTTTGTTGCCTGCCAGGGCAGGACCGGCGGCAATCAGGGCGGCGGCCGTAAGAGCGAATGTAGTTTTCATAAGAATGTCCTCTCATATCTGCTCAGAGCGACCTTTTGGCCGCCTCAAGGGCTTATTTCGTGTTTTGGACCCAAAGAACAAGGGGAGGCACCCACGCGATTCATCAACTCAGCGTGAGCGCGTCTGCGCGATGTTTGGCCTTGTGCGCGTTTGGCAGAACATTTTTTGCCCTCGCAGCTGATTTCCTTAACAATAACAGATTACTGTGCGCGTCTTCGAGGGTCGCTCCATAGTCGGCGGTGTCTTACTCGCATTTAAGCAAATCATCGCTGATGTGTTCATTATAACACGCCAATATCTGAGAGCGCAGCGGACAGACCCGGCGGAAGCGCCTCTTCGGCCTGCCGCCCCTTGGCCAGATCAAGCGGCGCATCTGCCCCTTTGAGATAGCGCCACCCCTGAAACGGGCGTTTGAGGGCCGGGCTGGTGCGGATCAGCTCGGGCTCCAGCACGATGGCGCAGCGGCGGATGCCATCCGAGCCTATGACCTCGTCCAGCCGGATGATCTTCTGGCGGCATTGGATCACGCCTTGGATAACCCAATACACCGACCCACCCCCTGAAAGCAGGTCTTCCTCCCGGCGCGGCCACATCCTCGTCACGTGGCGCGGATGCCCGTCCGGTCCCTTGGCGCGCGGGTTCGCATGCCATATGGCCAGATCCTCGACACTTTGGGTGCCGACGCTGAGCTTGATGATGTTAAGGGGCGCTACCATACCTTCAGCCTCGCGGGATTCGCGCCCAAGCGCAATGGGGTGTGGCACTATGTGCGGCCCGTTCTTGGTGTGTGCGATGCCTCTGTGAAAGGCGTTTTGCCCCTAACCGGCGGCTGGAAATTCTTGACCTTGGGGTTGCTGCAACATAGTGTGGCCTCTCCCCGAACATGCCTCCGGATACCCTGCCATGACACGTTTTTCCGCCCCGATTGCCGAGCAAATCTGGAACATGAAATATCGCTTCACACCTGCCGAGGGGCAGGGGGATGCGACGCTGGAAGATAGCTGGCGGCGGATTGCGCGGGCTTTGGCCGTAGTGGAGGCGGAGCCGGAGATCTGGGAAGAGCGGTTTTACCAAGCTCTGGAGGATTTCAAGTTTCTGCCCGCAGGCAGGATCACTGCCGGGGCGGGCACGGGGCGCAAGGTCACACTCTTCAACTGCTTTGTGATGGGCACTGTGCCGGATGATATGGGCGGCATCTTTGATGGGTTGCGCGAGGCCGCATTGACCATGCAGCAGGGCGGCGGGATCGGCTATGATTTCTCGACCATTCGACCCAGGGGCGCAGATGTGAAGGGTGTGGGTGCGGATGCGTCGGGGCCACTCAGCTTCATGGATGTGTGGGATGCGATGTGCCGCACGATCATGTCCGCAGGCTCGCGCCGCGGCGCGATGATGGCCACGATGCGCTGCGATCATCCGGATGTGGAGGATTTCATTGCCGCCAAATCAGATGCGGCCCGGCTCAGGAACTTCAATCTCAGCGTGTTGATCACCGATCCGTTCATGGAGGCTGTCAAGGCCGATGGCCCTTGGGAACTTGTCTTCGATGGCAAGGTCTTGCGGACCATTCAGGCGCGCGATCTGTGGAACCGGATCATGCAGGCCACCTATGATTATGCCGAACCGGGAGTGATTTTCATTGACCGGATCAATGCGGCCAACAACCTAAATTACTGCGAGACGATCGCCGCGACCAACCCCTGCGGCGAGCAGCCATTGCCGCCCTATGGCGCGTGCCTGCTGGGCTCGATCAACATGGCGCGGCTGGTTTCAGATGCGTTTGAGGCGGATGCCGCTTTGGACGAGGCCGCGCTGAACGATCTTGTCGCAGTGGCCGTGCGGATGATGGATAATGTCGTTGACGCAAGCCAGTTCCCGTTGAAAGAGCAAGAGCGCGAGGCGCGCGCGAAGCGGCGGATCGGTCTGGGTGTCACGGGGCTCGCGGATGCGCTGTTGATGGTCGGTCTGCGCTATGGTTCGCAAGAGGCGGCGGCACAGACGGAGGCGTGGCTGCGTGCGATTGCGCGGGCGGCCTATCTGGCGTCGGTGGACCTGGCCAAGGAGAAGGGCGCGTTTCCCTTGTTCGATGCCGACGGGTATCTGGGCAGCGGCACGATGCAGGCGATGGACGAGGATGTGCGCGCGGCTGTGGCCGAGCATGGCATCCGGAACGCTTTGCTCACGTCTATCGCGCCCACCGGCACGATCAGCCTTTATGCAGGCAATGTGAGCAGCGGGATCGAGCCGGTCTTTGCCTATTCCTACACCCGTAAAGTGCTCCAGAAAGACGGCAGCCGCACCGAGGAAGAGGTTGTGGATTACGCCGTGGCCCTCTGGCGCGAGAAGTTCGGCGACGCGCCTCTGCCCGAGTATTTCGTGAACGCCCAGACCCTGCCGCCCGCCGATCATGTGCGGATGCAGGCCGCGGCGCAAAAATGGGTCGACAGCTCCATCTCCAAGACGATCAACTGCCCTGAGGATATCTCGTTTGAGGCGTTCAAAGAGGTCTACATGCAGGCGTGGGATCTGGGCTGCAAGGGCTGCACCACATACCGTCCCAATGATGTGACGGGCAGCGTGCTGAGCGTGTCCGAGAGCGCTGATTTGGCCCCCGGCGAGGCCCCTGCACAGGTCGATGACAGCGGGCATGACGGGGCCGAGGTCGTTTATATGTCCGAGCCACTGGACCGCCCCGAGACGCTGGAGGGTCAGACCTACAAGTTGAAATGGCCCGACAGCAATCACGCGATCTACATCACCGTGAATGATGTGATCCTCGGCGGGCGGCGCAGGCCCTTCGAGGTGTTCATCAACTCCAAGAACATGGAGCATTTTGCGTGGACCGTGGCGCTCACCCGGATGATCTCGGCGGTGTTCCGGCGCGGTGGCGATGTGAGCTTTGTCGTGGAAGAGCTGAAGGCCGTGTTCGATCCGCGCGGTGGCGCGTGGATGAAGGGCAAATATGTGCCATCCATTCTGGCAGCCATCGGCGCCATTCTGGAGCAGCACATGGTCCGCACCGGGTTTCTCGCGGGCGAGGGCATGGGCCTCAAGGTCGATCCTCAGGCCGAGGTGGTGAACCTTGGCCGTGGGGCCGGTCCTGCCTGCCCGTCCTGCGGAGATTATGGAATGAGAATGATCGAAGGCTGCATGACATGTGGAAGCTGCGGACATTCTAAATGCGGGTGATACGCTGGTCTGTGCTGGCGCTTGCGTTGAGCGGGTCGTCGGTGACCGGGCAAATGATGGACGGGCACGGCCCGGACGCATGGGCGGTGACAGGGGTGGCGGCGGATGATCGACTGAACCTGCGGGCAGGGCCGGGGACGCACTATGCACTGCTTGGCAGCCTTGCGCCTGACGCGCGCGGGATCGAGATGATGGTCTGTGTGCCGACTGTCACCTTCGAGCAATTCCAGGCGCTTGAAGCGGAAGGGCATGCCTTTCAGCCGCGCTGGTGTCTGGTGCGCCTTGAGGGTGAGAGCGGCTGGGCGCGGGCGCGTTATCTGCGCGAGGATGGCTGAGCCGGGCCGAGCGCCAGCTCCATCAGCGGCAGGCTGCGCCCCGGGATCGATCCGGAGGGCACACGGCCCACGCATATCGCGCCCATCTTGGTGTAGAAGCCTTCGGCGAACGAGTCAGCATCGAGGCGGATAAGCGTGGCTCCGCGCCGTTTAGCCTCCTCAATGGCCCACCCCATAAGCAATTGCCCCACACCTTGCCCCATCGCCTCGGGTGCCACGAAAAGGCTGTGCAATTCGCAACTGTTCGCGCCCATCTCGGGCGCGTTCAGCGCGCAAAGGCCGATGAGCGCGCCGCCCTGTTCGGCCACGTGATAGGTGGAGGTGCTCAGATCAGCGGCAGTCACGGTCAGTTCATCACGGCACGCCTCCATGAAGGCGTCGTCGTAACCCCAATGCGCCTTTGCCCGGAGCGAGATATCGGTCAGCGTGGCCAAATCGTGAAGCCGCGCGGGGCGCAGGGTAATCTGCTCTGCGATCACGGCCCGGAGACCAGAACGGCCTCGACCCGGCGGTTCGCCTCGCGGCCCTCCGCCGTCATGTTCGTGGCGATTGGCGCGAGATAGGCCATGCCGCGCGCCTCGATCTGAGCGGCAGACACGCCGTAGGTGTCGCGCAAACGGGCGGCGACAAGCTCGGCCCGGCGCAGTGACAGCGCGGCGTTGGTATCAAAGCCACCGGTGATATCCGTGTGCCCCACAAGGGCGATGCGGCGTGTCTCATCCTCCAACAGGAAGGCCGCGAGCGCGGTGAGTGACGGGAACGGCCCGTCGCCCAGCCGCGCGGCTCCGGTGCTGAAATCGAGATCGGCGAGAATGATGCGGCCCGCGCTTTGCAAGGCGGTGGGCAGGTCGTCGGGTGTGGGCCGTGTTGGGTTTGTGGTGCTTGGAACGGGGGCCTCGGCCGGGCGCGCACCCGGGGCCACGACAAGCCCTGCCGCTCCGCTGGGGGCGACATGGATCAGTTGGACATAGGCGGTATTGGTAGAGCGACTGACCAAAAGGGTGATGTATTCGGGGCCGGTATCGCCAGATTTGCGGGCAGACAGGAACCGGTAGTCAAAGAGATCGACGAACATGTCGGGCGCGGGAAGCACAGGTGTGGAAAAGCGAAAATCGAACCCGCCGCAGCCCTGCGCATTGCAGCGAAAGAGCGTCTCATACCCTGCCGCGTCCAGTTGTGCGGCCAGAGGGGCCATGACCTGCAGTGTCGTAAGCCCGCTCGCGTCGATCCGCCAGGCCTGTGTGGCGACGCGTCCCGCGACTTCAAGCGTCGGCAGCGCGCCGTCCACCCATGGCGCTATAGGCAGGGGATAGGTGCCGGGGGCCTCCACATCCTCGCGCGCAAGTGTGCCATTACCGGGCAGCGTCAGATCGAGCGCTGCGGCGGGCAGGGCGGTCGCCGCAAGAAGAAGCGCGAGCGCCCTAACGCGCTTGTGCATGGTAACCCTCGTTTGGGCGCATGCCCGTGGCGCTTGCCACGCGGTTGGACATGTTGAAAAATCCCGTGACGTTGGCAATGTCCCAGATATCATGGTCGGTGAAGCCTGCATCGCGCAAGCTTTGCCGGTCAGCATCCGTGATGCGTGCGCTGGCCTCCGTGACCTTCTCGGTGAAGGTCAGCATGGCGACGTGGCGGGGCGAGAGGTCAGCGGCGCGCCAATTCATCACCATCGCCTCGCCCAAGGCCGGGTCCGCGGAAATCTGCCGAACGGCGGCCCCATGGGCAACCTGACAATACCAGCAGCGGTTCATCGAGCTGACGACAACCGCGATCATCTCGCGTTCCAGCTTGCTCAGCCCGCTGTCCGCGAGCATCAGCTCATTATAAAGCGCGGTGAACGCGTCGAGCTTTCGGGTGTCGAACGCATGGGCGCGCAGCACGTTGGGGACCATGCCAAGCTTGTCCTGACAAATGTCGAAATACTTCTGCGTGGCCTCGGGCAAGGGATCAACGGGGGGCAGGTCGAGGGCGGTCGGTTGGTCGGTCATGTCTGTAGCTCCTGTGGCAGGTAGCGGTAATGGTAGCGCGCAGCGAGGGTCATCCCCAGCCCCGCGTAGAGCGCATTGGCGGCACAATTTGCCTCGGTGCAGATGACGGCGAGCGTGGTTGCGCCATTGGCCTTGGCCCACAGAGCGGCCTCTTGCATCATGTAACGTCCGAGGCCGCGGCGGCGGTTTGGCGCCAGCACTTCGATGGCGTGGACCATGGCGATAGATTTGTGCAGGGCCACATATCCCGTGCCTGCGGCCCGGTCCCCATCGCGGCCCAATATGGCAGTCTTGGCGCAGGTGCTGCGGGTCATCACGTTGATGCGTGGGGGGGTAATGCCGCCGCTGGCCCAGATCTCACGCTGAATTTCTAGTGGCGGCCAGATGTTGAATGTGGCCGTGCGCGGGGGGGCGGGGGTGGTGAGTGTATCGGCGGGGGCAGTGTAGATATTCACGGGATCGATAATTGCGTAGCCCGCCTCATCGAGGTTTGCGTCCAGCGCATAGTCGCCTGCGCGGATCATGAAAAGCGGGGCCTGGCCCATGGCGCGCATCGCATCCTCCGCCGCTATGCGGTCCTTTGCTTGTGCGGGCGTCCTTGCGGTGGCCGCACTGACGCGTTTTCCGCCTCCGGCACCCTCGCGCAAGGTGAAGGGGCCGCAGATGTGGGTGCTCGCGGGGGGCCATGTGGCCTCAACCACGGCGTAGAGTGCCTCGGGCGTGATCCCGCCCCTGCTCATGCGAAGAGCCGTGCCAGCGCGACCATAGCTGCGTCGATTTGAGCGCCATCCTGCCCACGGACCACGATATTGGCGCCGTAAGCCCCGTTCCGCTGAAACGGGTAGGAGCCGAAGCTGAGCTCAGGGTATTGCGTGGCCAGATCTCCCAGAGGCCCCGCGATATCGCCCTCACCGCGCTGCACTTCCAGCGATTGCGACAGAACGGGCGCACCGCCCGTGAGACTGGGCAAAAGCCCCGCCAGCATCGCCTCGAAAATCTTGGGCACGCCGGCCATCACATGCACATTGCCAAGCGTGAAACCGGGCGCCGCGCTGACAGGATTGTCGATGAGCTTAGCGCCTTCGGGGATGCGCGCCATGCGCAGGCGGGCGGCGTTGAGCTCAATCCCGGCGCGCTCATAATGCGCGGCAAGGATGGCGCGGGCATCGTCGCGGATGTCGATTGCAGCGCCGAGTGCTGCGGCCACGTTGTCGGCGGTGATATCATCATGGGTGGGGCCGATGCCGCCTGAGGTGAAGACATGGGCGTAGGCGTCACTCAGCGCCTTGACCGCGCTTTGAATAGCGTTGGGATCGTCGCTCACAACGCGCACCTCCAGCAGATCAATCCCCGCCGCCGTCAGGGCATTAGCGAGATGGTGCATGTTCGCATCCCGCGTGCGCCCAGACAGGATCTCATCCCCGATGACAAGCATGGCGGCTGTAGGGTTTGGCATGGCGTGCGCTCCTTGAATGGTCTGCCTGCCCGGTATAGGCCTGCGCTCATGCGGTTTCAAACCCCTCTTGTGCGGGCGCGGCTGGTGCGGCGCTATAAACGCTTTCTGGCCGATATCGTACTGGAGGACGGGCGCGAGGTCGTGGCCCATTGCGCCAACCCGGGTGCGATGACAGGGCTGGCCAGGCCTGGCGCCGTGATCTGGGTAGAGCCCAATGACGACCCCAAGAAAAAGCTGAAATACGGCTGGCGGCTGACCGAACTTGGTGCGGGGCACATGGCCTGCGTGGACACGGGTGCTGCGAACCGGATGATAGGCGCGGCTCTGGAACAGGGGCTGGAAGGGTTTGAAGGGTATGACGAGATTCTGCCCGAGCAGAAATACGGGGAGGCGAGCCGGATCGACTTTCTTCTGAGCGGCGCTGGGCGGGTGCGGGCTTATGTCGAAGTGAAATCGGTCACGCTGTCGCGCACAGCGGGGCTTGCGGAATTTCCCGACACGGTAACCGTGCGCGGAACGCGGCATTTGCAGGAACTGGCGCATGTGGCGCAGGCAGGCGCACGGGCTGTGCTGCTCTATGTGGTGCAGCGGTCCGATTGCGCCTGTGTGAGCGTGGCGCGTGATATCGATCCGGCCTATGCCGCCGCTCTGGCCGAGGCGCGTGCGGCAGGGGTGGAAATCATGGCGCTCGGTGCGCGCCCGACCCCGACGGACATCTCACTGACCGGCGCGCTGCCTGTCCTGTAACGGGTGCGCAATAATTGGTCGCGCAGCGCTGGCCCTTTTGCCGAAATTCCCCTACATAATCGACATAGCCAAAACGCATGAGGCACACCTTGAACAAAGAGCACCGCGGACGCGTGACACGGGACGGAATTCGCATCTATTCGGACGCGGATTTTGCAGGCATGCACAAGGCCGGCGCCCTCGCCGCCCAGATTCTGGATGCCATCGCGCCCGAGGTGCAGGTAGGCCAAAGCACCGCCGCCCTTGATGCGATGATCGAGGCGATGGTGAATGAGGCAGGCGCTACATCCGCCACGATCGGCTACAAAGGCTACAAACACGCCAGTTGCATCAGCGTGAACCACGTGGTTTGCCACGGTATCCCGGGTGACAAGCTGCTGAAGGATGGCGATATCCTCAACATCGACGTGACGGTGATTGTCGATGGCTGGTTCGGTGATACATCGCGCATGTATGTGGCAGGCAAACTGCCCCGCAAGGCGGAGCGCCTGATCGAAGTCACCCACGCGGCGCTGATGAAGGGGATCGAGGCCGTACGCCCAGGCAATATGTTCGGTGATATCGGCGCGGCCATCCAGACCTATGTCGAAGCGCAGCGCATGTCTGTCGTGCGCGATTTTTGCGGCCACGGGCTGGGGCTGGTTTTCCACGCTCCGCCCAACGTATTGCACTACGGTCGCGCGGGCACCGGACCCAAGCTTGAGGAAGGCATGTTCTTCACCATAGAGCCAATGGTCAATCTGGGCCGCCCCGAGACCAAAGTGCTCGCGGATGACTGGACCGCTGTGACGCGCGACAAATCCCTCTCGGCGCAGTTTGAGCACTCAGTCGGCGTGACGGCGGATGGGGTAGACATTTTCACCCTGTCGCCCGGCGGGCTGTTCCACCCCACCTATACCACATAGTTTTTTCTGGCTTTCTTCTTTGCATAAATACTCAAATTCTGCGGGAGCTTTAAGGGCCTCCGGCGGGAGTATTTGGACTAAGAAGAAGCTATGGGCGTTAAATGCGGGCCGCCATGGCGCTTGCTGCTGCGGCGCCTGAGCTCCACGCCCATTGAAAGTTGTAACCGCCGAGCCAGCCTGTAACATCTGCGGACTCGCCAATAATGAAGAGGCCGGGCTGGTGGCGGCTTTCCATGGTTTTCGACGACAGCCCGTCTGTGTCGACGCCGCCCATTGTGACCTCTGCCGTGCGGTAGCCTTCTGTGCCGCCCGGTGTGAGGTGCCAGTGGCGCAGGCTTTCCGTGAGATCAATCAGGGCTGCGTCTGATTGGTCGGCGAGTTTGCTGGTCAATGCAAGGTTCAGTTCACCCTCAAGCACCGGCAGGAGGCGGGCAGGGAAGTGGCGGCCAAGCTCGGTGTTGAGCTGGTGGCGGCCTGATTGGGTGCGTTGTGCGCGCATGGCCTCCAGAAGCGTTCCTGCGGGATCGAGATCGATGCGGATCGGCGCGCCCTCTTGCCAGTAGGAGGAGACCTGTAGCATCGCGGGGCCGGAGAGGCCGCGATGGGTGAAGAGGAGATTTTCCTCGAATTCCGTGCCGCCTGCGCTGGCGCGCACGGGGACCGAGAGGCCCGACAGGGCAGCGAAGCGGCCTTCGGGAAAGGTAAATGGCACCAGCCCTGCGCGCGTGGGGGTGAGCGTATGGCCGAAACGCTCTGCGATGTCGTAGGCGAGGCCGGTCGCACCCATCTTGGGGATGGATTTGCCCCCGGTGGCCAGCACCAGATGCCGCGCCAAGACAGTGCGGCGCGCGCCCTCTTTCTCCAGTGTGGCTTGGAATCGGGTGCCGTCATGGCTGAGGTCCTTGAGCGATGTCTGTAGCCAGAGCGCCGCGCCTGCGCGCGTCATCTCGGCGCGCAACATGGTGATGATTTCCTTGGCGGAGGTGTCGCAGAAAAGCTGCCCCAGGGTTTTCTCGTGCCATGCGATGCGGTGTTGATCCACGAGGGCGATGAAGTCCCATTGGGTATAGCGGCTGAGGGCGGATTTGCAAAAATGGGGGTTTTGCGACAGGAAGTTTTCGGGGGACGCATACATATTCGTGAAGTTGCAGCGCCCGCCGCCCGAGATGCGGATTTTCTCGCCCGGTGCGCGGGCATGATCGATCACAAGGCTGCGGCCTGGCGCACGTGCCGCGCACATCATCCCTGCCGCTCCGGCCCCCAGTATCAGCGTATCTACATCCATTGCAGCGGGGTGCCCGATTGCGAGGGGCGGGTCAAGGCGTGGTGCATTTGCGCAAATAGCCGGATGGTGCGCCGTGTTGCCGCTTCATGCAGAGAGAGGTGCAAAGCCCACCACCAGCCTTTGTGGCCTTCCCTAAAAGGCGCGGTCCTGCTACAATAGAGAAATAGACCCCGGCAAGGGGCGGTTAAGAGGCAGTAATCGGCGTGGTGTCATGACAGAGATGGTCTATGGGTCGGTCCCGATACGGGATGTCGAGCCCGTTCTTCCCAAGTGGTGGCGGACAATCGACAAATGGTCGATGTCCTGCGTGCTAATGCTATTCGGGATCGGGCTTTTGCTTGGCTTTGCGGCCTCGCCACCTCTGGCCGAGAAGAACGGGTTTGATCCTTTCCATTACGTGACGCGCCAGATATTTTTTGGTGGCCTTGCGATGACGGCCATGGTGCTGACCTCGATGATGACGCCGATGCTGGTGCGGCGTCTGGCGGTGATTGGGTTTTTGATCTCCCTCGTCGCACTGATGCTTTTGCCCGTGCTTGGCACGGATTTCGGCAAGGGGGCCACGCGGTGGTATTCGCTCGGCTTCGCCTCGATCCAGCCGTCGGAGTTTCTCAAGCCCGGTTTCGTGGTCGTGGGCGCGTGGATGATGGCCGCGAGTCGTGAGATAAACGGGCCGCCCGGCCTAAGCTGGTCCTTTGTCCTGACGATGGTGATCGTGGCCTTTCTGGCGATGCAGCCCGATTTTGGGCAGGCCTCCTTGGTTTTGTTCGCATGGGGTGTGATGTATTTCGTGGCAGGCGCGCCGATCCTTTTGCTGATGGCGATGGCCGGGCTGGTGATCCTTGCAGGCTCTGTTGCCTATTTCAATTCCGAACATTTCGCGCGCCGGATTGATGGGTTTCTCAGCGCCGACCTTGACCCTACCACCCAGCTTGGTTTTGCCACCAACGCGATCCGCGAGGGCGGGTTTTTCGGCGTCGGTGTGGGCGAGGGGACGGTGAAATGGTCGCTGCCCGATGCGCATACGGATTTCATCATCGCCGTGGCCGCCGAGGAATTCGGGCTGGCCCTCGTGCTGGTGATCATTGGGCTTTATTCGATGATTGTGGTGCGTTCGCTGATGCGTCTGATGCGCGAGCGAGACCCGTTCATCCGGCTCGCGGGCACCGGCCTTGTCGCCATTTTTGGCGTGCAGGCGATGATCAATATGGGCGTTGCAGTGCGGCTCTTGCCGGCAAAGGGGATGACGCTGCCCTTTGTGAGCTACGGCGGCTCGTCGCTGATCGCGGGCGGTATTGCCTTGGGGATGCTGTTTGCGTTTACGCGCCAGCGCCCACAGGGTGAAATTGGCGATATCCTCAGAGGGCGCGGAAGATGAGCGCCCCGCTCCTGCTGATGGCCGCAGGCGGCACAGGGGGGCATATGTTCCCGGCGCAGGCGCTGGCGGAGGTGATGCTGGCGCGCGGCTGGCGGGTGAAGCTGAGCACGGATGCGCGCGGTGCGCGCTATACGGGCGGGTTCTCCCATGCTGTGGCGATTGAACAAGTGGCCAGCGCAACATTCTCGCGTGGTGGCCTTGCTTCCAAGGCGATGGCGCCGTTTCATATCGCAGGTGGGGTGATGGGGGCGGCGCTGCGCATGGCACGTGAAAAGCCCGATGTGATTGTGGGTTTTGGCGGGTATCCGTCGATCCCTGCGCTGGCTGCGGCGACCTTGCTGCGCCGTCCGCGCATGGTGCACGAGCAAAACGGCGTGTTGGGCCGCGTCAACAAAGTGTTTGCGAGCCGTGTCGATGCCGTCGCGTGCGGCACATGGCCTACCGAGATGCCCGAGGGTGTTGACGCGACGCATGTTGGCAACCCGGTGCGGGCGTCTGTTTTGGAGCGCGCGGGCGCAGGCTACATCCCGCCCGGTGATTATCCGATGGAAATTCTGGTGATCGGCGGCTCTCAGGGTGCGCGGGTCCTGTCAGAGACCGTACCGCCCGCGATTGCCGCGCTGCCCATGGAGGTGCTGTCCCGCGTGCGTGTGAGCCACCAAGCACGCGATGAAGATATGGCGCGCGTTTCGGCCTATTATGCCGAGCACGGCATTACCGCCGAGGTGCAGCCCTTCTTTCGCGATGTGCCGCGCCGGATGAGCGAGGCGCAGCTTGTGATCAGCCGTGCGGGCGCGTCGTCAGTCGCGGATATCTCTGTCATCGGCCGCCCCTCGATCCTGATCCCCTATGCGGCGGCCACGAGCGATCATCAAAGCGTAAATGCCCGCGCCCTCACGCAGGCGGGCGGCGCGATCTTGCTGCCGGAACGCGCGTTGACAACTGAGACATTGGCGACGCAGATCGAGACGATTATGACAAACCCCAAGGGCGCGGCCCAGATGGCGCAGGCCGCACTCGGCTGCGGCATGCCCGATGCGGCCGAGCGTTTGGCCGCTCTTGTCGAAACCCTTGCCAGCAAAGGCCGTACGCCATGAACGCAGCAACCAAACTTCCCGGCGATGTTGGGCCCATTCATTTCATCGGCATTGGCGGCATAGGTATGTCGGGCATCGCCGAAGTGCTCTTGAACCACGGTTATGTGGTGCAGGGGAGCGATCTGAAGAGCTCGCCCATCACCGAGCGTCTGGCGAAGAATGGCGCGCTGATCTTTGAAGGGCAACGGGCGGAGAATATTGAAGACGCAGAGGTTGTCGTTATCTCTTCCGCGATCAAGCCGGGCAATCCGGAGCTTGATGCCGCCCGTCTGAAGGGCCTGCCCATCGTGCGCCGGGCCGAGATGCTGGCCGAGCTGATGCGCCTCAAGTCCAACGTGGCCGTGGCGGGCACCCATGGCAAGACCACCACGACCACGATGGTTGCGGCCCTTCTGGATCACGGCAAATTTGACCCCACGGTGGTCAATGGCGGGATCATCCATGCCTATGGCAGCAATGCCCGCGTGGGGCAGGGCGAATGGATGGTGGTCGAGGCCGATGAAAGCGACGGCACGTTCAACCGCCTGCCCGCGACGATCGCGATCGTGACGAATATCGACCCCGAGCATATGGAGCATTGGGGGACCGAGGAGGCGCTGCACAAGGGCTTTGAGGATTTCGTGAGCAACATACCCTTCTATGGGCTTGCCGTGTGCTGCACCGATGATCCGGATGTTCAGGCACTTGTCGGCAAGATCACGGACCGTCGTGTCGTGACCTACGGGTTCAACACGCAAGCGGACGTGCGGGCGGTCAACCTGCGCTATGCCAAGGGGATTGCGCATTTCGACGTGGCGCTTCAGGCCGAAGGGATGATGATCGAGAATTGCACCCTGCCGATGCCGGGCGATCATAATGTGTCCAACGCGCTGAGCGCCGTGGCCGTTGCGCGCCATCTGGGCATGAAACGCGCCGAAATTCGCGCGGCGCTGGCCGCGTTCGGTGGCGTCAACCGGCGCTTTACCCGCGTGGGTGAAGTGGATGGGGTGACCATCATCGACGATTACGGCCACCACCCGACCGAGATCGCCGCTGTCCTAAAGGCCGCGCGGCAAGCCACCGAGGGCCGCATCATCGCTGTGCATCAGCCGCACCGCTACACGCGGCTCAGCCATCACTTCGAGGAATTCTGCGCCTGTTTCAACGAGGCGGATGTGGTGGCGATAACGGACGTCTATTCCGCAGGCGAGGCGCCCATCGAGGGCGCCAGCCGTGATGATCTGGTTGCGGGCCTGATCCGGCACGGGCACCGCCATGCGCGCGCCATTCGCGATGAAGAGGACCTTGTTCGGTTGGTGCGCGAGCAGGCTGGACCGGGCGATATGGTGGTCTGCCTCGGGGCGGGCACAATTGGCGGCTGGGCCACGGGCTTGCCTGCGCGATTGGAAAAGGCGGCGGCGGCATGAGCATATCGCTGATCCTTGCCTGCCTCTGGGCACTGACTGCTAACCTTCTGGCGATGATGCCGAGCCGGGACAGTCATTGGAAGCTGGCTTACGGCCTGATCGCCGTGGGCATCCCCATATTGGGCTATGTGACCTACCAGAACGGGCCATGGGTTGGGCTTTTCGTGCTGGCCGCAGGCATGTCGATGCTGCGCTGGCCCGTGCGGTATCTTGGCCGCTGGGTCATGGGCCTTCTTGCGAGGCGCGCGGGGCGGCCGTGAGGGATTTCGAGTATTTTTGCAAAGAAGAAGGGCGTGGCTGAGCGCCGGGCCCTTCCGGAGGTGCGCGGCACGCTGACGCCGGGGCGCAGCCTTGCGGAGCTGACATGGCTGCGGGTGGGCGGGCCTGCGGATTGGCTGTTTCAGCCTGCGGATGTGGAGGATCTGGCCGCGTTCCTGGCGGCATTGGACCCATCCGTCGAGGTGTTTCCCATGGGGGTCGGCAGCAATCTGATCGTGCGTGATGGGGGATTACGCGCGGTTGTGATCCGGTTGGGGCGTGGGTTCAACGCGATTTCGGTCGAAGGGGACCGTGTGATTGCGGGGGCGGCGGCGCTTGACGCTAATGTGGCGCGACGGGCGGCGGATGCGGGGCGGGACCTTACGTATTTGCGCACTATTCCGGGCGCCATTGGCGGAGCGGTTTGCATGAATGCGGGTTGCTATGGCAGCTACATGGCGGATGTATTTGAGAGTGCCGAGGCGGTGACGCGGGACGGTGCGCGGATCACGCTGAACGCGCAGGATTTGCAGTTTGCCTATCGCCACAGCGAAGTGCCCGAGGGCGCGGTGCTTGTCAGCGCCACCTTGCGCGCCCCGGAAGGGGACCCGGCCCAGCTTCATGCGCGGATGGAGGCGCAGCTGAAAAAGCGCGACGAGACGCAGCCCACCAAGGACCGCACCGCGGGCAGCACGTTTCGCAATCCGGCAGGGTTTTCCAGCACAGGCGCGGTGGATGACGTGCATGACCTCAAGGCTTGGAAGGTGATTGATGACGCGGGAATGCGCGGTGCCAAGCGGGGTGGGGCGCAGATGAGCCCTATGCATCCCAACTTTCTGGTCAACACCGGAGCGGCGACGGCTGCGGATCTCGAAGGGCTTGGTGAAGAGGTGCGAGAAAAGGTTTTTCAAACCAGCGCAATCACGTTAGAGTGGGAAATCATGCGGGTCGGCGTAACGGCCCCGAAACCCGGTCAGGCAACCGGTTAAACTAAGAAAACAAGGGCCGAAAAGGCTCGGGACATTGAGGCAATAAGGTGGTGCGTTCGAGCAGAACAGCCCCGACAGTTGCGGTGATAATGGGCGGACCTTCGGCAGAGCGCGAAGTGTCGCTGTCCTCAGGGCGTGAATGCGCCGCCGCGTTGCGGGATGAAGGCTACAAAGTGGTCGAGGTCGATGCTGGCCGCGATCTCGCTATGCGTTTGGTCGAAATCTCCCCTGATGTCGTCTTTAACGCCCTGCATGGCCGCTGGGGCGAGGATGGCTGTGTCCAGGGCCTGCTGGAATGGATGCAAATCCCCTATACGCACTCGGGTGTTCTCTCATCCGCGCTGGCGATGGACAAGGAGGCAACCAAGGCCGCCTACCGCGCTCATGGATTGCCTGTGGTCGAGAGTGTCCTTGCCTCCCGCGACGAGGTGCGCAGCCGTCATGTTATGGTGCCGCCCTATGTGGTCAAACCCAACAATGAAGGCTCCTCAGTGGGTATTTATATCGTGCATGATGGTGCGAATGGTCCCCCTGAGCTGAGCGATGACATGCCTGAGACCGTGATGGTCGAGGCCTATGCGTCGGGTCGTGAGCTGACCACGACCGTGATGGGGAACCGCGCGCTGACCGTGACAGATATTCTGACCGATGGTTGGTATGATTATTCCGCGAAATATGAGGTGGGTGGTTCGGCCCATGTGGTGCCTGCGGACCTGCCGGGCGACATTTTCACAGCCTGTATGGATTACGCGCAGCGGGCGCATCAGGCGTTGGGGTGTAGAGGCCTGACCCGGACCGATTTTCGCTGGGATGAGACGCGCGGCAAGGAGGGTCTGATCTTGCTGGAAACAAACACCCAGCCCGGTATGACGCCGACATCACTCAGCCCCGAGCAGGCGCGTGCACTGGGGATGTCCTTTGGTGCGCTGTGCAAATGGATGGTGGAGGACGCGTCATGCCTGCGATGAACGCGCGCCCTGATCCCGCACCGTCGCGTTGGTCCTATCGCTATCAACGGGTGATGCTGACGCCGCTTTACCGCAGGCTTTTGCGTGTGGGCATTCCCTTTTGCCTCAGCTTCGGGATCGCCACTGCATATCTGTCGGACGCAAAGGTGCAGCAATCGCTGGTGTTGGGATATCTCGATCTGCGCCAGCAGGTGCAATCTCGCCCTGAATTCATGGTCAAGCTTCTGGCCGTTGAAGGTGCCAGCGAAGTTGTGGCCGATGATATACGCATGACCTTCCCCTACGCTCTGCCGCTCAGCTCGTTCGATATGGACCTTGATGCGGTGCGTGTCGCTGTGGAGGAAATCCCCGCCGTCAAGACTGCGGCTGTGCGGTTGCGTCAGGGCGGTGTTCTGGATGTGCAGGTGACTGAGCGGCAGCCCGCAGCGCTGCTCAGGACGACCTCTGGCCTGATGGTTGTGGATGGTGAGGGTGTCGTGATCGATATCGCACAGGTGCGTGGCGATCATCCGGATCTGCCGGTTCTGACCGGCGAAGCGGCGGAGAGATCGGTGTCCGAGGCGTTGGAAATCCGTGCGGTGGCGGGACCTCTGGCCGACCGGATGCGCGGCCTTGTGCGGATGAACGCGCGACGCTGGGATGTGGTGCTGGAGGGCGATGTGCGGATCATGCTGCCCGAGCTCGGCGCCGTGCGCGCGCTGGAACGGGTGATCGTGCTGGACCAGGCACAGGACATATTGGAGCGCGATATCGTGGCGGTGGACATGCGTCTGCCCGAACGTCCGACGCTGAGAATGAAAGAGCGCGCTGTCGAAGATTGGTGGCGTGTCAGGGATTTGGGTGCAGGGGTAGCTGAGCAATGATTGAACTTTACGAGTCCCAACGGGCCATGCGGAACATGCGGCGCGCCGCGATGCAGAGGGGGGTTGTGGCGGTGCTTGATGTGGGCACGTCCAAGATCGCGTGCCTTGTGCTGCGCTTTGACGGGACGGACCGTCTGGCCGAAGGGGACGGCATCGGCGCGATGGCGGGGCAGGCGGGTTTCCGCGTCATCGGGGCGGCCACGACCCGCTCTCGTGGTGTGCGCTTTGGCGAAATCGAGCAGATGGCGGAGACCGAGCGCGCAATCCGCACCGCTGTTCAGGCGGCGCAGAAAATGGCCAATATGCGCGTCGATCATGTGATCGCCTGTTTTTCGGGAGCGGCCCCACGCAGCTACGGTCTTGCCGGGCAGGTGGAGCTTGAGGGGCATGTGGTGACCGAGCAGGACGTGAGCCGCGTGCTCAGCGCCTGCGACGTGCCAGATTTTGGCGACGGGCGCGAGGTTCTGCATGCGCAACCTGTCAATTTCGCGCTGGATCACCGCTCCGGTCTTATTGACCCGCGCGGGCAGATGGGGCAGTCGCTTCAAACCGATATGCACATGCTGACCGTGGATAGTGCGGCGATCCAGAACCTTGCGCATTGCGTGAAGCGCTGTGATCTTGAACTCGCAGGCGTCGCCTCCTCAGCTTACGTCAGCGGGATTTCTTCGCTGGTGGAGGATGAGCAGGAGCTGGGTGCTGCGTGTATTGATCTGGGTGGTGGCACCTCAAGCATCTCGATCTTCATCAAAAAGCACATGATTTACGCCGATAGCGTGCGCATGGGCGGTGACCACGTGACAGGCGACATTTCCATGGGCCTGCAAGTAAACCAAGCCGCCGCCGAGCGGATCAAGACCTTCTATGGCGGCGTGGTGGCCACGGGTATGGATGACCGCGAGATGATCGAGATCGGCGGTGACACCGGCGATTGGGACCATGACCGCCGCACCGCGAGCCGGGCCGAGTTGATCGGAATCATGCGCCCTCGGGTCGAGGAAATCCTCGAAGAGGTGCGTGCCCGGCTTGATGCGGCGGGCTTTGATCACCTGCCCAGCCAGCAGATTGTTCTGACCGGCGGCGGTAGCCAGATTCCCGGTCTTGATGGGTTGGCGAGCCGCATTCTGGGTCAACAGGTTCGGCTTGGGCGGCCCCTCAGGGTGCATGGTCTTCCACAGGCCGCGACTGGCGCGGGCTTTGCGAGTGCGGTCGGCACGTGCCTATTCGCGGCCAACCCGCAGGACGAATGGTGGGACTTCGAGTTGCCCGTGGACCGCTATCCCTCGCGATCACTCAAGCGGGCGGTGAAGTGGTTCAAGGACAATTGGTAAACGCTATATGCGGTATGATAGGCGAAATACCGCGAAAAAGGGCTCAAAACAGCCCATATTTTGTGGTTTGCTTGCGTTTTTTAGGTGACGATACGGTGACGCATAGGTAATAATGCGTTAATCAGGCAGAAAATCGGCCCGAAACTGCGGGCGCAACATCAGGCGGATAACACATATGGCACTCAATCTCACCATGCCCGGACATGACGATCTCAAGCCCCGCATCACCGTCTTCGGTGTTGGCGGCGCAGGCGGCAACGCGGTCAACAACATGATCGAAAAGCAGCTGGATGGCGTCGATTTTGTCGTCGCCAATACGGACGCACAGGCCTTGCAGCAAAGCAATGCCGAGAGCCGCGTGCAATTGGGTGTGAAGGTCACCGAAGGTTTGGGCGCAGGTGCCAAGGCCTCTATCGGGGCTGCCGCCGCCGAGGAGAGCATTGAACAGATCGTCGATCATCTAGCGGGCGCGCATATGTGCTTCATCACAGCGGGCATGGGTGGAGGCACCGGCACCGGGGCCGCGCCGATCATCGCGCAGGCCGCGCGCGAATTGGGCGTTCTGACCGTTGGTGTCGTGACCAAGCCTTTCCAGTTTGAGGGCGGCAAGCGGATGAAGCAGGCCGAGGAGGGCGTCGAGGCTCTGCAAAAGGTCGTTGATACGCTGATCATCATTCCAAACCAGAACCTGGTCCGCCTCGCCAACGAGAAGACCACGTTCACCGATGCCTTCTCCATGGCCGATGATGTTCTTTATCAAGGTGTGAAGGGCGTGACGGACCTGATGGTGCGTCCGGGCCTGATCAATCTTGATTTCGCCGACGTGCGCGCCGTGATGGATGAGATGGGCAAGGCCATGATGGGCACAGGCGAAGATAGCGGCGAAGATCGCGCGATCCAGGCTGCCGAGAAGGCGATCGCCAACCCGCTGCTGGACGAGATCAGCCTGCGCGGTGCCAAGGGCGTTCTTATCAACATCACTGGTGGGCACGATCTTACTCTCTTTGAGCTTGATGAAGCCGCCAACCGCATCCGCGAGGAAGTGGACGCGGACGCAAACATCATCGTGGGCTCCACGCTCGATCCCTCGATGGAAGGTTCCATGCGCGTCAGCGTCGTGGCAACCGGCATCGATGCCAACGAGTCCGTGCATGACATCCCCGTGCCGCGCCGTTCCATGGCGGAGCCATTGCGAGCCAGTGTCGCTGCCGAAGCGCCTGCGCCACTGGCTGAAGAAGCGCCCGAGCCTGTCGCCGCCCGCGCCGAAGAGGCGGAAGAGCCATCGCTCTTTACGTCCGTCGAGGCCGAGCGCGCCGCTGCTGAAGAGCAGATGGAAGATATCTTTGAGCCTCGCGCAGCGCCACAGCCGGCACCTCAGCGCGCAGCCTATGCGCCTCAAACACAAGAGGCCGACGATCTGCCGCCGCCTGCCTATGCTCCGCCCGTGCAGCAACAGCCCGAAGAAGAGCCCGAGCTTGCAGCTTTCGTGGCGCCACGCGCGCCCGCTCCGGGCACCCCTTCGCCTGAAGCTATGGCACGGCTTCAGGCCGCGGTAGGCCACGCGCAAAAGCCTCGCGCTCAGGCCCCATCGGAAGGTCAGGCACCTCAATACACCCAAGCGCACGCGCCCGAAGCGGCCCCCGTGTCCGAGCGTCCGCGCTTTGGCATCAACTCGCTTTTGAACCGCATGACGGGTCATTCCGGCGAGGCCGAGGCCCCACGCCCCAGCCGCCAACAGCCGACTTTGCAGGCGCAGCAGCCCGCGCGCTCCGAGCCCGAGAGCGAGCGCGATGAGCAGATCGAGATTCCGGCCTTCCTGCGCCGGCAAGCCAATTAAACCCTCACAGGTTTGACATGAATAGAGCGAAGGGCGGTGGATGCACCGCCCTTTTTTCGTGTTCTGAAGGCTGTAATCTGCGCTCCCAACCCACAAATTTTATTGGTAAATATCGGTTTGGGCGGAAACCTGCTGCTTTGCCTCTCACGGATGTTTCAAAGAGTCGTAAAGATTGAATTGAGGCTCTTGCAGCCGCGCCGTATCACAGCTCTACCGGACGAGCAGCCGGGGGTAATGCCGAAAGAGGCGCAATTGCAAACCACCATCGACACATCCATCGCCTTTGACGGCGTCGGCCTGCATTCGGGCAAGCCTGCGCGTCTGGTGATCCATCCCGCCGCGTCGGGCCATGGTATCGTGTTTCGCCGTGTGGACTGCGCCGTTGGCACCAGCGACATCCCCGCCCTTTGGGACCGTGTGAACCAGTCACCGCTCTGCACCCGGATTGAGAATGAGCATGGCGTCTCGCTCTCCACAGTTGAGCATATCATGGCCGCCCTTATGGGCTGCGGCGTGCACAATGCGCTGGTGACAGTCGATGGCCCCGAAGTGCCGATCCTCGATGGAAGCTCGGTCGCGTTCGTTCGCGGGATCCTCAGCGCTGGTTTCCGCCGGTTAGAGCGCCCTGTGCAGGCGATCAAAGTGCTGAAAACTGTTGAAGTGCGGCGCGGTGAGGCTTGGGCCCGGCTGACGCCACAGGATAGCCTGAGCATTGATTTCGAGATTGATTTCGAAGACGCAGCCATCGGCCTGCAGCGCAAGACGTTGAACATGGCCAATGGCAGCTTCGTGCGTGAGTTGAGCACATCGCGGACCTTCTGCCGCAAGTCGGATGTCGACACGATGCGCGCAAACGGGCTCGCGCTTGGCGGCACGCTTGATAACGCGGTGGTAGTGGATGGGGCCGATGTCCTGTCGCCGGGTGGTCTGCGCCACGCGGATGAGGCTGTGCGGCACAAAATGCTGGACGCTTTGGGCGATCTGGCGTTGGCCGGTGCGCCCATCATGGGCCGCTATGAGGGGCGTCGGGCGGGCCATGCGTTGACCAATGATCTGTTGCGCGCGCTTTTTGCGATGCCGGGTGCTGTGGAATGGGTGGATTGCGATGCCGCCGCCGCTGCGCGCCTTCCGGGGGCGGGCGTGCATTGGCGCGAAGTGCCTCAGGTCGCGTGATCCACAAACCCGTCTGAAAAAGCTCTGAAATCTCTGGAATAACCTGCAAATCTGCGCTCTTTTTGCGCCCATTCTGACGCCGCTTCATTCAAATGTGCCTAAGCCGTTTTGCCTGCCGGATTTCTATGCTAGCACAGCCTTAACGATTGGGATAAACCCAAGACAGGATCGGTAATCGGCGGACGACGTAACTATGCGCAAAAGCAAAATCGGCATGACCTTCGGGAAACAAAGTGCGCGGCTTGCAGCGGCGGCTTTGATTGCGGTGAGCGTAAGCGCTTGTTCCGGCGTGAACGGACGCGTGGAGCGGGGCGAGCTGAACTACGAGAATTTCACTGCCCAGCAGATTTTTGAACGGGGCGAGTTTGATCTGGCTGATAATCGCCCGGGTCTCGCGGCCCAGAGCTTTGCCGAGGTGGAGCGCCTTTACCCCTATTCAGACCTCACCAAACGCGCCGTGATCATGCAGGCCTATTCGCATCACCTTGATGAGGATTATGAGGCCAGCCGATCCGCTGCGCAGCGCTACATTGATTTTTATCCCACCGACGAGGATGCGACCTATGCGCAATATCTCCTCGCGCTCAGCTATTATGACCAGATTGACGAGGTTGGACGCGACCAGGGTCTGACCTTTCAGGCGCTGCAATCATTGCGCCGCGTGATCGAGGTCGACCCCGACAGCGAATATGCAAGCACATCTGTGCTGAAATTTGATCTGGCCTTTGACCACCTAGCGTCCAAGGAAATGGAAGTGGGCCGCTATTATCTGCGCCGCGATCATTTCTCGGCGGCGATCAATCGCTTCCGTGTCGTGGTCGAGGACTTCCAGACCACATCACATACGCCAGAAGCGCTGCACCGCCTTGTCGAGGCCTATCTTTCGCTTGGCCTCACGGATGAGGCGCAGACGGCTGGGGCAATCCTCGGGTTCAACTATCGCGCAACCGATTGGTACGAGGACAGCTTCAGGCTTCTGGCGCTCAACGGTCTGACCGCGGAGGCCGAGGGCGACAATTGGCTCCGGCAGGTTTATCGCCAGATGATCAAGGGCGAGTGGCTGTAACGCGCCGCGCGCCGCACCCCGCCACTGTCTTTCACGCCGAGGTCTGAGCCATGCTGCGCACGCTTGATATCCGCGACATGCTGATCATCGACCGGCTCGAACTGAGCTTCGATGGAGGTCTCAATGTTCTCACCGGTGAGACCGGGGCAGGGAAATCGATCCTGCTGGATTCTTTGGGCTTTGTGCTTGGCTGGCGTGGCCGGGCCGAGCTTGTCCGCAGTGGTGCGGCGCAAGGTGAGGTGACGGCGGTCTTTGATCTGCCGGAGGGGCATGGCGCGCATGCGGTTCTGGCAGAGGCGGGTTTGCCGGGCGGGGACGAGCTTATCCTGCGGCGGGTGAATTCGGCAGATGGGCGCAAGACGGCTTGGGCGCAGGATCGCCGCTGTTCGGGTGAAGTGCTGCGGGCGCTGAGTGAGACGTTGATTGAATTGCACGGCCAGCATGATGATCGCGGACTTCTGGACCCCAAGGGGCACCGCGACATGCTGGATACTTATGGTGCGCTGGAGGGCAAACGTGAGGCGCTGCGTGGCCTCTGGCGCCGCGCGCAGGAGGCCCGCAAGGCCGCACGCTTGGCCGAAGAGGCGATTGCGGCCATTCGTGAGGAAGAAGAGTATCTGCGCCATGGGGTCGCCGAATTACAGGCGCTGGACCCGCAGCCCGGTGAGGATGGTGATCTCGACCGCCGCCGCCGCCTGATGCAGGCCGCCGAGCGCATTCGGGTGGATATAGGCAAGGCCGCCGAGGCGCTGGGGGCGAATGGTGCCGAAGGCTTGGCCGGGGATGCGCTGCGCTGGCTCGAAGGGGCGGCGGAGCAGGCCGAGGGCCAACTTGATGCGCCGATAGATGCGCTTGGCCGCGCCATGGTCGAGTTGGATGAGGCCGCGCGTGGGGTCACAAATTGTCTTGAGGCGCTCGCCTTCAACCCGTTGGAGCTTGAGGAGACAGAGGAACGCCTCTTTGCCATTCGCGCAATGGCCCGCAAATATGATGTGGGGCCTGATGCGCTTGGGGAATTTACCCAAGGGCTTGTGGCGCGGCTGGACGCTCTGGATCAGGGCGATGCCGACCTTGCTGATTTGCGCGCCGAGGTGACCCGCGCGCAGGAGGCGTTTGAGAGCGCCGCCGCCGCGCTGACGGCGGCCCGCAGCAAAGCAGCCAAGGCGCTGGATAGTGCCGTGATGGCCGAGTTGGCACCGCTGAAAATGGAGCGCGCGGTGTTTGAGACGCAGATCACACCTGCGGCGCCGGGGCCGTCTGGTTCGGATCAGGTGGCGTTTCGGGTTGCGACCAACCCGGGGGCGCCCTCTGGACCGTTGGCCAAGATCGCCTCAGGCGGGGAGCTCAGCCGGTTTCTTCTGGCGCTTAAAGTGTGCCTTACGGGAGCGCAAAGCGGGCTCACGCTGATCTTCGATGAGATTGATCGCGGCGTGGGCGGGGCAACCGCCGATGCGGTGGGACGGCGTCTTGCCAGCCTCGCGGCGGGGGGGCAGGTGCTTGTCGTGACGCACAGCCCGCAGGTCGCGGCGCTTGCGGCGCATCACTGGCAGGTGGCCAAACATGTGACGGATGGGCAAACGCTGTCCACGGTCACGCCGCTGGGCCTGCGCGAGCGTGTGGACGAGATTGCCCGTATGCTATCAGGCGACACGATCACACCAGAGGCGCGGGCGGCGGCCGAGGCTTTGATGAAACGCTGAAGGGGGCGTTTGCCGCCACTCCGGGATGCCTCCGGCGGGGATATTTACGGCAAGAAGATGACAGGTGCGCTTGGCCACGCCGCTGGCGCTCCGGCCTCGTTTAGACGAGGCGGGAGTTTTCGGTGGCGGCGCGCACGAAATCTGCAAAGAGCGGATGGGGCGCGAAGGGTTTGGACTTGAGCTCGGGGTGGAATTGCACGCCGATGAACCATGGATGGTCTGCCCATTCCACGATCTCGGGCAGGCGGCCATCGGGCGACATGCCGGAAAAGCGCAAGCCGCAGGCCTCAAGCTTATCCATGTATTTCACATCCACTTCATAGCGGTGGCGGTGACGCTCCTCGATGGACGTGCTGCCATAGATCTCGGCCACTTTGGAGCCCTTGGCGAGCGTCGCATCATAGGCGCCAAGGCGCATTGTGCCGCCTTTGGCATCGGTCTGCTTGCGCGTCACGGTCGCGTTGCCCTGCACCCATTCCTTGAGGTGGTAGACCACGGGTTCAAAC
>JBASXE010000510.1:0-5599 GCA_049276875.1 Roseovarius sp. | reverse complement strand
TAAAGACGTAGCGACCGAGACCGGCCTGGTCGGTTTTGCTTCGACGTATCATAACACGCAGGGTGCCATCTGCTCGCCAATCGAGATCGTCGTCCCTCAGCGCAACCAACTCTGACCTCCGCGCCAGCATCTCGAAACCGAGCGCGAGGATAGCGCTGTCGCGAATGCCCCATGGCGTATCGGGCTGCACCGCTAAAACGTCGTGGAGTTGCGCGCGCGACATTCCCCTCGCCTGCTGCGGTGGCTTCGTTCGTGACCTGATGGCTCGACGCAGCGCGAGGCGGACTTCTTCGTCGCGCGTGGGGTCTGGCAAACCCATCATTCGGTGCAGTTTTCCAATTGCCACGAGGCGTCGGCGGACGGTCGTCGGCACGAGCCGTCTGCCCTGTTCATCCACAAAGCCAGAGAGCGCACTGATTTCTGCAGGGAATGCTACAAGACCGTGACAGGTACACCAATCGACAAAGCTACTGACGTCATCGTAGTATGCACGTATAGTAGATTGTGCATAGGCACCCTCCAGACGGCCAAGATGGTGACGCCAAGTATCGCTCATATTTGTCGTATTATGTGACATTAGTCATAATTTACGACATGGGGAAATAATGGCAATGATCACGGGATCACAAATTCGAGCAGCACGCGCAGCGTTAGGCTGGAGCATAAAGGACTTGGCCAACAAAACTGCGATAAGTGAGCGGACCATTCTCCGTATGGAGGCTGGAAATGGCGTTCCTACGAGCACTGCAGCTAACCTGAAGTGCATCAAGACGACCCTTGAAGCTGCAAGCATTGAGTTCGTGGGCAGCCCTAATGACCGCCCAGGCATTCTCATAGGCCACCCCAAGCAAGTTCCAGACTAAAACTGCGCAAAGGCCGGTAGTTTTCATTGTGACGCTGTTTCAGCTGGGTTACCGTCTACATATTGCGGAATGCCAATAGTGAAGGCGCAATATGTCGAAGAAAGTTCACCCCTTGGCGGCATTGACGACGCCTGACGAAGACCCATCGCAGCTAGCCGAGCTCATCAGAACGCTCACTGCTGAGTTACAGCCGCGGACTCATTTGGAACGGCGGCAAGTTGAGCTTATTGCACACGCAGAGTGGGACATTACGCGCCACCGACGCCCTAGCGCACAACTTCTCGCCTCAGGCCTACGCGCGGTGAAATTCGACGAAGCGGTAAGATCAGCTCGAGATCAGAAATTTCCGACAAGTTATCAGTCTACGGAACTGTCCTCTCAACCACGTGGCCCTATCACGACAGGTGAATTTGCCGCGATGGCATACTATCGCAGCCTCAACTTCTATGCACACCACGAAATGAGCATTGAACGCCTGGAGGCTCGCCGCAACAAACTCTTGCGTGAGCATGATGACCTGCGGACGTGGCACGATCGTATCAACGTGGAAGATGCGGAGGTAATCAAAGAATGACAACCACTGCACAAATAATGGCCAATCGGCGCAATGCTATGCGGAGCAGCGGCCCACGCACGGCACTAGGTCGCAAGACATCCAGCAAAAACGCGCGACGGCACGGTGTGAAGGCAGCGCCCCCGCCTGACGCAATTTTAGTTCACCTGCGCGCCATTCTCGATGACTGCGAGGCGACGCCAGAGACCGCTCTGAGAACACCCGCTGGCACGGCTGCCCTGGCGCTGGCAATAGCAGAAGCTAAGCTCGACACGGCAAAGGCCTACGCGATGGAAGTGGCAATTCGTCAGCCAAAACAGGAATTACGCACTGAGATCGAAATGCTGCAGGACCTGCTTCAAGAGCCAGAGCACAAGTACGACATGAAGACGCAAATCGTTGGACAAAAACTAATGATCGAACTCACGAATAGTGCGGAACAGGTCGACAATCGCGCCTTGAGATCGGCGCAACGCTACCTGCGAGAGGCCGAGGCTGCGCGCAGCACAGCCTTGAAAAAGTTTCTCGCAGAATTGTTGAAATAACAAAACGAACCCAAAATTCGCGCTTAAGTTGTATTTGGATATTTTGGCGTCGGAAGGGCACGATGCCAAAGGCACACTGCAGCCCCAAGATTTTCATAAATAATTGACTTATAATAATTATTTTTCGAAATTCTTTGAGCTGGTGCGCAAATGTCCAGAAACACCAGCTTTCAACCAGCCCAGCCCGACACCTTCCCAGTCTCACCTCGCAGCGTGGCGGCTCGCAACCAAAATCTTGCCCCTTGGCGCCCGGTCTGCCCGCGCGCGCAGGCAGCCGATGCTAGACATTCACGCGCGCACGGCATAATCGAAATCTATTCGCTTAAGATAGATTAACACCTCTTTAACGCTTGCCGGGGCGTATCGCAGTGCTCAATGCCTTAACGAAAAACCTGTTCCAGCTGCCGCGCGGGCCCAAGCGGGCGATCCAGGTCGGTTTTGACGTTCTGGCGATGGCACTGTGCTTCTGGCTTGCCATGGTGCTTCGGCTGGATGGCATTGCAACGACCCTGCAGCCGCAAAGCTGGGCGGTCTTGCTGGCGGTGGTTCCTGTCACGATTGCCGCTTTCGTGGCACTTGGCCTTTACCGCGCCGTCATACGCTTCATGGCCGACCGGGCGTTGAAGACGGTGTCGATCGGCGTCGCGGTCTCGGCCGTGACCATGTTCGCGACAAGCCAATATCTTGATCTCTTCGTCCCGCGCTCCGTGCCGGGCATTTATTTCGCCATGCTGCTGATCGTCACCGGCGGCACGCGGATGATCGTGCGCTCGATCTACCTGACGTCGAAGGACGAGGGGCGAGAGCCGGTGCTGATCTACGGCGCGGGCGACGCCGACAACCAGCTCTTGCAGGCGCTCGACCAGAGCAGGAATTACCGGCCCGCGATCTTCGTGGATGACGACAAAAAAATGCATGGCGCTGAGATCGGCGGCGTTCGCGTTATCCGCCCCGCGCTTGCCGCCCAAAACATCAAGGCGCTTGGCATCAAGACAGCACTTCTTGCCATGTCGAACGCAAACGCAGAGGGGCGGCGGCGTGCCGCACGAATGCTTTCCGACTTGGGGCTGGAGGTGCGCGTCATCCCCAATGTCTCGGATCTCGTGTCTGGCCGGATCCGCATGTCAGAACTCCGCCGCGTCACGGTCGAGGAGCTTTTGGGCCGCGACCCCGTGCCACCGATCCCAAAGCTGATGTCGAAGACGACGAAGGGCAAGTCGGTCATGGTGACGGGGGCAGGCGGGTCCATCGGCAGCGAGCTCTGCCGCCAGATCATGTCCCAGGGGCCCGCGCGGCTGGTGCTGTTCGACGTGTCGGAATACGCGCTCTACCGCATCCACGAGGAACTGACCGAAGCCTCGGCCGCCGCCGGCGGCGACTGTGTGCTTGTTCCGGTGCTGGGCTCGGTCGTTCGCAAAGACCTTGTCGCCCGCACGATCACGGACAACGCCATCGAAACGCTCTTCCACGCGGCCGCCTATAAGCATGTGCCGCTGGTCGAGGCGAATGTCGTCGCGGGCGTGCGCAACAATGTCTTCGGCACAGAGGCCGTGGCCGGGGCGGCGGGCGAATTGGGGGTCAAGACCTTCACGCTGATCTCTACCGACAAGGCGGTGCGCCCGACCAACGTGATGGGAGCAACCAAGCGGCTGGCGGAACTCGTGATGCAGGCCAAGGCGCGGGAGCATCCCGGCACGAAATATTGCGCGGTTCGCTTCGGCAATGTCCTTGGATCATCGGGGTCCGTCATCCCGAAATTCGAAAAACAGATCGCGGCGGGCGGGCCGATCACCCTCACCCACCCCAACATTACGCGCTACTTCATGACCATCCCCGAGGCCGCGCAACTGGTGGTGCAGGCCAGCGCAATGGCAAAACGCGGCGAGATCTACCTGCTCGATATGGGCGAGCCGATCAAGATCCTCGATCTTGCCAAGACCATGGCGCGGCTGCACGGGCGCGAGGCCTTCCTGGAAGGCGCCGAGACCGCTGGGCCGGGCGCCCTGCCGATCAAGGTCACGGGCCTGCGGCCGGGGGAAAAACTCTACGAGGAATTGCTCGTCACCGGGTCAGAGACAGCAACCGATCATACACGGGTGAAATGCGAAGGCGTTGAGGTGACGGGGATCCACGCTGTCGATGACTGGCTTGCCAGCTTGTCAACATTCACCAGCAAATCGGATGAAGAGACTTTGGCCGAGGCGCTGGAACAGTTGCCGCTCGGCTTTCAACGCGATCGCGCGACTGGTGTCGCAAGCACCCGTTAGCGGGCTGCAAATGCCGCTTGCCGCACCGTGCACAGGTTGCGGCTTTGGCGACAGCGCACACGCCTCGCGGTGCCCGCGTTCAAGCCCAAAACTGGATCAGCACCCTTCCAAAACCCGCCCCTCTCCGGCACAAGACACATGTAGACCATCGGTAGGGGCAGCATGCGCATCGTCATTTCAGGGGCGTCCGGGTTCATCGGTCAGATGCTCGTGCCGAAACTCGCGCAAGGCGGCGCCGATCTTGTCCTGCTGGGGCGGGATGCCGCGCGGCTTGCAGATCTTTTTCCCGGTCAGATGACCGCCCCCTATGACGACACAGAACAGGCCGCCAGCGGCGCCGATCTTTTCCTGAACCTCGCCGTGCTCAACAACGACCAATCCGCCGACATCGCCGCCATGACGCGGGTGAACGCGGATTTCGCGGCAGACCTGGCCGCGACTGCCATGCGCGCGGGCGTCACGCGATTTGTCAATGTCAGCTCAATCCACGCGCTCGACCCGAACGATGCCCGGCCCTATGCCGCCTCCAAACGTGCGGGCATCGCGGCGGTGGATGCGGCAACCGGCGGGGCGGCGACGCACCTCTACCTGCCGGCCGTCGCTGGCGATAAATTCGCAGGCGCGCTGGCGCCCTTGAACGCCTTGCCACAACGGCTGGCCCGCGCGGCGCTTGGCCCGCTGTCGGCGCTCAAGCCGATCCTGCTCATTGATGATCTTGCCGATTGGATCATGACCAAGGCCATGACCGCGCCCCGCCACGTCACGCTGACCAAGGGCCAGGCCGGCAATCCGGCCTATGCCTTTGCCAGCAGAACCCTTGATCTCTGCGCGGCGATCGGCGGTCTGGTGGCCCTGTCGCCCGTCCTGCTTGCGACATGGGTGATGATCCGCAGGCAGGGCGACGGCCCCGCGATTTTCGCGCAAGCCCGCGTCGGCCGCCACGACCGCATCTTCACCTGCTACAAGTTCCGCACGATGGCCGTCGGCACCGTTCAGGCGGGCACGCATGAAATCTCGGGCAGCGCCGTCACCCCCTTGGGCACGCGGCTGCGCCGCTGGAAGATCGACGAGCTGCCGCAGCTGTGGAACGTGCTGAGGGGCGACATGGGCCTGATCGGCC
Organism: Roseovarius sp.; assembly: GCA_049276875.1. GTDB lineage: Bacteria > Pseudomonadota > Alphaproteobacteria > Rhodobacterales > Rhodobacteraceae > Roseovarius. The sequence continues at coordinate 251 of JBASXE010000510.1, read as the reverse complement.
CCCGCCCCTGTCTGCCCGCGCAGGAAGAGCTGGTGCGCAGACGAACGGAGGCCGGTGTGCTTGCCGTCCGTCCGGGCATTTCCGGGCTGGCGCAGGTGGCGGGCATCGACATGAGCGACCCAGCGCGCCTGGTCGAATGGGACGCGCGCTATATCGCCATTCGCGGCCTGATCCTCGACCTCAAGCTGATCTTGCAAACCGCGCGCGGCGGCGGGCGCGGTGACCGGGTGGCAAGCTGACCATCCCCCTGC
>JBASXE010000509.1:0-2320 GCA_049276875.1 Roseovarius sp. | reverse complement strand
GGTGTGATGCTCATGAGAAATGCCTTTACATGTGTCGATGATGGAAAGGAACACGCCTCAACGGCGAGCACCATCCTGGTTCTCGCAATACCAACGATAGGTCTCCTCGACCCCTTCGCGAAGATTGATCTTTGCCTCCCACCCCATCTCGCGCAGGCGGCTCACGTCCATCAATTTGCGTATGGTCCCATCGGGCTTGCTTGGATCAGTTTGAATTCTGCCGGTGAAGCCGGTGATATCTGCCACCATATACGCGAGCTCCAAGATGCTGATATCTGTGCCTGTGCCCACGTTGATATGGCTCAGCATCGGATCAGTGTGCGATGCATATGTGTCGCGATCGAGATCCATCACGAGGAGCGACGCCTCGGCCATGTCATCAACATGCAGGAATTCGCGGCGCGGCAAACCGGAGCCCCAGATGGTGACAGAGCCCAGGCCCCGCTGCGCTGCCTCGTGAAAGCGACGGATGAGAGCGGGGAAGACGTGGCTGTTCTCGGGGTGGAAGTTGTCACCTGGACCATAGAGATTGGTCGGCATCACTGAGCGGTAATCTGTGCCATGCTGCCGGTTGTAGCTTTCACAAAGTTTGATGCCGGCGATCTTGGCGATGGCATAGGGCTCGTTGGTTGGTTCCAGCGTCCCGGTTAGAAGCGCATCCTCGGCCATCGGTTGCGGGACGGATTTGGGATAGATGCAGCTGGATCCCAGCTGCATAAGGGAATGCACGCCGGCGGCAAAGGCTTGGTGGATCAAGTTGCACTCGATCATCAGGTTCTCGTAGATGAAATCGGCCGGGTAGGTTCTATTTGCATGAATGCCACCAACCTTGGCGGCGGCAAGGATCACTGCATCTGGCCGCGTCGCCTGCATGAAATCGCGAACTGCTACTTGATCGGTCAGGTCGAGTTCCGCATGTGTGCGGGTGATGACCTCTCTCCCGCGGGCCTCAAGTTGGCGTAGGATGGCACTGCCGACCATGCCGCGGTGGCCTGCAAGGTAGATTGCCATTGCTCTATCCCTCCACTGCCATTGGCAGGTCCAGCCCGTTTTCGCGGAGCAGGCGATCGCCCATCCCACGTATGCGCGTTCCTACGAGAGGGGACGATATCGCCCGGTTGTGCTTGCACAGGAAGCGGACCTGTCTCTTCGTCAGTTTCGGCCTGTCAGGCATAGCGCCTCTGGCCGTGTCTTGGCGTTCGGCCGCGCTTCTATGCCTACACCTGCTAACTGCGCGTACAGAAACCGATGGCAACATTGCAGTTGGACACCTTTGATCTTTGTATCATGCTAGATGTCACCTCCCCTGAGGTATTATGGCTGTTGCCTGAACAGCTCATGTCTGAGTTTGTGGTAGTCCTTCTTCGCAACCGCAATCGGCTGTGTCAGCATTGCTTGCTTACCAAGATTAATCAGAGCGCTGTATCTAAATTGCCTGAACGGCGCAGATTGATGATGGTCGGTACCATCATCGCGGATGGTCGAATTATTTGTAGTCACCATAATAGTATCCATACTTGTAACTATAAGCCCCATACTTGCTTCTCTTCTGATCGTAACCGTTCAAAATCGCACCTGACACCTTTATGCCCGACATTTCCAAACGACGCAGCGTATATTCAATCTCCTCAGCTGTCGTTTGAAGATGGCGGGCCACAACAATAGTAATTAAATCATGTTGGGCAATAATAATCGGATCGGCAACGGCAAGCACGGGCGGTGTATCAATAATAATAAAATCGAAGGCATTTTCCGCCCAATTCAAAAACTCTAGGAGCTTGGCATCTTCCAAAAGTTCAGCCGGATTGGGGGGCCGTTTTCCCCTATGTATCAACTTCAAGCTATCGACTTCGGTTGCTTGCAGTACATCTTCGAAACTGATTATTCCTGCAAGAGAAGCAGATAAACCTGCTTCATCGAGCTTTTGACCAAATGCTTTGTGCAGCGCTCCCCGACGCATATCGGCATCTACGAGCAATACTTTCTTTCCGGTGCTGGCCAAGACGACGGCTAGGTTTTGACTAATAAACGACTTACCTTGTCCTGGGACGGAAGACGTAATTAAGATTTTCTTGGATTTCGCAGAAGACTGTGAAAATTTAAGTCCTGTTCGCAATCCTCGAAAAGCTTCAACGACCGTGTTGCTTGGATCAGAAATTGCGATGGGTGAATTCTTGCTAGATTTACTGTTGCCCGGGACCAGGGTAATTGTAGCAAAAAGAGGTAGGCCTAGAGCCTCGAGTTCACCACTATTGTCAAGGCTATGTCGGAAATAATTTCTCGTAAATATCCATGCAGCCGCGGCTGCAAGTCCTGCCAA
>JBASXE010000508.1:0-3242 GCA_049276875.1 Roseovarius sp. | reverse complement strand
GGCTTCAGGGGTGCAAAAGCCCCTCGAGTGCCGGATGCTGAAAGCTGCGCCGCACGGTGACCGCGTAAAAACTTTCCTTGATTGCCAGATCGAAGGGCGCTGTTTGCACCGTGCCTGCCGCAATCTCATCGGCCAAAACTACCGAAGGTGCCACCGCAACCCCCACCTGCGCACGCGCCAGAAGACGCACCATCGCCATATCGTCCACATCCGCCACGATCTTTGGCGTGACCTTGAGCCGCGCTACAAGACTGTCGAACCCGGTGCGGATCGGGCTCTCAGTCGGCACGATCAGCGGCTCATTGGCCAGAAGGTCGCGCAAGCTGTCATATCCCAGCCGCGCGGGCGGGCCATGCAGCGCCACCGTCTGCTCAGCAATCAGATGCGCGGTGAAAGCACCGCGTGCGGCACTGCTCGGCGGCTCGGTCGTCAGCACGACATCCAGGGTGAGCGAGCGCAGCGCCTCCAAAAGCGGCTCGGCATTGCCCGAACGCAGAATGAAGCTCGCCTCGGGTTGCGCCATCAAAGGCTCCAGAAAGCGCAGCTGAAAGTTCCGCGACAGGGTCGAAAGCGCGCCGACCTTGAGAGGCGGCACATCGCTGCCCGCGCCTTGCAAGGTGGCCAGCATCTCATCGCCCGCAGTGAAAATCCGGTCCGCGTAATCCAGCGCGATCTGCCCCACTTCGGTCAGCACAAGTTGCCGCCCAACCCTATCGAACAAAGGCTGGCCCAGCCGGGCCTCCAGCGCGCGAATCTGCGTGGAGAGGGCAGATTGCGACAAGTTCAGCCGCTCGGCCACACGGGTGAGGTTGCCCTCATGCGCCACCTCGCGAAAATAGCGCAGATGATGATAGTTGAGGTGCTGCATCAAGGGGCTTTCGATATGTCCGGCGCGGGTTATCATCTCCTTTATAGAACGTTTTATGAGAAAAGTTATATTTTTTATTGGTCCGCGCCTCCGCCATATCCTTCCAAAGGTTTACGCCCAAGGAGTGCGACATGGATATTCTGGCCGACATCTTCTCCACCATCATCTCGCAGTTTCAAAAACCCACATTGGCGTTCCTGATTGGCGGGATGCTGATTGCTGCGATGGGCAGCAAGCTGGAAGTCCCGGACCCGGTCTACAAATTTGTCGTGATGCTCTTGTTGCTCAAAGTCGGCATGAGCGCTGGCATCTCGGTGCGCGAGGCGGACCTGATGTCGCTGGCGGTGCCAGCGCTCTTTGCGGCATTGGCGGGGATATCCATCGTCCTTTTGGGCACGCAGACCATCGCCCGGCTGCGCGGCGTGTCGCACATGGACGCGATGGCCACAGCTGGACTGTTTGGCGCGGTCTCCGCCTCCACGCTGGCGGCCAGTATGGCGGTTCTGGATTCCGAAGGTATCACCTATGAAGGCTTCATCGGCGCGCTCTACCCGTTCATGGATATCGCCGCATTGGTCACAGCCATTGTGCTGGCGCGGATGGCCAAGGCCCGCCACGCCGAAGCCGAGATGGCATCAGGCGGCGCAGCCGTCATGGGCGGCACGCCTGAAGGCGGGATGGGCGGCGCACCCAAGAGCGGGATGAGCGGGGCGGAAGTGCGCGACATCTTTGTGGATACATTCCGCAGCCCTGCGATCTCGGCACTGATGCTGGGCCTGGCACTCGGTGTTTTCGCACGCCCCGAAAGCGTCTATGCCAGCTTCTATGAGCCACTTTTCCGGGGCCTTTTGTCGATCCTGATGCTGGTTATGGGGATGGAAGCATGGTCGCGCCTTGCAGAGATGCGCAAAGTCGCGGGCGCCTATATCCTTTATGGTCTCACAGCCCCCATCGTGCACGGGATGATCGGCTTTGGCTTCGGCCTCGTTGCGCATCATATCACCGGGTTTTCCGCAGGTGGCGTGGTTTTGATGGCCACAATGGCGGCCTCCAGCTCGGACATCTCGGGCCCGCCCACCATGCGCGGCGCGCTGCCTGAGGCGAACCCATCAACCTATGTGGGCACGTCCACTGGGCTGGGCACGCCCGTCGCGATTTTGTCGATCCCGCTCTTCATGGCGCTTGCGGATGCGATGATCGGCTTTTGAAGCATGGCCGTGCCGGGTTTTACCCTTGCACGGCGCGACATTGATGCCTAAAAGGCGGCTTCACCCGCGCGTCCGGCCAATGTGGCATGCCGAGTCGCGCGCATACGACCGAACCCGAAGAGGAGCCGGAAATGCCCAAGATGAAGACCAAATCAAGCTGTAAAAAGCGATTCAAAGTGACGGCGAGCGGCCGTGTCGTGGCGGCGCAAGCCGGCAAGCAGCACGGCATGATCAAACGCAGCAACAAGTTTCTCCGTAACGCGCGCGGCACCACCACGCTGAGCAAATCAGACGAAGGTATCATCAAACCGATGATGCCTTACGCACGCTAAGGGAGTTCTGAGATATGGCACGCGTCAAAGGTGGGGTTGTTACCCACGCCCGTCACAAGAAAGTCATCAAGGCCGCCAAAGGCTATTATGGCCGCCGCAAGAACACCTTCAAGGTGGCCGCTCAGGCCGTCGACAAGGCGAATCAATACGCGACCCGCGACCGCAAGAACCGCAAGCGCAACTTCCGCGCCCTGTGGATTCAACGGATCAACGCCGCCGTGCGCAGCCATGACGAGGCGCTGACATACAGCCGCTTCATCAACGGTCTGACACTGGCTGGGGTCGAAGTGGACCGCAAGGTTCTGGCCGATCTGGCCGTGCACGAACCCGAAGCATTTGCTGCGATCGTGGATCAAGCCAAAGGCGCGCTGGCGGCTTAATCGCTTCTGCGCTCTGAGACATCACTACGCCGCCGTGGTTTTGCCCCGGCGGCGTTTTTGTTTTTGGCGAAGGGTTCCGACGGCGCTTAGCCAGCGGCGTGCAGTGCGGCGATGACACATTGCGCATCAGCTTTGGTCAAATGCGGGCCGATTGGCAGGCTCAGCACCTCATCCGCGAGAGTTTTGGCAATGGGCAGCGCGTCTGCAGGAATACTCATACCGGCATAGGCCGCCTGCATATGCGGCCCTGAGAGACATGAGACATGACTGACACCAAAAGCACCGGGTCCGTTCGCATGATGGATTTACCACAAATCCACGATCCACGCGGCGATCTGACGTTTATCGAAGGCGGCAATCATATCCCGTTTGACATTGCCCGGGTCTATTACCTCTACAACGGCCCCGGGGATGCGGAACGCGGCGGGCATGCGCATCGTGAGTTGCAACAGGT
>JBASXE010000507.1:0-2261 GCA_049276875.1 Roseovarius sp. | reverse complement strand
CACCGATCTTGTCCAGATATCCGACTACATCATCGACACCTCCCGCGAGCGTACCCGTGATCTGATCAATAAACTGCCCAGAGGAACCTACCACTACGCGATGCGCGTCGATGGCTATGACGAACCGCTTGATCTGGTTGCGACTATGACCATTTCGGACGGTGAAGTCGTGGTTGATTTCGCAGGCTCCTCTGGCCGCTCGGCCAAGGGCATTAACTGTCCTTTGAACTATGCCAGTGCCTATGCGTGTTTTGCCCTGAAATGCGCGCTCGCCCCCGATATTCCAAATAACGAAGGCGCGCTGGCCCCGTTGGTTATCAAAGCCCCTAAAAACAGCATCACAAACGCGCAGTATCCCGCCCCTGTGGCGATGCGGCATGTGGTCGGACAGCTTTTGCCCGATGTAGTGTTCGGATGCTTGCACCAAGCGGTGCCGGGCCTTGTTCCGGCTGAGGGCACCTGTTGTTTGTGGGACCTGCCGATGCGCGGCGGGTACTCCGTCGACACAGATGCCAGCAAAACGAAATTCGCAACCGAACTCGTCCACAACGGTGGCACGGGAGGGCGCCCGAGCAAGGATGGGTTGTCCGCCACCGCATTCCCCAGCGGGGTTATGGGGTCTCTGGTCGAGATCACGGAAAGTGTCTCTCCCCTGATCATTTGGCGGCGCGAATACCGCCAAGATTCCGCCGCGGCTGGCGAGTTTCGCGGAGGCTTGGGTCAAGTTTTGGAAATATCGAGCAGCGAGGATGCTCCGATTTCACTGTTTGCGGCGTTAGATCGCATCAATCATGCCCCTCGTGGTCGAGAGGGCGGCAAAAACGGCGAACTTGGATCTTTGACACTGAGTGACGGGACAAAACTGCGCCCCAAAGGTGAGCAGATCATACCGGCAGGGCAACGGTTGACAGTATTAACCCCCGGTGGCGCAGGCTACGGCAACCCAAAGGACCGAACGCCCGAACGCATTGCACAAGATATCGACTTTGGCCTTGTCAGCGCCGCTGCTGCGGCATCAGACTATGGTCCCCCACCAAGCGAGGAGGAACAAAAATGAACAAGAAACTGCACCCTGAAACCCTCGCCGCTACTGGGTTGGGATGGATCGATCCCGAAACCGATGCAATGGCGGCACCTCTGCGTCCATCCACATCATTCTTGCGCGACCCGACGGATTTGGACCGCACAGGCCGCATGTTCACGCGTGACGACAATCCGACCTTTGCACAGCCGGAAGCCTTGATAAATGCATTGGAAGGCGGCACAGGCTGTCTGCTTTTTGCGTCAGGCATGGCAGCGATCACCTCCGTTTTTCAACGGCTCGCTCCCGGCGATCATGTGATCCTGCCCAAACTCGTCTACTCGGGGTTGCGCGACTGGATGAACACCCACGGGCTGCGTTGGGGGCTTGAGATCACCTATGTGGATGAATGTAGCGGTGCTGGTGTGAGCGCTGCGATCCAGCAGGGTAAAACCAAAGTGATCTGGCTGGAAACGCCCAGCAATCCGACCTGGGCCATCACCGATATAGCCGAAGTGTCAGCCGTTGCCCACGCTGCCGGTGCCTTGGTCGCGATCGATAATACCGTAGCCACCCCAATTCTGACGTGCCCCTTTGAGCATGGCGCGGACATCATCTTACATTCCTGCTCAAAGTACATGAACGGTCACGGTGATCTGATCGGCGGTGCGGTTGTCATCGCGGAGGGTCATGAGGATGTGTTGGTCGATATCCAGAACATCCGGAATGAATACGGCGGGGTGCTCGGCAGCTTTGAGGCATGGTTGCTGCTGCGAGGCATGCGCACATTGGCGGTTCGCGTCAAAACCGCTTCCACAAGTGCGCTCAAGATTGCGCAATTTCTGGACGGCTGCGATCTGGTAGAGCAAGTTCTCTACGCAGGCTTGGAAACGCATCCTAACCATGACGTTGCAGCACGGCAGATGCAGGGCGGGTTTGGTGGCATGCTGTCGTTTCGCGTGAAGGGCGGCGAGGACGCAGCAAAGCTGATCGCAAGCAAAGTCCAAGTGTTCCGGCAGGCGATCTCCTTTGGCAGCACTGAATCCGTCATCGAGCATCGCGCAGGTATGGAGAAACCGGATTCACCTACGCCACGCGACATGCTGCGCGTTTCTGTCGGGCTTGAAAATACCGACGATTTAATTGCGGATTTGCAGCAAGCCATTGATGCAGTGCAACGCGAAATCGCGAAAGGACACAAAAGTGCCTGACCAAATTCACTATGCCCCCAGATCAACGC
>JBASXE010000506.1:0-9123 GCA_049276875.1 Roseovarius sp. | reverse complement strand
ACCCAACTTTGACGGGAATTGGTTAACTACAGGTTACTATAAGCAAACATTACGTGAATACAACTCAAGGTTGCCTATATTGCTTGAGAGCCGTAGCCTTCAAAGCCTCCTCGCCATGCAGACTGACGGCGCGCACCCACTCGCGAAACTCATCGTCGCTGAGTGCATAGCGTTTTTGCGCCTCATCCTGGGAAATCAGGCCGTAGAGGACGCCGCGCACCACGGCCAGTTTCCGCGACACAACCCAACGACGCGTGCTGGACGGGGGCAAATCCGCATGGCTCATCACCGAGCCATCGGGCAGCGTGATGGCGCGCGGGCCTTCGACTTTTTTCAGATACATCACTTTCACCTCGGAACAAAACCGAGGTCAAAGTGCCCGGCCAGCGCTTAACAGCCGCTGAAACCAACACAAGAGAATAGCTAGGATTTGCCTAAAGCGTTTTGCGTTTGCCCGCGTGCGGCCCTATATCCCACTCAACCGCCACAGGAGGCCGCAATGCCGCTCGACCAACCGCTCAATTCGCTTGGATTTGCCAAGCCCCCTGCCGAGACCCGTGTGGTCGTCGCGATGTCGGGCGGCGTGGACAGCTCAGTTGTGGCCGCACAGCTCGCGCGCGAAGGGTATGACGTGGTGGGCGTGACCTTGCAGCTTTACGACCATGGTGCGGCGCTGGCCAAGAAGGGCGCGTGCTGTGCTGGGCTCGATATCCATGACGCGCGGCGCGTGGCCGAGGAGATGGGCTTTCCGCATTACGTGTTGGATTATGAGAACGTTTTTAAGGATGCCGTCATTGACGAGTTCGCCGACAGCTATCTTGCGGGTGCGACGCCCGTGCCCTGTATCCGCTGCAACGAACGGGTGAAGTTCAAGGATCTGCTGGAGACGGCCAAGGATCTGGAGGCGGACTGCATGGCCACCGGGCACTATATCCAGCGCAAGATGGGCGCGCGCGGTGCCGAACTTCATGCCGCCGCCGATGCGAACCGCGATCAAAGCTATTTCCTCTTCTCCACCACGCCGGAGCAGTTGGATTATCTGCGCTTTCCCCTCGGACATTTGCCCACGAAGGACGCAACCCGCGCCTTGGCCGGGGAATTTGGCCTGAGCGTGGCCGACAAGCCCGACAGTCAGGATATCTGCTTTGTCCCGAACGGCAATTACGCCGCCGTGATCGAGAAACTGCGCCCCGGGGCGGCCGAGGCGGGCGAGATTGTCCATGCAGACGGCCGTGTTCTGGGCCAGCATGAGGGCGTGCTGCACTATACGATCGGGCAGCGGCGCGGCCTTGGCATCGGCGGGCTGGAGGAGCCGCTTTACGTGGTCAAGCTGGACGTTGACCTGCGCCAAGTGATCGTCGGACCCAAGGAAATGCTGGCCACGCGGATGATTCCTGTGCGCGAGATCAACTGGCTGGGCGACGAGCCTTTTGAAAGCCGCGCAGAATGGCACCTGACAGTGCGCGTGCGCTCCACCCGCCCCCCGCGCGACGCTGTGATTCGCCCGCTCTCGGCCACCACGGCGGAGGTGGAGCTTCTGACGCCCGAAGACGGCGTATCGCCCGGTCAGGCCTGCGTTTTTTATGCGCCAGAGGGCACGCGAATCTTTGGTGGGGGCTGGATCTGGCGGGGTTAAATCCGCGCCAGGACCGCTTTCGCCGCCCTCAGACCGGGCGGCTCCCCACCCCTGCCCAATCGCTCCATCGTGAGGCGCATGGCGGTCAGTTGCTTATCCGGGGCGGCCATCATCTTCAGCAACGCCGCGCTGATCTCGGGCGGGGTGCAATGCTTGCCGTTGCACTCCGGGATATCGCGGGTCTCGGAGATGAGGTTGACCAATGTCAGCGTGTCGATCCGAAGCATATAGGCAATGATCTGGCGGCTTATCCAGTTCACATCATAGGCGATGACCATCGGCGTCTCGGCGGCGGCAAGCTCCAGCGACACGGTGCCTGAGGCGGCCAATGCACCATCGGCGGCACGAAAAGCCGCTGCCTTTTCCGCCTTATACGCGTCGACCGTCATCTCACTTGGATCAAGGATGATCGGGGGGAGCGGCCAATCTGCCGTCACCTCGCGCAGCAAGGGGGCGACATGGGCCGTGGTCGGCACCACACAGCGCAATGCCGGATGCGCCGCCAGCACCGGGGCCAGCGCGCGGCCAAAGATCGGACCAAGCCGACCGACCTCCCCACGCCGCGATCCTGGCAGAACCAGCAAAAGCGGTGCATCCCCGATGCCGTGGCGCGTGCGGAACGCAGCCACCTCGGCGGCGCTGGCCTGTGGCTCGGCCACGACGGGGTGGCCCACGAAGTCGCACTCCATCCCGGCGGCCTGCATATAGGGCAGCTCGAACGGGAAAAGCGCCAGAACGTGGTCGATCACCTTGGCCATCTTGGCCGCCCGCCCCGCACGCCATGCCCAAACGGTGGGGGCCACGTAATGGACGGTGCGAATATCGCTGCGCGCCTTGACGATTCGCGCCACACGCAGCGAGAAATCAGGGCTATCGATGGTGATCATAACATCGGGCTGCATCGCAATCACGGCCTCCGCGGTCTCGGCGATGCGGCGCTTGAGATGGCGATATTTGGGCAGCACCTCGACAATGCCCATCACGCTCAGCTCATCCATGGGAAAGAGGCTGCTGAGCCCCTCGCGCTGCATAAGAGGCCCCCCAACGCCTTGAAACTCCACCGACGTCTCGGATTTCAACCCCGCCATCAGAGCCGCCCCAAGCCGGTCGCCCGAGGCCTCACCGGCAAGGATAAAGACCCTCATCCCAGCGCCTCGGCCCTTATGAAGAGGCCATGCGCCTCTGCCGCCGACACGACGGCTGCGCGGTCCAGCACTAGAACGCCGCCCGCCTGCACCATGATCCCAGCAAGCCCTGCGCGGGCGGCCAGTTCCACGGTGGCCAGGCCAATCGCGGGCATATCGATCCGCAGGTCCTGCCCAGCCTTGGGTGCCTTGACGTAGACGCCCTTGTGTCCCCGGCGCAGCTTTTCAGGGGTCTCAGCCACAAACCCCAATAGGGCGTCCGTGCCCTGAACCGTCTCGATCCCGAGACATTGCCCGCCCGCCACAACACAGCCCTGCCCGATATCAACCGGGGAAAGCGCCGTCATTATCTCTGCGGCGCGGGCAATGTCGGCCCGCTCGGCCGCGCTGGGGTCCGGGCCTGCAAGCAGAGCCATATCCGCCACCAGATCCGGCAAAAGCGCGTGCGCGCCTTGGACCCTGAAGCCTTCTTCCTCAAATATGCCAATAACCGTGCGCAAAAGGGCGTCATCCCCCTGCGGAATGGCCTGCATCAGACGCGGCGCAATTCGCATCATGGCAGCGTCAAACCGGGTCGGGTCCAGTGCGGGACGGGTGAGCGTCCCCGCAAACACCATATCCGTCACGCCGGCCGTCTTCATCGCGGTAAAGAGCGACCCGATCTCCTCCAGCGCGAAGTCCTGTGAGGTCGCGGCAAGCTCGCTCGGCACGCCTGTGAGGGTGAAATGCAGCGCGTCGGGGTGCGCCTTGGCCAGCATGACCGGCAAGGCACCCCCGCATGCGAGGATCGCCAGCTGCCCCATCAACCCTGCCCCGGCGTGAGAAACGACCGATCGCTCGCAGCTGTCACGAAGGTCACGATGGTGCGAACATATTCGCTATCGGTCTCCTCGCCCAAACGCCGTGCCCGGTCCTGAAACGTGCCTTCACCTTGCGCCAACATCTGAAACGCCGCGCGCAAGGCCGTGATATCTGCGCGCGCAACACCGCGCCGCTTGAGCCCCACAAGGTTGAGCCCATCCAGATCGCCGCGCGGGGCCTGCACGAGGCCAAAGGGAATAACATCATTCGTCACCATCGTGACGGCGCCGATAATGGCGCCCTGCCCGATGCGCACAAATTGATGCACGCCCGAAAGCCCCCCAATCAGCACATCATCCTCGATGATGCAGTGGCCTGCGATCGCTGCGTTGTTCACGATGATCACGTTATTGCCAACAATCGCATCGTGGGCAACGTGACAGCCCGCCATGAGCAGACAATCCTCGCCCACACGGGTCAGGCCGCCGCCGCCCAATGTGCCGGTGTTTATCGTCACATGCTCACGGATGCGAGTACGCGCGCCGATCTCCAGACGGGTCTTTTCGCCTGCAAACTTCAAATCCTGCGGGATTTCACCAACCACAGCGAAGGAAAAGATCGTCACACCCTTGCCAATCGTCGTGTCGCCCTTGAGGACAACATGGCTGTGAATGATGCAATCCTCGCCCAGCCGGACCTCGGGGCCGATATAGCAAAACGGACCAATCGTGCAGCCCGCACCAATCTGCGCTCCATCCTCGATCACCGCGCTGGGGTGAATGGTGGCGCTCATACGGCTTTGGCCCCACTCAAATCCATCATCGCCGTGAATTCAGCCTCACAGGCCATTTCGCCGTCGACCAAGGCCGCGCCTTCAAATCTCCAGACCTTGCCGCCCGGCTTGCCGCGCAGTGTCTTGAGGTTCATTTCCAACACGTCTCCCGGCACGACCATGCGACGGAATTTGCACTTCTCGATCGACATGAAATAGACCAGCATTTCGCGATCCGCCATGCCAAGAGCCGTGCCGACCATGACGGCGGCAGTCTGGGCCATCGCTTCGACGATAGTGACACCCGGCATGATGGGTTTGCCGGGAAAATGGCCCTGAAAATGGGGTTCGTTCATGGTGACATTCTTGATGCCGATGGCGGATTGGTAGCCATCAATATGGTGCACCTTGTCGACCAGAAGAAAAGGATAGCGGTGCGGGATTAAGCGCTGGATCAGGTGGATGTCGGCGCTCATAAGCTCGGTCATATCGGTCCCTTCCAAGTGTCGCGCTCCGCGTTTCGCGATGTCCTACCAACTCGGCCCGCGCGCTGCAAGCTCAGGGCGGATGTTGGCCCTGCGATCAGTCCTGCGCCGGCTCCGGGTTGATCCCGGGCGCCTCATCTGGCGCGGGTGCTCCATCCTCGGCCGGGGCCTCACGCATCTCCATCCCCGGACTGTCACCAGACCCATCCCCGATGGCCGCGTCGACGCGCGAGATGGCCAGATCGGTGATATCAATCACATTGGCGCGCAATAGCACTTGGTGGCTGTCGAGAATGATGGTGCCGCCTGCGTCGCGCATAAGCTCCACCAAGATAGGCTCGGCCATGCGCATGAGGCTGAGAGGCGCGATCTCGCGGCCACGCTCCAGATCAATCGCCCGGCGTTCGTTCTCTGCCCGCAATTCGCGCACCTTGGCATCGAACGCATCCGCTGCGCTGCGGAAATCCGACGCTGACATATCAGGGCGTCGGTCTGTCAGGGATTTCTCTTCGGCGCGCAACTCGGCTTCGATAGTGCGGTTGGACGCAATGAGATTTTCGCGCTCGGTTTGGTATTGCTGTATCAACCGCTGGCCGACGCGCGTTTCGTTAAAGAGCCGCTCGGGGTCCAGCACGAGGATCTCGCTTTGCACCGCGCCAACATCCTGAGATACCGCCGGAAGCGGCACCATAAAGCACAAGGCAACCGCAAACCACGGGCCGAACAGGCGGCCCATGGTTCTAGAATTCCGTGGCGATTGTCAGGTCGAAGTTCTGCGAACGGTCGCCTGTCTCGCGGCTTATGGGGCGCGAGAAGTTGAAGCGCAGCGGACCAAAGGGCGATGTCCAGATCAGCGACACACCCATCGCGCTGCGGGCTTTGAAGCTCTCGGATTGCACATTCGCATTGGTCACGTCCAGGCCCCAGATTGAGCCGACATCAAGAAACGCCCCGCCCGACAGCCCGTATTCTTCGGGCAGGCCCAACGGGAATTCAGCGTCCAGTTTGAGGGCCGCATAAAAGTTACCGCCCAACTGGTCGCCACCCTCACGCGGGCCGATACCATTGGGCTCAAACCCACGGATTACCTGGCCTGCGAAACGATCGACCGCGCGGCTGGTGTCGCTTCCCTGGAAGTGCAGCGCGCCGCCTTCAAGCGTGGCACGAAGCGTGACTTCTTCGTTCAGAACGCGGGTTTGTGCGATCGCGCGGACGGTGGATTTGATATAGTTGAGATCGCCGCCCAGACCGTAGAAATCCTGCCCTGCCGAGATCAGCACACCGGCATTGGGGTTGAGACCGGACCGGCGCGTGTCAAACGTGTACGCATAGCCCAAGCCGCTGGCGAAGAGCCCTCCCTGAGCGGTCTCACCCGCGAGGATCGACGCGGGGCCCTGAAGGCCGGAGTAGTTGCGCATCTCGTCATAGCGCGCACTATACAGCAGCGTCAGGCGGCCATTTTCGCTGACCGGGAAGGTCAGGCTGGGTCGGAATGTGCCAATTGTGGTGTCATATGTGGCGAAGTCATCATCGGTTTCCAACAAGCTGAACCCGAGGCCGAAAGCCACGTCACGTCCCAGAAAAGCAGGCTCGCTGAAGTTGAGGTTATACTGCGCAGTGTCGGCGCTGAGCCCGACCGTTGCCGACAAGGTCTGACCGCGCCCAAGGAAGTTACGCTCTGTCAGGCCGACCGAAACCCCAAGGCCCGCCGTTGTCGAATAGGACGCACCAAAGCTGAGCGAGCCGGTGCTTTGCTCCTCGACATCGACGTCCACCACAACCGTGTCGGGACGCGAGCCTTCACGCGCATCTACAGCCGCTTCGGCGAAATACCCCAGCGCGCGGATACGAGAAGCGGCTTCGCGAATTTCACGCGGGTTGAAGGGGTCGCCCTCTACCGTGTCGAACTGACGACGGATCACGCGATCGAGCGTGGTGGTGTTTCCTTCGACATCAATGCGCTCCACAAAGATCCGTGGGCCACGGACGATCACGAATTCCACATCCAAAGTAAGGTCGCGGTCATTGCGTGTGATGCGCGGCTCAACCCGCAGGAAATCAATGCCCTGACGCAGACCCAGACGCTCCATCCGGGCGATCGAATTCTCGACCAATGTCGGAGAGTAGACCACACCCGGGCGGATCTTCAGCGCGTCTTGATACTCATCCGCGTCCACATCGGGAATTTCGCTCACGGTCGTGATCTGACCAAATTTGAATTGCTGACCTTCCTGGATGTTGAAGGTAATGAAATAGGTGTCGCGCTCGCGCGCAAGCTCGGCATTGGCGCCCGTCACCCGGAAATCGACATAGCCGCGCGACGAATAGAAATCCGCCAGCAATTGCTTATCAAACTCGATCCGGTCCTCGACAAACGTATCCCGGTTGATCAGCGCGCGGAAAATGCCAGCCTGCTTGGAGCCCACGACGCGGCGCAGGCGGCGATCCGAATAGGCGCGGTTGCCAACGAAGCTGAGGCGCTGAACTTCGATCTTCTTGCCCTCAAAAATCTCGAACACCAGATCGACGCGGTTATCACTGCGTCGGATCACGCGCGGCGTCACGCGGGCGGCGGCGCGACCGCTCTCGGAATAGGCATCGATAATGGTGTCGGCATCACGCTCGGCTTTGGCGGGGCTGAACACCTGGCGCGCGGCACTCTCGATGAACCCAGCAAGATCGTCGTCTTTCAACTTGGTGTTGCCCTCGAAGGCGATACGCGAAATCGTCGGATACTCCTGCACCGTGATTTCCAGAGTGTTGCCGCGCGGATTGAAGGTCACTTCTTCAAAAAGACCGCTGGCAAGTATCCGCTGATAGGCGTCGTTGAGTTCACCGGCCGTAACGGTTTCGCCCCGCGCGATTCCCGCAAACGATTGGATGGTGCTTGTCTCGATCCGCTGGTTGCCTTCGACCGACATGGTATTGAAGCGGTAGGACTGCGCGGAGGCAGGCACGGCACTCGCCAAATAGGTGAAAGATATCATCGTGATAACGAGGCTCACCCTGGCAATTTTTGTGCCCCAAGCCAGCCCTGTAATCCGTGCATTCATTCGATTGAAGAAATTCATTATCCAAACCCAGTCAGCCATCCCATTAAGGCAAGTGCCTAACCCGTCTGAACCCCCTTGTCAAAACGCCAATAGCCCCCGGAGGGGATAAGATCACAAGATATTGCGGTGTTGCCTATGCGCGCTCAGAGCGAGCCTAGATAGGCCGCGGCGAAAAGCGACCCTGCGATGGCCGCCGGAAAGAGCAGCCGATCGAGATTGAGTGACCAAAGCAGGCCGAAACCTTGCGTGGATCCTGTAATATTCTGCATGCCAGCACCTTTTGCTGCGAATCTCATTCACGTCCCCCGCTTTTTCTCAGCGCAATGTGGCACTGAGCGGGACGTAAATATGGCAAGATTGTGGCAAAGCGGCTCTGGCAGCCCCCTACCAGTAGATCACGTCTGGCTTCAGGGGCAGATTATATCGTTGAAGACCGCAAAGCCCATGAGGCCCAGGATCAGCGTCAGCCCCGCACTCATCATGACACGCAGTGCCCGGTCGCTGGGGGGGCGTCCCGTGACAGCCTCATAGGCGTAAAAGACGAGGTGGCCCCCGTCGAGCACGGGAATCGGAAAGAGATTCAACAGGCCCACAGCCGTCGACAGAACCGCGATAAACCAGATGAAGCTCGAGAGGCCCTGACTGGCCATTGCGCCCGAGACTTGTGCGATGCCGATGGGGCCGGACATGTTGCATGTGCTGATTGCGCCGGAGATCATATGGTAAAGCCCCGAGATGGAGTTCTCGACCACTGCATAGGTCTGCACCACCCCGCCCTGAAGCGCTGCGATTGGGCCCAGACGTTCGGTTCCCGGCTCAAACGCAAGGCCACCTGCGATGCCGATGCGCCACTGGGTCTTGAAGCCGCCCTCGGGCTGCGGCTCATCCACGCGCTTGGGGGCAAGGGTGAAGGGCAACTCCTGCCCCTCCCGCCAGACTGTCAGCGCAAGACTACGCCCATTCGAGCCTTCAACAATGTCGACCAACTCGGAAAACGCAGTGATTGCGTCACCGTCGACTGCGGTAATCACATCACCCACTATGAGCCGCGTCTCGAACGCCGCCGATTGCGGCGCAAGCTGCGTGATGATGGGTGGCAAGGGATGCGGCCCGGGCACGGTGATCTCGGTCCCATCCCGCAGAACGGTATAGCTCAGAAGCTCCGCCGGGCGCAGCCCTTCTGTGAAGGCCGTAAAGGCCTCATCATCGTCGAAGGCAGGCACCGCTTCGC
>JBASXE010000505.1:0-1512 GCA_049276875.1 Roseovarius sp. | reverse complement strand
GTTCATGCCGGGGATGGTTTCATCTCGCTGGGCACATCGGGGCAGTTGTTCGTGACCACCGACAGCTATCGCTCGAATATCGAGAACCGCATCCATGCCTATGCCCATACCGTGCCGGGCCACTGGTTCCAGATGGCCGCGATGTTGAACGGCGCCCGCCCGATGGCGTGGCTGGCAGAGCTGTTGAACCGGCCCATCGATGTCCTTTTGGACGAAGCGGCACAGTCACAGCCGGGCCCGCTGTTCCTGCCCTACCTCACCGGCGAGCGTACGCCGCATGGCGACACCACGATCCGCGGCGGCTTTGCCAATCTCGGCGAAACCACCACCCAAGGTAGTCTAATGCGCGCCGTGCTGGAGGCGATCGCCTTTTCCTTCGCCGATGCGGCACAGGCTTTCGCGGCCGCAGGTACGACGCCTAAATCGGTCCTGGCGATCGGCGGGGGCACGCGCAGTGATCTCTTGATGCAGATGATCGCCGATATCACCGGCATCTCTTTGGGTCGCAGCGACGATGCCGTTGTTGGCCCTGCCTTGGGCGCGGCCCGGTTGGCAGTGGTGGCCTCTGGCGACAGGCCAATCGAGGCGGTCATGCAAAGACCCGATGTCCGCCTGTGGTTCAAACCCCAGACTGCGCGCGATTTGATATCACCAGCGCGCTTGGAGGCATACCGCGCGCTATATCCAGCGTTGAGGCTGGTTCAGCGGCAGCTTCGCTAGGCCTTCTGAGTAACGCGCCACTTCTTCGACAAATCTCTGGTTAATTTATTCAACGGCCCGCACCGGCGGATCGGTTGAGATGGTGTTGCAGTAGACCACGGCGAGCGGTTGTCCGCCACAGGCAGTTTGAGGGCGTTGGTGGTTGCATAAGGTGATCCTTAGCCGGATGCCGACCCGAGCCTGTTACCCGGTTTCCCATGCTTGCAGATAGACATCATAATTTAGGTGCCCAACGTCAGTGCAAACTCGACAGGTTTAGGGGTTTGAGCAAGGGAGGGTTCTGGCTCATCGCAGTCATTATGGAACGAAGATGAACATGATACCCGGAACGTCGAAGGACGCCGCTGACAAGCTGGTCAGGGGCATCAAGCGGAAGACCCGCAAGCACTATTCGGCCGAGGAGAAGATCAGGATCGTCCTGGCTGGCCTGCGGGGCGAGGCAGTGACGATGTGATTTATACGGGTCCTTTTAGGAGTGTCGGCCAGCGGGCTGGTTCGAACCCCATCGTTCCGCTAGCGATAGAACTGTCATGAGGGCGTTTGAATTTCATTTCGGTGGGACGGTTGGCCTGCTCCGGTCAACAAAGGCCCCTAAGTGGCGGCTGGGGCTAGCCAAGTGCAATACCTCGCGCCTACCCACGGCCGATCCGGCTGGAAGGTCCCATTCACGGGTCCTGTGGTGTGATCAATCTCGTTAGTTCGCGAGATGTGCTGGCGATTGTCCTTAACGGAATTTCAAAATATCCTAACGATCCAAAAGCGAAGACTTGCTAGCCACAGAGCCGCCTGACC
>JBASXE010000504.1:0-1881 GCA_049276875.1 Roseovarius sp. | reverse complement strand
CGGCCACGGGGCTCAAATGGGGCGCATTGCGCACATGGGTCATGGCAGGCTGCCTGGGCTCCTGCCTCGCTCTGCTGGCGATTGCCTCTCTGGGCACAATCGGGCCAGGCGCGCCTCTCACAGTGGCCGTCGTCGCCTTGGGCTTCTTCAACGGCATGTTTGCCGTGGCCGCCATCGGCTCGATGATGGCGCTGGCGGGCGCGGGCCGGGAGCGGCGCGAGGGCACACGCATGGGCCTTTGGGGAGCAGCTCAAGCCATTGCCGCCGGGTTTGGCGGTCTGACCGGGGCCGCTCTGGTGGACGTATTCCGCATGACCAGCCTGACCACCTCACAATCATTCGGCCTCGTCTTTGTCTTCGAGGCCGCTCTTTTCATCGCCGCAGCCTTTATGGCGGCACAAGTCATGGAGCGCGGCATGACCCGTCGCGCCCTCGTTCCGGGAGAATAGCAAATGTATGATGTCGTTGTTGTCGGGGGCGGTCCCTCGGGCGCCACAGCCGCAGAAGACCTTGTCCGCTCAGGCCATAACGTCGCCCTTTTGGACCGCGATGGGCGTATCAAACCTTGTGGTGGGGCGATTCCTCCGCGCTTGATGCAGGACTTCCATATCGAAGACGCACAGCTTGTCGCGAAGGTGAACACCGCGCGCATGATCTCGCCCACCGGGCGGCATGTGGACATCCCCATCGAGAACGGGTTCGTCGGCATGGTGGATCGCAAGGATTTTGACCCCTTCCTGCGCAACCGCGCGGTTGAGGCGGGCGCGCAGCTTTTCACCGGGACGTTTCTGCGGATCGAACGCGGGGATGAAGCCACTCAGGTCGTCTTCCGCGACAAGGCCACCGGCGAAGAGCGCGCCCTGCCCACCAAGCTCATTATCGGTGCTGATGGTGCCCGCTCCAAGGTGGGCCGTGCCGAAGTGCCCGGCGGGGACAAGATCCCCTATGTTCTGGCCTATCACGAGATCATCAAGGCCCCGGCCAAGACGGCGATCTATGATCCTGCCCGCTGCGACGTGATCTATGACGGCAAAATCAGCCCCGATTTCTACGGCTGGGTCTTCCCGCATGGCGATAGCGCGTCTGTCGGCATGGGCACCGAAGTCGCCTCCGTGGACCTCAAGAAAGCCACCGCCGAACTGCGAGAGATGGCGGGCCTTACCGATTGCGAAACGCTCCGCCGGGAAGGCGCGCCCATCCCGCTCAAGCCGCTGGACCGTTGGGACAATGGATTGGACGTGGTGCTGGCCGGGGATGCGGCGGGCGTCGTCGCTCCCTCCTCGGGCGAAGGAATTTACTATGCCATGGTCGGGGGCCGCGTGGCCGCCACCGCCTGCGCCGCCACGCTGGTGACGGGCCGCGTCAAGAACCTCAAACTCGCGCGCCAGCTCTTCATGAAGGAACATAAGACCGTGTTCCGCGTTCTGGCCTCGATGCAAAATGCCTATTACCGCTCGGACGAGCGGCGCGAACGCTTCGTGTCGCTGTGTCACGATATCGACGTGCAGCGCCTCACATTCGAGGCTTATATGAACAAAAAACTGGTCAAGGCGCGCCCGATGGCGCATCTCAAGATCGGCTTGAAAAACCTGGCGCATTTGACGCGCTTGGTCTCTGTGGAGAGAACATGACTGCTATGATTCCGGCATGGGTGGGCGATACGCTCGTCCCAGTGGAAAAACTTGAAGTGCATGAGCGCGGGTTGCGGCACAAGGCCGTTTCCGTCTTTGTGGTCAGCGGCGATGACGTGCTGATCCAGCGCCGCGCGCTGGGGAAATATCATACACCAGGCCTCTGGGCCAACACCTGCTGCACCCATCCAAATTGGGACGAAAAGAGCCTCGATTGCGCCGCGCGGCGCATGGAGGAGGAGCTGGGCGT
>JBASXE010000503.1:0-3889 GCA_049276875.1 Roseovarius sp. | reverse complement strand
GGATCAGCGAGCCTGTGCGCCACAGAAACGACATGCCATAGACGGCCGAGGTTTGGTAACTCAGAAGCTCAATCTTGGAAGATAGGAAAAACCCGATCAGCAAGGCCGGGCGGGACCAGCCATAGCTTTTCATGATCACGCCCAGCAGCCCAAACACCATGAGGCCCGCGAAATTGTTCCAGTCTCGACCAACTTGGTAACTCGCGAAGAAGATCAGTGCGATCAGCACAGGTGCCAATATGAAATAGGGAACGGTCGTGATCCGGGACATAGGCCCAGCAAGTATGATGCAGATACCGGCACCGATGATATTGGCGACAGCGAGCGACCAGATGATCGTATAGGTTAGGTCGAGCTGGGTTGTGACCATCTCGATACCCGGCTCAATGCCCACAAGAAGAAATCCACCCAGCAGCAGGACCTTGTTGCCCGAGCCCGGGATGCCGAACAGGATGGTCGGGATCAGCGCCCCGCCTTCTTTTGCGTTATTCGCCGATTCAGGTGCGATCACCCCGCGAATGTCGCCCTTGCCAATATTTGTGGTGTCGCGGGCGGTTTGGCGCAAATGGCTATAGGCGATCCAGTCAACGACCGTTCCGCCAAGACCCGGCAAGGCCCCGACAATGACCCCGATCGTCGAGCAGCGGAACACGAGGAACCAGTTGGCTGCAACGTCGCGAAAGCCCCTGATCCACTGCCCACTAAGATTCAGTTTTTCGGTGATCGAGGCCTTTGACTGGAGCAGCGAGACGATTTCCGGGATTGCGAACAGGCCCATCCCGACAACGACCAGCGGCACCCCTTCGGTCAGATAGAGCGTGCCAAACGTTAACCGGGGTTCGGCCGTGATTTGGGCCAGTCCAACCGCCCCTAGGACCAGTCCGATCAGACAGCTTGCCAAGCCTTTGACGAGGTTGGCCCCAGTCAGGGCACCGACCATGATCAAGGCCAGCACGATCAACAGAAATTGCTCGCCGAACCCGACCGCAAGGATAAGCGGCTTCGCGAAGACGATGGCGAAGGTCAGGATGATGGCCCCCCAAACCCCACCGATCATCGAGGACAGGAAGGCCGCGCTCAGCGCACGAGCTGCCTCCCCACGCTTGGCCATCGGATAGCCGTCGAGGACGGTAGCCTGAGAACCTGCGGTACCCGGAACACCAATTAGGACAGCAGGGAACGTGTCGGATGTCGTAGTGGGTGCCAGAACGCCAATCATCAGGGCCAAAGCACTTGTTGGCTCGAAGGCAGAAACGAAAGGCAGAAGGATCGCCAGCGCGGTGGTTCCGCCAAGGCCGGGAAGAATACCTACGGTAAGTCCCAGCAGGATACCCGCCATCAGAAAAAGGAAATGTTCCAGCGAGAAAAGCGCCCCGAGCACAGTAAAGAACAGGTCCATGGCTTAACTCCGCGTGGTAGGGGACGTCGTCTGCCCGATGCCCCGCTGGCATCGGGCAGATCACGGTACTTATTCTATGCGGTAGGTGAACCGGTTAGCCGCCAAGGCCGTATTGAGTTGATCGATGGTGGTCTGCGACAGGATGGAGGCGCTCGCCACAATATCCCGGGCAGACTCGCCGATGATGATTTCAGTCGGACCAAGCTGAGTGGCCGCTTGGGCAATGAACTCGGGGTCTTGAACGATCGCGCGGAACGCATTGCGCCAGACCTCGACGATCTCTTCAGGTGTGCCGGTGGGCAGGAACATCGCCTTGCTGGCCTGGTTCCAGATCGCATTGATCGCCCGGTAGGCTTCTAACTCTTCGCCAGCCAGCGGCGTGCCACGGATTCGCTCATACTGTTCGGGGAAGGTCGGGGTGTCGGGTGAATAAGGCATCCGGTCGACAGTGCCGTCTTCACGGATTAGTCCGAAGGACATCAGATCCTTGAACTCTCCGCTCTCGATACCGGGTTGCACCTGGCGCAGATAGTTGCTCGTGCCGTGCGAACTGATTTGCAATTCGCCGCGCAAGAAGGCCTGAAAACCCGCCGCCGATGACAAGCCCGGAATCGGCCGAGCTCCCTCGATGCCGAGCGTGTGGAAGGTCCAGACGTGAAACAAATCCGCCGAACTTGGCGAGTTCAGCGCATACAGCGCCAAGGGACGTTCAAGAATAGGTCCGAAATCGTAGGGCTCGTCGATCACGGAGGCGCTGGTGAACCAATGGGTTTCCGCACCGAGCAACACCACCGGCTCATAGGCGGCGAGGTCGTATTCGACCAGAGGGTTGCGCGCTGCCTGATTGACGATCGTCGAGGTCGAGGTCGCCAGCAGATACGTCCCGTCTGGGGTCTGGGTGTTATGGAACTGATTAGCACCGCGGATTGACCCGCCGCCTGGCACGTTGAGCAGTTGCACCAAAGGGTTGCCGGGCAAGTACTCTTGCAGGAACGGCTGGAAGAAGCCGAAGACCTGCGAAGTCCCGCCGCCTTCCCCGAACGGCACCACCACGGTGATCGTCTGACCGCTAAAGTCGACATCCGCCTGCGACATCCCCGCCGACAGGGTCAACCCCAAGGCACAGGATATAATCCTTGTGAGTCTTTTCATGATTTTCGTCCTCCCTAGTTTCAGATGTTGGGGTTATGTTTGGTTTGCATTCCCCGTTGGCGTCCGTTTTGAGACGATCTTCTCGCGCCAAGTTGACCGCGTGGCCTCGAGATAGTCGGCGAAACCTTCGCGCGCGCGTTCAAGCGAATGATCGGCTGATCGCTGCATTGCGTCAGCGATCTGATCCTCCTCCAGCGACATGACGGCCTCGTACAGTGCGCGGCGATGCACGCTTCCTTGCGTGAACATCGTCCGGTTATGCGTCTGAACATCCAGCTCGCCGTGGGTATGTCGGCGCAAGAACAGCTTGAAGATCCGCATCTGCTGCCAAGCCTCATGGTACAACGTAAACAGCCGCTCGTTATTTGCCGCGCGCACCACCGCCTCGTTGTACAAAAGCCCCAAAACATAATCTGAAGGCTCGAAGGGGCGCGCCTCGGCGGCTTCCACTCGTTCAAAAAGATCCTTGATCCGCTGCAGGTCCGCTGGGCCAGCGCGCTTGACCAAGGACGATGCCGTTAGGCCACACAAAGCCGAGCGTATCCCCGAAATGTCTTCGATCTGTTCGAGCGTGTAGGTCCGCACGAAGACGCCCCGCTGCGCGTCGATCTCTACAAGCCCTGCACCCGCCAGACGTCGTGTGGCCTCGCGGATGGTGGCACGGCTGATGTTTAGCTCCTTGGCAAGGGCTGCCTCCCGGATCTTTTCACCACTTACGAACGCGCCGTTCAGGACACGCCATTTAAGATGCGCCTCTGCATGATCGCTTAGCGAGTCCCGGACGGTCGCTCCGGGTTCACGATACACGCCGAGGTAGGGTTCTTTCCAAATACGAGTCATCAAGTGTCCTTCCAAACTCAGATTTCCGTGTTTAGCATAAAATGTCTACATTTTTTATCGACACATACTGTCTGGCGTCAGCGCCTGTGGGACAGATCTGGTAGGCTGCGGGCATCGACCGAAGGAGACCGCGCCGATGCCCAAACAGCCCGCCATTCCCGGACTTCGTGCTGCAATGAAGAAGAAGGTCACGCGACGCGAGCAGTTTCTGGCAGAGATGGATGCGGTGGTTCCGTGGAGGCGTTTGCAGTCGTTGATCGTGCCGCACTGAGCCTCCCCATCTGAATTGGTCCACCGGTATGCTTAGGAGACGGAGGACAAGGAATGGCGAACAAGCGGCACAAGCCCGAGGAAATAGTTCAGAAGCTGCGGCAGGTTGACGTGCTTGTCGGGCAAGGAGTTCAGCGCGTGGATGCGATCCGCGAAGTGCGCATAACCGAACAAACCTATTACCGCTGGCGCAAGCAATATGGCGGTATGGGAACCGACCAACTGAAG
>JBASXE010000502.1:0-3870 GCA_049276875.1 Roseovarius sp. | reverse complement strand
TGCCCGACGGCGTCTTCAACGTGGTGCAGGGTTTTGGCGCGACAGGCGGGGCGCTGACCACCCACACGGACGTCGACAAGGTCTCGCTCACCGGCTCTGTGTCCACGGGCAAGCGGGTCATGGCGGGGGCGGCAGAGACCCTCAAACACGTCACACTGGAATTGGGCGGGAAATCCCCGCTGATCGTGTTCGAGGACGCCGACCTCGACAACGCCGTGAGCGCCGCGCTGCTGGGCAACTTCTATTCCACGGGCCAGATCTGCACCAACGGCACACGGGTCTTTGTGCATGCATCGGTGCTTGAAGACTTCCTCGCCCGCCTGAAAACCCGGACCGAGGCGATGGTGCTGGGCGATCCGATGGACCCGGACACGCATATGGGGCCGATGGTTTCCGCAGCACAGGCCGACATCGTGGAACGTTACCTCGACACCGCCCGCAGTGAAGGCGCGAGGGTTGTCACCGGTGGCAATCGCGTCAGCATCGACGGCTTTGCCGATGGTCGTTTCATTGCCCCCACCGTGCTGGCCGACCTCACCGACGACATGACTGTCGTGCGCGAAGAGGTGTTCGGCCCTGTGATGTCCGTGCTGTCGTTTGAGGATGAGGCCGAGGTCCTTGCCCGCGCCAACAACACCGAATTCGGCCTTGCCGCAGGTGTGTTCACCCGCGATATCCAGCGCGCGCACCGGGTTGTGGCGGGCCTTCAGGCAGGCACGATCTGGATCAACAGCTACAACCTGACGCCAGTTGAAATGCCGTTTGGCGGCGTCAAGTCCTCCGGCATCGGACGAGAGAATGGACTGGCGGCGATAGACCACTATACTCAGACGAAATCGGTTTTTGTCGAAATGGGAGATGTAGATGCGCCCTATTGAAGATCAGGATTTCGATCCGATCACCGGGTTTATACACGGCCTGAAGCCCGAAGATATCCCGCCCGAGGCGCTGCACATGGCCCGCCGCTGCCTGATGGACACGCTGGCGGTCTGGGCGGGCGGAAGCCGCAGCGTACCGGCCCGCATCGCGCGCGACCATGCGGCAAAACGCTATCCGGGCGACTTGCCGATGCCTTTCGACGGGCGGCGCGTGAACCCTGTTGGGTTTGCGTTCGCGGGGGCCTGCAGTACCGATGCTTTGGATGGTCATGACGGGCACCAGCTGTGCAAGGGCCATGCGAGTGCAGCCCTCGTTCCTCTGCTGTTGGCCGAACTTGGCCCCGATCCTGATTGCACGCTGGACGAGATGTTGACGCATCTTGTGGTGGGTGAGGAAATCGCGATCCGTGCAGGGCTTTCGTTGCATGACACCGCTGCTGACTATCATTCGTCGGGCGCGTGGAACGCCGTGGGTGCCGCCGCCATGGGGGCCCGCATGCGTGGGCTGAACGCTGAACAGACACGCCATGCGCTCGGCATCGCGGAATACTATGGTCCCCGCGCGCCGATGATGCGCTGCATCGACCACCCGTCGATGGTCAAGGACAGCACGTCTTGGGGGGCATTGACCGGGGCCTCGGCCCTTGATCTGGCCGAAGACGGGTTTACGGGTGCGCCTGCCGCGATTTGCGAGGACGCAGCCGAATACTGGCAGGACCTTGGGAAGCACTGGCGCATCCTTGAGACCAATTTCAAAGCCTACCCCGTCTGCCGTTGGGCCCATCCGCCGATCGAGGCGACCCTTGGGCTGATGCGCGCCTATGGCATCGCGGTGGACGACATCGCGTCGGTCACCGTCTCGACTTTCGCTGCAGCAACCCGTCTGGCCACCATGCGCCCCGCCGACGGCGATCAGGCACAATACAGCCTGCCGCTTTGCCTAGCCGTGGCCATGCGCGAAGGCACGATCTTGCCCGCACACATTCTGCCGGAGACCTATGATGCGCCAGACGTGTGGGGCCTTGTCGACCGGATCACTCTGACCGAGGACCCGGAGCTGACGGCAATATTCCCCGCTCAACGCCTCGCGGCAGTGACAATCGGCACAAAGGACGGACGCAGCCTTACCTCTGGTCCAACCGATGCGCGGGGCAATTTCGACGCACCACTGAGTGATGACGAATTGCGCGCAAAATGCGCAGCCTACGTCGCGGGCGTCCTGCCAGCAGACGCGGCCGCGACCTTGGCCGCCCTTTTGCGTGGGCCGCATCCGACCCCGGCCCAATTGATGGCCGCCCTCAATCGAAGGACCTGACCATGGCAAATGCTTTCAACCTTGACGATCTTGTTGCCAATCTGCGCACCGCCGCCACTGGCGACAATCCTCGCGTCGCGGTCAAGGCGTTGCTGGAACAGGCCGTGGCCAACCCCGAAGTCATGCAGGCCGCGATGCCGAAATTCGCGGAAAATGACGTGATCCTGCACGAGGATGACACCGTCTCGATCTGGCACTGCCGTTTCATGCCCGGACAGACTGTTCCGGCGCATGATCATCAAATGCTGGCGACAATCGGCGTCTACAGCGGGGCCGAGCGGAATGACTTCTACGAGGCTGATCCAGAGACGGGCGGCATCCGCAAAAGCAGCGAAGTTGTGCTGAGTGCCGGTAATGTCCTGCAAATCGGGCCAAGCGCCATTCATGCCGTTGGCTGCGCAAGTGAGACGCCTTGCATGGGCATCCATGTCTATCTGGGCGCGCTGACGCAAATCGACCGCTCGCTGTTCGACACCGAGAAGGGCGAAAAGCTGCCCTTTTCGGATGAGAACTATCAGCGGATGACCCGCTGATTGAACCGGCTCCCGCTGAGTTAGCAGCATGATGCAATCATTTGATGAGGTTTTGAACGCTCGCAATCTTTATTCTTGATCGTGTCAAATCTCTGAACGGCAGGTTCTTTCGCTGCTCGACAGCAATGAGCTTTTCGCTCTTGCCGCATTCTGCACGCTGCGTGCGCTCGCTGCACAAAATCACAATGACTGGGTCGGGCTCTTCTTACACCTTCGCCGCACCATCTACGAACAGCTGGTTCGAAAACGGTTGCCGTTCTCTGCGTTGAGCTAGAACTGGCAAGACGCGGGACGAAGTACCAATTCGCGGCGCTGGTAAAAGGTGCCGGTCTGAGGCCATTCCTTGCCATCCATTTGCCACGGACAGTTTTGGTGTCGCAAACGGAAGGCCAAAGCGACAGCCGCATCGTTAGCAATGAGAAAGAAATGCCCCAAGGAGACCAAATGACTGCCATGAGCCAACCGTCACAAGGCAAAGACGGGCATCGGTTTGGTGTCCTGTTTGTCTTTGCTGCTGGTGTGCTGTGGTCGACCGTCGGGCTTGGAATACGGCTGATCGAAGACGCGGTCGTGTGGCAGATATTGCTTTACCGTTCGGCCAGCCTGTCACTTCTGCTTTATGTGTTCATTCGCATGCGGTCCGGAGAAAGCCCCTTTGCCCAGATTCGCCGCACCGGGTTCCCAGCAGTGATCGCAGGGCTGTCGCTGGTGGCCGCCTATTCCGGAGGGATATATGCAATCCAGGCGACATCTGTGGCAAACGCCATGCTTCTGTTTGCAACAGCACCCTTTATGGCGGCAGTTCTTGGATGGATCGTCTTGCGTGAACCTGTACGCGCTGCCACCTGGGTGGCGATCACCGTTGCGATTGCCGGTATCGCGATCATGGTCGCAGATAAATCCGGTGGCGTTGCCGTGAAGGGCAGCCTGGCGGCTTTGGGGTCCGCCTTTGGATTTGCGGTCTTCACTGTGGCGCTGCGGTGGGGGAAATCGGGTGAAATGCTGCCGTCGGTGTTTCTGTCCGGATTGTTCGGCATCATCGTGACCTCCGGCATATGCCTGTTTTTGGATTTGTCCCTGGTGTTGTCGGTCCGGGATGGCGGCATTGCAATGGGCATGGGGGTGTTTCAGGTCGGCGCAGGGT
>JBASXE010000501.1:0-2033 GCA_049276875.1 Roseovarius sp. | reverse complement strand
TTGGCACATTGTCTTTTCCTTTCATCGCTCATTGCGCGCCGATGTTATGGTAACTGTAGCGGCAAGCGCGCCATTGTCAAAAGGCGCAAAGGCCCTTGAGGCAGGGGCTGTGCGCCGCTAGACCACCCCTATAAAGGGAGCCGCGCCATGAGCTTGAACACATTTGGACATCTTTTCCGCGTTACGACATGGGGCGAAAGCCATGGGCCTGCGCTGGGCGCGACCGTCGATGGCTGCCCGCCGGGCGTGGAGATTTCCGAGGCCACGCTCCAGCAATGGCTCGACAAGCGGCGCCCCGGTCAGAACAAGAACATGACCCAGCGCAACGAGCCTGATGCGGTGCGCATCCTGTCGGGCGTCTTTGAGGGGCGCACCACCGGCACGTCCATTCAGCTGATGATTGAGAACACGGATCAGCGCAGCCGCGATTATGGTGACATCGCAAACACGTTCCGGCCCGGCCATGCGGATATCACGTATCACCAGAAATACGGGCTGCGCGATTATCGCGGTGGTGGCCGCAGCTCTGCGCGCGAAACGGCCGCGCGGGTTGCTGCTGGTGGTGTGGCGCGTGCGGCCCTCGCGGCAGCGCTGCCGGGGGTTCAGATCAAGGGCTATATGGTGCGGATGGGTGCGATGGTGCTGGACCGCGCGCGGTTTGATTGGGACGCGATCGAGGGCAATGATTTCTGGCTGCCCGATGCGGCGGCGGCCCCCGAATGGGAGGCGTATCTGCAAAAGCTGCGCAAGGACCATAACTCCGTCGGGGCGGTGATCGAGGTTGTGGCGCGTGGCCTGCCTGCCGGGCTTGGCGCGCCGATCTATGGCAAGCTCGACACGGATCTGGCCGCCGCGATGATGTCGATCAACGCCGTGAAAGGCGTGGAGATTGGCGAGGGCATGGCCGCTGCCGAGCTGATGGGCACTGAGAATGCCGATGAGATTTACATGGGCGCGGACGGGCCGGAGTATAGCTCCAACCACGCGGGCGGTATCCTCGGGGGCATCTCGACGGGCCAAGATGTCGTGGTGCGTTTTGCGGTGAAGCCTACGTCCTCGATCCTGAGCCCGCGCGCGTCGATCCGGATGGACGGAACTGCGACCGAGGTGGTCACAAAGGGCCGCCACGATCCTTGCGTCGGCATCCGCGCCGTGCCCGTTGGCGAGGCGATGATGGCCTGCGTTTTGCTCGACCATCTGATGCTCCACCGGGGCCAGACAGGGGCGTCCGGCCCCGTCGGTCACATTGGCTAGGCCGACAGCGCGGGCGTCATGTAGATCAGCGTGGGGCCGTCTGCTGCGAAGGCTTTGAGCGTCTCACCCTGAAGCTCTTGCAGCGTTTGAGGCGCGCAGGCATAGGCGCCATAGGCTTTGGCGAGGGCCACGAAATCGGGATTGTGCGCGATCACCGCATTGGGTGCGATCTGGGCGCGGACCATGCTGTCCTCGATTTCCTTCAGCTTTTCATTGTCCCACAGGAAAATCGGCAAGGGCTGTCGTAGTTCCACCGCGGTGCCAAGCTCCTGGACCGTGTATTGGAAGCCGTAATCCCCAGCAATCACAGCCGTGGGCAGGCCGGGCCGGGCCACCGCCCCGCCGATGCCTGCGGGCAGGGCATAGCCAAGCGTGCCAAAGCCGAACGGGTGGTGCCAATGGCCGGGGCGCTCCATGTCCCACACCTCTTTGCCGGTATAGGCGAATTGCGTCATGTCCGAGAAGATCATCGCGTCTTCGGGCATGACCGCGCGGAGTGCGTCACAAATGGGCGCGATGCCGGGACGTTCTGCGTCCGCCTCTGCCCGCCAACGCGCGCGTGCTTGTTTGACGGGTGCAGGGCTCCATGCGGCCTTGGCGCTGTGGCCGTCCAGCGCGGCGTTGAGTTGCTCAAAAAAGCCAAGGCTGTCCATCAGGAGCGCCTCGGAGCCGGGCATCTGCGCGAGCACTTCTGCGTCGATATCGACGCGCAGCACTGGGCAGGTATGGCCCAGATCCGTGCGCCAGAGATCCACCTCGGCAAGTTCGCTGCCCACGAT
>JBASXE010000500.1:0-2112 GCA_049276875.1 Roseovarius sp. | reverse complement strand
CATTACGATTGATCACCCAAGCCACCTGTTCCTAGCGGGTGAAGGCATGATCCCAACCCATAACAGCGGCAAGTCGACCACGGTCGCGGCCATGGCGATCGCGATGGTTATGTTTTGCAGGGCCAAGAACATACATCATCGCGGCTTGGTTGCGATCCTTGCCCCGACGATACCTGCTGCGCGGATCGTTTTTGAGCATATCCAAGAGTGCATTCTGGCGGACGACGAACTGCGGGATCAATTCAAATCCAACGTGCAAAGCCGATCGCTGGTCCACGAAAGCACCGGGATCACGATCCAAATTCTGGCCTGCGACATGAACGCCGCCGTGGGCCGCCGCCCGATCATGCTGATCGTCGATGAATTGCATGAGATCGGAACGATCAATGCGGGCGAAAAGGTGGTTGATCAGTTGGAACGCGGCGGCCGGAATTTCGGCACGGCATTCAAAACGATCATGATCAGCACCATGTCCGTGGGCCAGCCGCAAGGCATCTTCAAAAAGCGGCTGGATTACGCTCGGAAAGTGCGGGATGGCGAGATCGACGACCCGACGTTCCTGCCGGTATTGTTTGAATTTCCGATCGAGCAACGCCCGGATCTGAGCATCGATGATCCCGAACAATGGTGGCGCGGCATGCCGTCCCTGACGACGCCGAAACAGCGGGGCACAATGGACATCGGCATGATGCGGGCCGAGGTCGAACGCGCGGCCGCCAGTGGTGACAAGGATGAATTCAGGCTGATGCTATCCCAACGGCTAGGCGTACAAGCGGATGACTTGGCGGCTGCCGCGGAAAGCCCGCTGCATGCGCACTGGCCCCGCGCCCCGCTTCATTCGGTTGATGGGTTTGCGGATGTGAAAGCGGTCACGATCGGCGTTGACGTTGGCGGCACCGATGACCCTGCCGCGGCCTGTTTGCTGCGGAAATACGATGGTGGCGAATATCATGCCGAGGTGCGCCAATGGCTGGTGCAAAGCGGGTATGATCGCGCGACCCAGAACACGCAGGATGTCTATGATCAGACGATCGAGGATGGGTCGCTGACATTGGTTGCAGATGCCGCCGATATTGATGCGGAAATCGGCAGATGGGTGGCGCAGGTCTACTCGGTCTATCCGGGCGTGGCATTTGGCGGTGATGAGCACGGCAGGGTCGGTGCCAAGACCACGCTTGAGCACTTCGCGGGGATCCCATTCGTGCCGGTCAGTCAGTCATCGGTTGTTATCGGATCCGCCTTGGCGGCGCTTGAGGCGATCTTGGCGGACATGAAAATGAGCCGCGCCCCGTCTGCCCTGCTGGATTTCAATGTGCAGAACGCGGCGATCGTCGAGACGCAGAGCGGGTTGCGCCGGATTGGCAAGCGGGATGGGGGCGCGTCTGGTCAGGGCGCTATGAAGATCGACGGGTTGGCCGCTATACTGGATGCGGTATATTTGACGTCACAGGCAGAGGCGCTGGCCCTGCCTGATGATCTTGGCCATTGGGTTATGTGAGGAGGACGGAACATGGCAAAATCGAAATCGACAGCCGATGACTTTCGGCGCGTGATGGCGAAGGCATTTGGTGGGCATGGCGATGCCGGTTCCAAATAACGGCACGGATCATGACCGCGATAGCGTTGATCTGGCGCGGCTGAGCGACCCCCATCTGACTGGACACGGTGATTGCGTGGGGCTGGTGCATGCTCTGCTTGAGCGGCGTGTCAGCGATGCGTGTGACCTTGTGCGGGGCAAGTTCAACACGCGGCAGGCGGGTGGCACGTTGGAGCAACTGAGCGCCGATGCGGCGGCTTGGATGGGTGAGGTGGTTCATGACCTACCGCCCGATGCGGCTGACCGGATCCGGCAGGCGGTGCTGGTAGTTGTGGAAGAGGAGGCAACCAATGGGCAGACGTAGACCACCAAAGCACATCCGCAAAGGCGAACCCAAGCCGCCTGCAGATGAGTGAAGTCGACAATCAACACTTTCACGGATCAGAAGGCGGTTTTTTTGAGCATCAGGAAGTGAACAAAAGCGGCGTTTTTGTTCAGTTTCTGAACCGCCCAAATCTGAGGGGCAAATTGAGCATCAGAAAGTCAACGGAAACGGCGGTTCCGTTGACTGTGAA
>JBASXE010000499.1:0-1919 GCA_049276875.1 Roseovarius sp. | reverse complement strand
CATCAAGAGTGAGGCTGTGCCTCCGCCAACCTGCCAAACCCGGCAAGGTGGTCGCCCGAAAGGGGATGCGGCCAGATCGGCAACGAATGGGTTGGCCTCATCCACAAGCGATTGTCCTGCCGGTCTCGAACGAGGAGACCGCTATGATTACGCGTCGAGATTTCATCGTCACAACTGCTGCTACGGCATCCAGTCCTCTAGCTGTGAATGCGTCCGAGGAACCGGACGTCCGTCTACCCTTGAAGGCCCTACCACGGGAGCGGACACTGTTTACCAAACAAACCGGCGACGGTCGGCTACTGCTCTTTAGCGACGGCCCTGAGACGCCACCGGAACTGATCAAGCCAGAGGCCCTCGTGCAGGCTTTCGGCCCAGGCACCGATCTCGTCCTGCAACAACCGGATCATTGGCGTATGATCGAAGAGGGTTGGTTTGCGGAAGAGGATCTCTATGAGCCAACCGAATTCGAAGATCCCGCCTTTCGCATTTGGCATGCAAACTACCGGCCCGAAACGGAAGCTCACGACCTTCTGTACGATCTTTTCAGCGACCAAATCACCGGCCCCTTTGGCGCCCGTATCCCGCACCTGGGGCTAGAACTGGGCGAACATCCGAGTACGCCGCGCTATGCGACAGCTAAACTCGATGGTTCCTGGTGGCTGCCGCATCTTGCGGCAGAAGTGGTTGAACGAACGAGTTGGCTTGTTGTCGATCTTGGCGATGCTTCCGGCGAGGAGTACTGATGGCCTGCTGTGTACCGAAAGGCACCCTGCCCCCACGTGAACTGTGTATCTGCGGCAGTTGGGACGTCGTGATGATCTGGATTCAACGCTTGACCGATGGCCACAAATGCAACCGATGCGGGCGGGCCTGGAACCAGGAATACGGCATAGAGATGCAGCCTTCAGATCTCAACTGGGCCCATCTGCCCGCTGTAGGCGCCGCCAAGTACGCCAGACAGCAAGGCTGGCTGCCTGAACATTGAAATTCTGAAAAGATACAAAAATACTGGAGGAACCATGATGTTCGAAGCGTTCGACCTCGACTTCAGACCCAAGTCCTACTGGGGTCCGCAAAGCCTGGCTTCTTACTTCGGAAGCCGCGATGGGCCAAGAACCCACTGTCGATGCGCCAGGTGATTTCCATCATCGATGAAAACGGACTCATCGATGACTACAGAGATTTGAACTTCGATGGGACCAACGCCCACGAAATCTTCAATTTTGCGACAGCGTCCTCAGAGTTTTACCCTGAGCTCGCAACATACTTCGATCACCAAAATGAAAAATGGCTCGAAAAGCAAATCAGACAGTCTTCAGACGATGACGACGAATGAGAAGCGTCAATGAGGGTGCTGAGCAGAAACCAAAAATTAAGAAAGGAACTCAGAATGTACGACATCATTCCAGACATCCATGGACAGGCAGGAAAACTGAGAGCGGCTCTCCGCAATCTTGGATACTCTGAAAGGCGTGGTGCGTGGCGGCATACCGACCCAAGCCGTCATGCGATTTTTCTAGGCGATTTCATTGACCGTGGGCCCGGCAATCGGGAGGTCATCCGTATCGTTCGGGGAATGATCGATGCTGGCACTGCGTCCGCAGTCATGGGCAACCATGAACTGAACGCGATACATTTCCACACGAAGGGTCAGAACGGGCCTCTCAGGGATCACTCGCAAAAGAACATCGAGCAACACGGATCCTTTCTAAAGGAATTCCCACACGGGTCGGATGCGGCCAAGGAAGCAATCGCCTGGATGCGAACCCTTCCTCTTTTTCTCGAATTCGGCGGCTTTCGGGCGGTGCATGCATGCTGGAATGAAGCTGGCATCCAAGAACTAAGAGCCTGATTTGAAACTATTTGAGTGAGTTCAGTCACTTGTGATTCTGTTCGGTTGTAAGGCTGAATGGAGATCA